>JAFKFS010000034.1 GCA_017308115.1 Bordetella sp.
AACTGCGACTTCGTCATCTTCCCGCCGCGCTGGATGGTGGCCGAGGACACCTTCCGCCCGCCGTGGTTCCACCGCAACGTCATGAGCGAGTTCATGGGGCTGATCCTCGGCGAATACGACGCCAAGGCGGGCGGCTTCGCCCCCGGCGGGGCCTCCCTGCACAACCGCATGAGCGGCCACGGCCCGGACCAGGCCAGCTGGGAGGGGGCGACCAGGGCGGACCTCAAGCCGATGAAGATCGAAAACACCCTGGCCTTCATGTTCGAGACGCGGATGCCCATCCGCACGACGCAATGGGCCGAGCAGACCCCCCTGATGCAGCTCGACTACGACGACTGCTGGACCGGATTCGAAAAGGGCGTGGTCGGATGAGCCGCCTCGACGAGACGCATGACCCAGCGCGGACCAGCTGGGTCGAGAGCGCAAACGGCCACCCCGACTTTCCGATCCAGAACCTGCCGCACGGCGTGTTCAGCCGCCCGGGCGAGGCGGCGCGCGGCGGGGTGGCCATCGGCGACCTGATCCTGGACATGGCTTCGGCGACGGCGGCGGGCCTGTTCGAGGGCCAGACGCTGAAGGCGGCTCAGGCCGCCTCGGGCGAGACCCTCAACGCCTGGCTGGCCCTGACGCCCGACGCGCGCCGCGCCCTGCGTCGTCGCCTGTCCGCCCTGTTGTCCGACGCCGGTCAAGCCGAGAGCGTCCGCCCGCATCTGGTCCCCGGCGCCGAGACGCGGCCGCACCTGCCCGCCCGCATCGGCGACTACACCGACTTCTACGTCGGCATTCATCATGCGCTGAACGTCGGGCGCCTGTTCCGACCCGACGATCCGCTTCTGCCGAACTACAAGCATGTGCCGATCGGCTATCATGGACGGGCGTCCTCCGTGAGGCCTTCGGGAGAAGCGGTCCGGCGGCCGTGGGGCCAGTCGAAGGCGGCCCAGGAAGCGACGCCGGTCTTCGAGCCGTGCCGGCGACTGGACTATGAGCTTGAGCTGGGCGTGTGGATCGGCGGCGAGAACCCGCTCGGCGCGACGGTTCCGATCAGGGAAGCCCAGACCAGGATCGCCGGCCTCTGCCTGCTGAACGACTGGTCCGCCCGCGACATCCAGGCCTGGGAGTATCAGCCCCTCGGTCCCTTCCTGTCGAAGAGCTTCCTGACCACGGTCTCGCCCTGGATCATCACCGCCGAGGCGCTCGAACCCTATCGGGTCGCCCAGTCCCCTCGTCCCGACGGCGATCCCGCGCCGCAGCCCTACCTCGACGACCCGGAGGACCAGGCCCGGGGCGCCTTCTCCCTCGCGCTGGAGGTCCGCCTGAGCACCGCCGCCATGCGGGCCGCCGGCATGGCCGACGCCGTCATCAGCCTGTCCCATGCCCGTCACATGTACTGGACCGTGGGTCAGATGATCGCCCACCACGCCTCCAACGGCTGCAACCTCAATCCGGGCGATCTGCTCGGCACCGGCACCATCTCGGCGCCCACGCCCGAGGGCGTGGGCAGTCTTCTGGAGAAAACCGGAGGCGGCGCCGAACCCCTGCAGCTCGAGACCGGCGAGACCCGCGCCTTCCTTGAAGACGGCGACGAGATCACCTTGACCGGACGGTTGAGCGCGCCGGGCTTCGTCGATCTCGGCTTCGGCGCTTGCCGGGGCGTGGTCGAGGGGGCCGCCAAGGGCTGACGCCCCCGGCCCTGCCGGCGATGCCCCGCGCTTAGGTCGCCGCCTGGAAGGCGCGCCCCTCTCGCTCTCAAAGGGAAGTCCCGGACGGCGGCCTCCGCAAACCCTCGGCGTCAAATTTATGCAGCTCTCGCGACAATGCTGCATTAGCGATGCGTCCGCTTGCGCTAAAAGATTCTGATTGCATGAAACTCGCGGGCGTCGCCGATTAATCTGACGGTGAAGAGAAAACGTCGGGGAATGGAAATGTTGCGACGCATCCTGGCCATCGGCTTCCTGTTGATGTCGGCGTCCGCCGCCTGGGCGGCCGAGCCCCCGCCTTTGACCGTCGTTCTGAAACCCCGGCCTGACGGCCAGGGCGGCGTGGCCCGTCTCGATGTCGAAATGCGACTGCCGCCGTCCGAGGCGGCCGCGGGCGAGGCCCTGCTGAGGATGCCGGTGACGCTGGTGTCCACGCCCACCGCCGCCTACGCCGCCGAGGATATCCGCGTGCGCGACCGCCAGGGCGATCTTCCGCTGCGCGCCGTCGACGACCCGGCGACGCCCGAGGGCGTCTATCGTCGCTATCTGGCCGAGCGCGCGCCGACGGGCGACCTGGTCGTCTCCTACAGCGCCGCGCCTCGGGCCGTGTCGGCGGAGACCCGCAACGGCCCCCTGTTCGACCTGCGCGCCCAGTCTGGCGGCCTGATGGGCGCAGGCGTCTATTTCTTCGCCCTGCCGGTCGGAGACCAACCCTACCGCATCACCCTGAACTGGGATCTGTCGGCCCTTCCGGAGGGCGCGCGCGGCGTCTGGAGCCTGGGCGAAGGCGAGCGGACCGTCACCGCTCCGGCCAACACCCTGGCCTTCTCCTTCTACGCCGTCGGGAGCGTCTCAAGCGAGCCCGAGGCGGGGTCCGACGACTTCGCCCTCTACTGGCTGGCCCAGCCGCCGTTCGACATCCAGGAACTGGCCGGAGAGACGCGCGCTCTCTACACCTACATGGCCCGCTTTTTCGGCGACGAGCACGCGCCCTATCGCGTCTTCATCCGTCAGAACCCCTACCCGGCGGGCGGCGGCACGGCCCTGGCCAAGTCCTTCATGTTCGGCTACGGCGCGAACGGGCAGACCACGGGCGGCGGGCTGCAGATGCTGCTGGCGCACGAAATGGCCCACAACTGGCCGCGCCTGACCGACAGCGCCCATCCGATGACCGCCTGGTACACCGAAGGGGCGGCCGAATACTATTCCTCGACCCTGGCCTATCGCGCGGGCCTGCTGAGCCCGGACGACCTGCTGGACGTCGTCAACCGCCGCGCCGACGGCTACTACGCCAACCCCCACCTGCGCCTGTCCAACGCCGAAGCCGGCAAGATCTTCTGGAGCGACGCGCGCGCCCAGCGCGTGCCCTACGGCCGGGGCTTCATGTATCTGACCAACGTCAACGCCCAGCTTCGCGCCGCCTCCGGCGGCCGCCGCTCGCTGGACGACCTGGTGCTGGAGCTGCTGGCGCGGCAGCGTCGCGGCGAGCCCGCCGGCCTGGCCGAATGGCGCGCCCTGCTGGTCGCGGACCTGGGCGAAGCCGCCGGCCGCGAATTCGACGCCATGACCGAGGGCGCGGTGATCACGCCTCTGCCCGACTCTCTGGGGCCCTGCTTCCGCGCGGTCGCCGTTCAGGCCCGTCCCTATGATCTGGGCTTCGACGAGATGCGGCTCGGCGTGGTCGCCGATCTGCGTCCGAACTCGGCCGCCGCGCGCGCCGGTCTGGCGAACGGCGATGAAATCCTCTCCCTGACGCCGATCCCGGACCTCCAGAAGGACGAGAGCCGCATGATGGAGATGACGATCCGCCGGGACGGCCAGACCTACGGCGTTCGCTACCTGCCGCGCGGCGAGGCCGTCAGCGGCTGGCGCTGGGAGCGGGTCGAAGGCGTCGCCGCCGACCGCTGCGTCCTTTGACCCCGCGCCCCCTTCGGCGAGGAGAATGACATGATCCGTCCCTCGGAAGGCCTGACCCGGCGAACCTGGCTGGCGGCCTCGGCCGCCCTGCCCGCCGCCTCCGCCTCGGCAGGCGGAGCGGCCGCCGCCCCGCGTCTCGCCCCGGCCGACAGCCTCGGCGGCGCGCAGTTCCCCGACATCCAGGGAACCTATCTGGACGCCGGATCGGTCCATCCGTTCAGCGTCGGCGCGCGCGAGGCGGTGAAGCGATACCTCGACTCCCGCGCGATGAACGGCCGCCCCGAGGGCTATGAGTTCGGCCCCTTGCGCCAGTCGGTGCTGGCCCGCTTCGCCGCCCTGATCAACGCCGCGCCGGGCGAGGTCGCCTATATCCAGAGCACCTCCGCCGGAGAACAGATGGCGGTGACCGCCCTGGGCCTGCCCGAGGCGGGCGGGCGGATCGTCACCGACGCCCTGCACTTCTTCGGCTCCTTCCACCTCTACAACGAGCTGGAGCGGGCGGGGGTGGAGGTGGTCATCCTGCCGATCCGCGACGGGCGCATCCTGATGTCGGACATGGAGGCGGCGGTGAACGACCGCACGCGCCTGGTCGCCGTCTCGGCCATCTCGACCGTCAACGGCTTCCAGCACGACCTGAAGGCGGTCTGCGACCTGGCCCACGCCCACGGCGCGCGGGTCTACGTCGACGCGGTCCACGCCGTCGGCTCGACGCCGATCGACGTCAAGGCGACCGGCGTCGATATGCTGGCGACCAGCAGCTACAAATGGCTGATGGGCGACATGGGGCTGGGCTTCATCTACGCCCGCGCCGATCTGATCCCGCAGTTGAAGCGCCCCCAGGCCGGCTATCAGCAGGTGGCCGCCTTCTCAAGCCATGCCTATCCCTACGACCCGCCGGGCGAACGGCTCTTCGTCACCCGCGCGCGCGACGACGCCACGGGCCTGTTCGCCATGGGCACCTTCAGCAACACCGGCGTGGCCCATCTGGACTGGTCCCTGGACTACATCCGAGATCTCGGCGTCGAGGCCATCCAGTCCTGGCGCCGGCCGATCATCGAAAAGGCGCGGCGCGAGCTGCCCCGCCTCGGCTTCGAGCCGATGACGCCAGAGGACAGCACCGGCCCCCTGATCGCCTTCGCCTACAAGGATGCGCGCCAGACCTTCAGCGAGCGGCTGAAGCGCGCCGGGGTTCAGGTCACGCTCGGCGCCCATCGGCTGCGGGTCTCGGCGTCCGTCTTCAACACCCCGGCCGATATCGATCGCCTGCTGGAAGCCCTGGCGTGAGCGCGGGCCTGATCGTCATGGACGCGGCGGCGGTGCGGGCGCGGCTGACGATCGCCGACTGCATCCCACTGATGCGCGAGGCCATGACCGCCCTGTCGTCCGGCCGGGTCGAACAGCACCTGCGCAGCTTTCTCTCGGTCGGCGAGGGACGCACCTTCGCCCTGATGCCCGCCGCCTCGGCTGACGGTTTCGGCGCCAAGCTGGTCAGCGTCTACCAGGACAGGGACAATCCCGGCCGGCGACGGCATCAGGGGCTGGTCGTCCTGTTCGATCCCGAAAGCGGCGCTCCGGTCTTCGTGGGCGACGCCGAAGAGATCACCCGCATCCGCACCGCCGCCGCCAGCGCCGCCGCGACCGACGCCCTGGCCCGGCCCGACGCCCAGGTCCTGGCCGTGATCGGGACGGGCGCCCAGGCGCAGGCGCATCTGGAAGCCATGGCGGCGGTCCGCCCTCTGACCGAGGCCCGCGTCTGGGGCCGAGACGGCGAAGGCGCCCGCCGTTTCGCCGGGGCGATGCAGGAAAGGTTCGGCTTCGCCGTCCGATCCTGCGCGACGGTCGAGACGGCCGTCCGGGACGCCGACCTCATCTGCACCGTCACCGCGTCGCGCGATCCGATCCTGCAGGGCGGCTGGGTGAAGCCCGGAGCCCATGTGAACCTGGTCGGCTCCAGCGGTCCTCACGCCGCCGAGGCCGACGCCGACCTGGTCGCCGCAAGCCGCTTCATCGTCGACCATCGCGAGCATGTCCTGGCCCACGGCGGCGAGTTCCTGCGCGCGCGCCAGGCCGGGCGCGTGACGGACGACCATGTCGCCGCCGAAATCGGCGAAATCCACGCCGGGCGCTCCGGCCGCCTCAGCCCTTCGGACATCACCCTGTACAAATCCCTGGGCCACGCCGTTCAGGACCTGGCCGCGGCCGCCTGGCTGCTCTCGTGTGAAAGGACCGCCCGTCATGGCTGACGCTCCTCGCCTTCGCCAGGGCGTAGGCCTGCTCTCCGTGGTCGCCCTGGGCATGGGGCTGGCGGTGGGCGTGTCCATCTTCTCGGTCATCGCGCCCGCCACGGCCCTGGCGGGGCCGGCCATGCTGCTGGCCGTCGTCCTGGCCGCCGTGCCCATGTTCATCATCGCCGTCACCTACGCCTTCATGGGCTCGGCCCTGCCCACGGCGGGCGCCTCCTATGAGTGGCCGCGGCGTTTCCTGTCGCCGGCGACCGGCTTCATGATCGCCTGGCTTCGCATCGTCGGCAGCGTGGGGGCCATGCTGATCCTGGCCCTGGTGCTGACGCGCTATGTCTCCATGCTGACCCCCGTGCCGACCAAGCCGACCATGCTGGCGGTCTTCGCCCTGGTGTTCGGCCTCAACCTGGTCGGGGTCGCCCTGGCCGCGCGGGTCCAGACCCTGCTGATGGGCGCCCTGGTCATCCTGTTCGTCGTTTTCGCCCTGTGGGGCGCGCCCTCGATCAAGCCCGCCGCCTTCACCCCCTTCATGAGCGAGGGCTGGGGCGGGGTCCTGGCGGCGACGCCGCTGCTGATCGGCCTCTTCTTCGGCATCGAGGCGGCGACGGAGGTCGGCGACGAGGTCAGGAACAGTCGCCGCGCCATCCCCATCGGGGTCGCGGCCTCCATCCTGTCGGCCATGGCCCTGTACCTGATGGTCGCGGGCGTCGCCATCGGCGTACTGGGCCCCGAGAAGCTGGCGGCCAGCGAAACGCCGGTGCTGGACGCCGCCGCCGTCTTCATGGGCCACGAGGTCGCCGGGCCGTTGATCGTCGTCGCGGCGGTGCTGGCCATCGGCAAGTCGCTGAACGCCCTGGCCATGGTGTTCAGCCGCTACCTGTACGCCATGGCCAGGGCGGGCGCCCTGCCCTCGGCCCTGGCGCGCATCCACCCGCGTTTCCACACGCCCCATGTCGCCCTGGCCGTCGCCTTCGGCTTCTGCTCCCTGGGCCTGCTGGCGCCGATGAACCTGACCGCCCTCTTCCTGGCGGTGAACGTGCCGACCCTGCTGAAGTACGGCGCCACCTGCCTGGCGGCGGTCCGCATCGCCCGCAAGCATCCGGAAATTCACGCCCAGGCCGTATTCCGTCCCAGCCGCGCCTTTGTCGCCGTCTGGGGGCGGCTGGGCGCCGCCGCCGCCCTCGTCGTCGTGCTTCTGGGCCTGACCACGGACTGGAAGCCCTATGTCGCCCTGCTGGTCTGGGGCCTGATCGGCGCGCTCTGGTACGCTGTGCGCGGCCGCTTCGGCGCCCCGGTTTCGGAGACCGCCCCATGATCCGCTCCGTCTTGCTTTGCGCGAGCCTGGCCGCCGCGCTGATCGTCGCGCCCCAGGCCGCCGGCGCCCAAACCCGCGCCGCGCCGCCGGCCGCCGCCACCCCGGCGCGCGCCGTCGTCACCCGCCATAGCCTGACCCTGGGCGGCGCCCGCGTCGCCTATGACGCCGTCGTGGCCGAAACCGTCGTGGCCGCGCCGGAGGGCACAGGCGAGGCGACCATCGTCACCACCGCCTATCTCCGCGCCGATGTTCCGACGACCGATCGGCCGGTGCTGTTCATCTTCAACGGCGGGCCCGGCGCCTCGACCACCCCCCTGCATTTCGGCGCCTTCGGACCCATGCAACGGCTTGGCGAAGGCGAGGCGCAGTATCTGGCTCCCAACGCCCACAGCCTGATCGACGCGGTGGACCTGGTGTTCATCGACCCGACCGGCACAGGGTACAGCCGACCGCAGGATCCGTCTCAGGACGGAGGCGCGCCCTTCTGGAGCCGCACCGGCGACGCCCGGTCGGTGGCCGAGGTGATCGAGCGCTGGCTGGCGACCCACGACCGCGCCGCCTCGCCGCGCTATCTTCTGGGACAGAGCTACGGCACCGTCCGCGCCGCCGAGATCACGCGCGTCGCGCCGGAACTGAGGTTCGACGGCGTGCTGCTGTTCGCCCTGGTGCCGGGCGAGCGCAGCGGACCGTTGGCCTATATGTCGTCCCTGCCCAGCTACGCCGCCACGGCCTGGCTGCACGACCGCATCGACCGGAGGGGGCGCAGCGTCGAGCAGGTCTATGACGAAGCCGTCCGCTTCGCCCGCACCGACTATGTCTCGGCGCTGATCCAGGGCGGCGCCCTGCCCGCCGATGAAAAGACGGTGATCGCGCGGCGCCTGGCGGACCTGACGGGCCTGCCCGCCGCCTTGATCGAAGAGCACGATCTGAAGATCGACAACCGGTTGTTCATGTTCAACCTTCTGGCCGACCAGGGCCTGCGCACCGGTCAGTTGGACACCCGCGCCACGGCGCGCCTGGACGCCCCGGCCAAACAGCCGCCGCACGACGACCCCGGCCTGAGCTACGCGCCCGAGGCGAGCCGCGCCATCGCCCGAGGCCAGAGCGTCTTTCGCGCCAGCGACGGCGGCTCGGTCGTCGACGCCTATTATCGCGAAAAGCTGAACTATCGCGCGGACGACGCCTATCAGGCCCTGAATTTGAGGGTGAACAGCGCCTGGAACCATGAAGGCTTCAAGGACGCCATGCCCTATCTGGCCGAGGCGATGAAGCGTGACCCCGACATGCGGCTGTTCTGGGCGGCGGGCTATTACGACCTGTCCACCCCGGCCTATGGCGGGCGCTATACCCTAGATCAGGCGGGCGTTCCGGCGGACCGTCTGACGGCGGCCTACTTCGCCTCCGGCCATTCCGTCTTCGTCGAGGATCGCAATCTGGCCGCCCTGGCCCAGGCGGTTCGCCGCTTCATGAGGGTTTCCGACGAAGGCCGCTGACGGCTCCTAGAAGGGGACGATCGTCCCCTCGCCCCTCTCGCGCGCCGTCTGCGCCAGCCAGGCGGCGCCGGCCAGGTCCTGCACGACATGGCCCAGGGACTTGTAGAGGGTGACCTGGGTCTCGTCCTGACGGCCCGTCAGGTCGCTGGCGAACACCTGGCCGATCTCTCCGACCACATGGGCGTCGTCCACCAGACCGGCGGCCCTGGCCGCCAGGAACTCGGCGCCCTGAGCCAGGACGCCCGGCCGGTGATCGGCGATGAAGCGGCTGCGCGCCACCAGATCGGCGGCGATCTCCACCGGCCCGGCGTAGCTGGAGCCCACGGCGTTGACGTGCGCTCCGTCTCGCACCCAGCCGCTGCGCAGGATCGGCTCGGCGGCGGCCGTCGTCGTACAGATGACGTCCGCCTCGCGCACCGCCGTCTCGACGTCGGGACAGGCGATGACGTTCAGCCCCAGGCGAGCGGCCGTCTGACCGGCGAAGGCCTGCGCCCGCTCCAGCGAGCGGCCCCAGACCCGGACCTCGCTCAGGGGTCGAACCGCCGCGACCGCCTCCACATGGGCCGCCGCCTGTTCGCCATAGCCCAGAACGGCCAGGCGCGCGGCCTCTGGCCGGGCCAGGGCGTCCGTCGCCGCCGCGCTGGCGCAGGCGGTTCGGATGCGGGTCACCTCCCCCGCGTCGATCAGGGCGGCCAGAGTTCCGTCAACCGGGTCGAACACCGCGATCGCGCCCTGATGCGACGGACGGCCCTGGGCGAAGTTTTCGGGATAGACGCTGACCAGCTTGGCGCCGAAGACCGCGTTCTCGGCGCCCATGGCGCCGGGCATGACGCCGAACGCCCGCCCCCTGGCGAGATGCACCACGCTGCGCAGGGGCTGCAGGGTGCGGCCGGCCGACAGATCGACCATCGCCTGCCGCACCAGAGGAATGCAAACCTCGACCGTCAGATGACGGCGAACGAAATCCCGGTCCAGCAACAGCATGGCTGAGCCCTCTCCAACACGACCGACGGGTCAGTGATAATGTCCCTCCAACCCTTCGGGACCGAACAGGGCCGAGGGGGCGTCGGCGGCCTCCGTCGTCTTCGTCGGCCGCGCGGGCGCGTGGATCGTCACGCCGGCGGCGAACGGACGGATGCCCATCTCAGGATAGATGTCGGCCGGTTGATAGGCCGTCCCGCCCTTCATCACCAGGCGGACGGCCCGTATGGCGTTGATGTCCTGGGTCGGGTCGCCCGCCGCCAGGAAGAAGTCCGCCATCTTGCCCCGCGCGATGCTGCCCAGATCCTGATCGCGGCCCATGTAGCGCTCGGGCGTCAGGGTCCCCGCCGTCAGCGCCTCGGCGGGCGTCAGCCCCGCCAAGGTGAACAGCTCCATCTCGCGATGAACCGTCAGGCCCAGGGTGTCGTCGGTGCCGGGCAACAGGGTCACGCCCGCATCATGCAGCCGTTTGATGGTCTCCAGTATCTTCTGGAAGCCGCCGCGATAGGCGGCGTCCGCCTCGGGCGTGTTGATGTCGACGAAGGCGCGACGACGGTAGCGCTGATAGCCGATGGGCATATGGTCGATGAAGGCCGCCGCCATCGGCGGAACCTCGCCGGCCCGGCTCATCATCAGCGTCTCCAGGGTGACGGCGGTCACGTCCAGGGCCGACTTCCGCTGCACCATGGTGCGGATGGTCCGCTGCACCCGCTCGCTGTCCATGTCCAGGCTTGCGCCGCGCGCCATGGCGGTCAGGCGCAGGGGCGTGCGCGAATCCTCGCCCGGCTCCAGCAGCCAGCCCAGCATCAGTTGGTTGATGTGCGAAATCTCGTCATAGCCGGCCGCCAGGGCCTGATCCGGCGTGACGAAGGCGGGCACGTGGCCCGTCACGCCCAGGCCCAGCCGATGAGCCTCGGCCGCCACGGGCGCCACCCACTCCGGGTGCAGGGAGTTGTAGATCTTCAGCTGCCAGTAGCCGTGATCGGCGTACCAGCGCACCGCCTCCAGCGCCTCTTCCAGGGTGTCGGCCAGAAGGCCGGTCCGCACGGAATAGGGGCTGCGTCCCTCCAGCATGCCGTTGCGGACGATGCGGGGTCCGGGCAGCGCGCCCCGCTCGATCTCGTCGATCAGGTCGATCAGCCGCCCATTGTCATTGCCCATGTCCCGCGTCGAGGTGACGCCCGCCAGTAGGTAGTTCAGCCCGCTCTGGGTGTTGTTGTGGGCGTGCATGTCGTGCAGACCCGGCACCAGGGTTCCGCCCTCGCCGTCGATCTCATAGACATCCGTGCGGCGCGGACCGCCGGTCTCTGGCAGAATGGTCGATATCCGGTCGCCGAAGACCGTGACCTCCGACAGGGGCGACAGGTCGCCGGTCTCAGGCCGGAAGATGCGCACGTTGCGGAAGCGGACAGGGGCGTCGAAGACCTGGGCGAAACGCGACTGGATCTCGCGGATGCGCTGCATCTCCAACTCGGCCTCGAGACGGCGCAGGCCCGGCTCCTCCTCGGCCAGGTCCTCGCGGATCAGGCCGCCCAGGCCGCCGATCAGCTCGCCCTTGTCATCCAGCAGCAGATAGCTGGGGGCCAGGTTCAGCCCGGTCAGGCGATAGACGACGGCGTTCACCGCCCCGCCCTTCAACGGCAACCGACGCACCTCCGTCAGGGTGATCCGGCCGCCGGGCGCGACGTCCAGCGTCCGTTGCGGCGCGTCCGCCAGGACATTGGCGTACAGGGCCAGGCTCCACGGACTGGCGTCGTTGGCGACATAGAGGCGTCCGGCCGAGGCCTGAGCCTCGCCGGCGTCGGCCTGGCTGGTCCAGCGCACGCGTTCGCCCCTGCGCTCGAACCGCTCATGAATCGCGCCGCCGAACAGGGACGTTCCGTCGATGGTCCACAGCGTCGGATAGCCCTGGGCGTCGAGAACCAGCCGCTCCTTGTGCTTGGGCCCCCGGCCGTTGTTGTCGACGTGATAGTCGATGCGAACCTCGTCCTGCTCGCGGTCGACGACCATCCAGCCTACGTTCTCGCCGCCGGCCACGACGTTGTAGCGAACCGTCTCGGCCCAGGCCGACGGCAGGGCGAGCGCCGCCCAGGATGCGGCGGTCGCGGCCAGGATGCGCCAGGCGCGCGAAACGGGACGGCGATGGGACAGGCGCATATCGGGTTCCTCCGGTCGTCTTGGCGCTTTGCGGCCTTTTCCAGTCAGGGTTCGGCGGTCAGCGCCTGAGCGCCTCATGCAGGCGGGACAGGCCCTCGTCCATCTGCTCGGGCGACAGGCCGATGCCCAGCCGCATGTGGCCCGGCAGGCCGAACATCTCGCCCGGCGCCGTGACGAGACCCGCGTCGCGCCACAGGCGCTCGGCCAGCGCCAGGGTGTCCGGATGCCGAAGGACGCGCGGAAAGGCCATGCAGCCGAACTCCGGCATGGCGCCGTCCAGCAGGCCGTCGTCCCGCATGGCCTCCAGGCGGCGCTCCAGGATCGGCCGCCGTTCGGCCAGAACGGCGCGCCAGTGCGCCTCGAACGGCCCCGGATTTTCCAGGATCAGGGCGCCGACGGCGTGGGTCAGCTTGGAGACGCCGAACTCCCGCGCGGCGTTGGCGGCGGCGATTGTTTCGGCCGCCGCCGGATCGGCGATGATCCAGCCGCAACGCAGGCTGTAGAGGCCGAAGACCTTGGCCAGGCTGTTGAGACGGATCAGATTCGGCGCGGCGGGCAGACGAACCGCATCCGGCCGCGCGAAATCCGCATAGACTTCATCGACCACCAGCCAGGCCTTCTGCTCCGCCGCCGCGCGCGCCAGGGCCAGCACCCGCTCCTCGTCGAGGCGACGACCGGACGGATTGTGCAGATTGGAGATCACCGCCATGCGGACCCCGGGCGTCAGCGCCTCGCGTAGAGCGTCCGCCGTCAGGTCGAACTCGGGCGCGGCGCGAACCAGCGGCGTCACGCGGGCGCCCGCCGCCTCGGCCAGGCCGCCCAGAACGTCGAAGCCCGGCGTCTCGATCAGAACGCCGTCGCCGGGCCGGATGAAGGCGGTCAGAACCTGGCTCAGGCCGTTGGCGACGCCGGTCGTGGGCAGGACGGACGCCTCCGGAGCGCCGTAGCGCGCCGCGATGGCTGCGATCAGAAAAGGATTCCCCCGCCCGAAGACGCTCGTGTAGCGATCGCTCGGCCCGTCCGCGAAAGCCTCCGCCGTCAGCGCCGACAACAGGGCGGTCGGCTCCTCCACCGTGCTTTCGAACAGAAGGCGCGCGTGCGGCGGCAGGGGCATCCGCCGGTAGAGGTTCCGGCTCCAGGCGCTGTAGCAGGCGCCGTCATAAAGAGGCGGGGCGTCCACGGCCGGCCGCGCACCGCGTTCAGCGAGCTCGGCGGAAGCGGACAAGGGATCGGTCGGCATCCTCGGCCTTGGCGTTCAGCGGGAAACCAGCCCGTTCCCATGCCCGCATCATATCCTCAGTCCAACCGGGCGATCTTTGCGTTTGTCAGCGCAACCTGCTCCATGCATGAATAGACAATGCAGACTTCGTGGAGAGGGAGCGAAATCAATGTCAGCCGCCCTGGACGCCATCGACGTACGGATCTTGGAGCAACTTCAAAGGGACTGCTCGATCTCCACGTCCGAGCTGGCCGAGCGTGTCGGCCTGTCCCAGTCCCCGTGCTGGCGGCGCATCCAGCGGCTGAAGGACGAGGGCTACATCAAGGCCCAGGTCGCCATCCTGGACGCCGAAAAGGCCGGATTCCAGTTGCATGTCTTCGCTCAACTGAAGATCAAGCACCTCAGCGAGGAGGAGCGTGAGCGCTTCCTGGCCGCCATCGAGGCCACCCCGGAAATCGTCGAATGCTATTCGATCCTCGGCGAGCGCGACGCGATGATCAAGGTGATCGCCCCCGACATCCGCTGGTATCAGGACTTCATCTTCCGCAAGATCCTGAAGCTGCCCGGCGTCGAGGACATCAACTCCACCGTCGCCCTGGCGGAGATGAAACGCTCGACCTTCCTCCCGGTGCGCCACCTGGCCCGGGCAGGCTGAGGTTCGGCGCCCCGTTCACCAGGCGCGCATCGCCTTCGCATAGAAGCGACGCAGGTGATCGGTCGCGGCGGCCCGGGCGTCCGGATCGGAAAACACCGCATGGCCCGCCACAAGGACCCGATGATCGAAGCGGTCCGACGGCAGGTCGGCCGCCAGATAATCCTGCACGGGCCGCGCATAGGGGATGGTCAGGTCGTAGTAGCCGGTCATCAGCGTCACATGCAGCCGCGTGTCGCGCCGCATGAGTTCGCCGAACAGCGCGGGCATCATCTCCACGCCGGCCGCCCGGTTCCAGTTCCAGGCCCGATTGGCGTCGATCGACAGGCGGACATAGCCGTTGACCGGTCGATAGCCGATCTCCTCGCGGAACAGGGCCTCGACCGCGCCGGTCTGGTCATAGGTCAGGGTATAGGGCGAGGTCGAGGGATCGTCATAAGGCGGGCTGCGCCGCTCGGTCACGGCGCGCGAGGCCTTGGCGCGCCCGTCCGATCCGCCGATCCTCAGTCCCTGGTCCGCGAGAAGCTCGCGGACGAACAAGGCGGCGGGGACTTTCAGATCATTGTCCAGAATGAGCCTCTCGCTCAGGCCCGTATAGGCGGACAGGGCGCGCGCCGTCTCGCGACGGCGCGCTTCCGGCAAGGCGTCGCCCTGGGCCAGGGCTTGGGCGTAGGGGCCGCCGGCGAAGGCCCAGGCCTGATCCGCCAGGTCCTCGACGGCCATCGCCGCATAGGCGCCCCTTCCATGATGGCGCGCCGTCGCCGCCAGGGTCGGCAGGGCCAGGACCGCGGCGTCCATCGTCCGGACGCCGGGCGCCTCGCCCCGCCCTGCGACCGTGGAGGGCGACACCAGGACGACGCCGGCCAGGCGCGGCGCGGCCGGAATCGCCGCCAGGCGTTCCGCGACCAGTCCCACGCGAACGCCCGCATAGCTCTCACCCACGAGGAAGACCGGCGCCCCTTCGCGCCCGCGGGCCCGCAGCCAGGCCAGGATGAAGTCCGTGATCGCCGCCGCATCCTCGTCCACGCCCCAGTAGGCCGCCGATGCGTCCTCGCCGAAGAAGCGGCCGTAACCGACGCCCGGCGCATCCGCGAACACCAGGTCGGTCGCATCGATCAGGCTGTCGGGATTATCCACGAAGCGGAAGGCGCCGCGCGGACCGGCCCCGGCGGTGACGCGGGGCGCCAGGCCCTCGCGCAGGGCGATGGTGGCCCCGCCCGGACCGCCGTTGAACAGAAAGGTCACGGGACGCGGCGCGTCCGCCTCGACGACATAGGAAACAGAGGACAACGTGGCCCTGGCCCGACCTTGCGGGTCCCGCAGCAGCGTCTCGGACGCCTCGGCGACGTAGGGCAAGGTCTGCTCCCGCACCACGACCGTTCCCCGCCTCGAAGCGGCGGGGGGAATGAAGGGATCGGCGCCCCCCAGCCCCTCTGCAACCGCCGCCTGGGCCTGGGCCTGGGCCTCGGCCAGGACCGGAGCCGGCATCGACAAGGAGAGGGCCGCCGCGCACAGCCCGGCCATGAGGATCGCCGCGCGATAGGTGCAAGGTCTCATGTCGTGCTCACTGGTCGTCGCGGGCGGACAGGCGGCCGATGTAGCGGTCGCGCAAGGCCCTGTTGCGGGCCGTCAGGGGCTGTTCGATCCCCTGGATCATCACCATGCGGGCGACGCTGCTCGTCTCCAACGGATCGCCGCTCCACAGCACCAGATCGGCGTCCTTGCCCGGCTCGATCGAGCCGAAGCGGTCGGCGAAGCCGAAGATGACGGCGGGATTGATCGTCACCGCTTCCAGCGCCTCCTTCCAGCTCAGCCCATGCCGCACGGCCCGCCCGGCGATGAAGCGCGGCGTGCGGATCAGGAAGACGATGCGGGCGATCGACGGCTTGAAGGCGATCCTCACCCCCGCGCGGCTGAGGACGGCGGCGTTGTCATAGGTGGCGTTCAGGCTGTCGAAGGTGAAGGCCTGATTGTCCTCTCCGTTCAGCACCACGGGCACGCCCGCGGCGGCGATGCGATCCGCCACCATCCACCCTTCCGCGGCGCCCGAGAGGATCAGCTTCACCTCCTGACGCTGGGCGAAGTTCAGGATGTTGACGATGTCGGACGCCCGCTCGACCTCGACCAGCAGCGGCCGCTCGCCGCGCGCCACGGGGATCAGGGCCTGCAGGTCCAGTTCGGAGATCGGCGCATGGTCCAGCCGCGCCCGATCGAAGGCGCGCGGATTGCGGTCGTAGGCGCGCGCGAGGTCCAGCACCTGGCCCAGGCGCGTCAGCAGGGCGCCGCGCCCGCCCCCCGCCGCCGACGCGCCCTGGGCGCCGGCGTTCATCACCACGGCCGCGCCCGAGCGGATCGTCAACTCATAGCCCTGGCCGAGATGGATGACCGAGGCCTGACCTCCGAACAACCGCGCCGAACCGTCGGCCGACCGTCCCGGCGCATTGGGCGAAAGCACGGCCCGGGTCACGCCCTCGATGCGGGCCTCGGGAATCTGGGGCGAGTTCGGATTGACGTCGGCCAGGACGTCGAACCCGGCGCCGAGATCGGGCGCGGTCGAGCCCAGACCGCCCCAGCCGCTGCCGATGGTGTCGTTCAGCCCCAGCGGCGTGACGGCGGCGACCAGGCCGGGGGTCAGGATCATGCCCGCGCCGTCGATCACCCGCGCGTCCGGCGGCACGAGGACATCCCGCCCGACCGCCGCGATGCGCCCGTCGCGCACGATCACGACGCCGCGCTGCAGGTCCCCCGCAGCCCCCAGGGACACGACCCGGGCATTGACCACCGCCACGGTCTCGGCGGCCGCCACCGTCGGAAGGCCCAGACCGGCCAGCATCAAGGCGGCCGCCAGCCGCCGCAGGAGCCGGCCCCCCCTCATCGCGGCGCCTCCGCCGCGCCGGGGCGTCGCACGTGGCCGAGTTCGAAATCGGATCGCGGGGCCGCGGCGGGCGCGGCGCGATCATGGACCTGCGCCCCGTCCATGAAGACCAGATCGGGCGCCGAATAGACGCTGAACGGATCGGCGCTCCACACGATGACATCGGCGATCTTGCCCGGCTCCAGCGAGCCGGTCCGGTCGTCCAGACCCAGGATTCGCGCCGGGTTCAGGGTGATCCAGCGGATCGCCTGTTCGGGCGTGATCTCCAGTCCCGCCTCGCGCCCGGCCGTCATCGCCCGACCCGCCTCATGGTTCAGATGCTGCATCAGCATGACGTCGTCGGAGTGCAGCGCCGCGACGCCGCCCGCCGCCTCGATGAAGGCGGCGTTCTCCATGATGGAGTCATAGGCCTCCATCTTGTAGCCGGACCAGTCCCCGGCCCAGGTGACGACCGGCACGCCCTCGCGAACCAGCTCGGGCGCGATCTTGAAGGCCTCCAGCGCATGATGGAAGGCCGCGATGCGGAAGCCGAACTCGTGCGACAGATCGATCATCTGAAGCATCTCATCGGCGCGGTAGCAGTGGATGTGGACGGGAATGTCGCCCCTCAGCGCGCCCGCGACCGTCTCCAGCGCCAGGTCGCGCCCGGGCGGATCGGCGCGCTCGCCCGCCTCCGCCTTGCGACGATAGGCGTCCCAGCGCGCGGCGTAGGCGGCGGCGGCGATGAAGGTGTTGCGATAGCCCATCATGACGCCCGCGCGGGTGCCGGGTTTGCCGGGGCCGCCGCTGGACGGGTTCTCGCCACAGGCCATCTTCAGGCCCTGACGCGCCGCGGGGAACTTCATGGCCTGGGGCGACAGCGCCGTGACGTTGCGAAGCACCACGGTGCGGCCGTTGAACATGTTCGCCGAGCCGGGAAGGATCTGCATCGTCACGACGCCGGCGGCCAGCGCGCGTTCGAACATCGGGTCCTGCGGCCAGACGGAATGCTCGACCCAGACGCCGCCCGGATTGGGCCCGCTCTCATTGCTGGAATCGCCGCCCGCCGCGCCGGGGCTGGAGCCGGCGCCGATGTGGGCGTGGGGGTCGATGACGCCCGGCGTGACCCAGCGCCCGGCGGCGTCGATGATCCGGGCGTCCGTCGGCGCCGCGACGTCGCGGCCCACCGCCTCGATCCGTCCGTCGCGCATCAGCACCGTCCCGCCGTCGATGCGCGGCCCCGCAGCGGTCAGGACGGTGGCGTTGACGATGGCCGTCGGCGGCGCCTCCAGCGGTCTGTAGGTCGAGGGGTAGGCCGGCGGATCGGCGTAGGGGTTCAGCCCGCGCGCCACGGCAGAGGACGATGCGGGCGACGCGACGACGGCAGGCCCCTCAACCTGAGCCGCCGCGTCGCCCGTCGCGGCCGCGCTCAGCGCCGCGAGACCCAGAACCCCCGCCATGCCCCTCATGATCATCGCCCGGCGATGAAGGCGCGCAGGTCCTGGGCCATGGCCGTCCGGGCGTCCGGATTGCTGTAGGTCATGTGCCCCCCTTCGTATTCCTTCAGCACGATGCGCTCGCGCGGATAGGCGGCCTGATCGGCCAGGTAGCGGGCGGCGCCGATGGTGGTCGTCGTATCGAACACCCCGGTTCCCAGCATCAGGCGGAAACGCGGATTGGCGGCCATGGCCCGCTCGATCCCCCGATCATAGAAGTAATCGTCGAAGGGACCGCCCGCCCCTTCCGTCGGCTCATAGCCCCACGGCCCCGGCCGGGGCGCCGAGCCGCGATAGTCCGCCATCGACAGGCGCACGCCCAGGTTCTCGCTCATGTGGCGCGCCAGCAGGGGCGCGATCATGGCGTTGACCTTGTTGTAGGGATCGGAAGGCCGTTCGCCCGGACGCGGCGCCGGGCCGCTGTAGCGGGCGTCGTACATGCCCAGGATCAGGCCCTGATCCTTCAGCAGCTCGACGCAGAAATCCATCTTGGTGATGACCAGGCGGTTGGCCAGGTAATAGTCTACGGGGATGCCCGTCAGGGCCTGAAGCCGCTCGGCCGTCGCGCGCCGCTCGGTCGCCGTCAAACCATTGCCGCGCCGCAGGGCCGACAGATAGTCGGTCATGGCGAAGGTCCACGCCTCCTCGATCCGCGCCTTCAGATCCTCCCCGCCGGGTATGCGCCGGTGAAAGGCCGCGATCGCCGTCAGGGCGGGCAGGTTGACCGCATAGGAGACGATGTTGCCGCGACGCTGGCTGGTCTCGATCATGTTCAGCGCCTGGCCCATCAGGGCGACGCCGTCCAGGGGCAGGCGATCGCTCAGCAACCCGGCGGTCAGGGCGGCGCGCAGGGTGCCGTAGCTCTCCCCGACCAGATAGCGAGGCGAGCGCACGCGCCCGGCCGACGCCAGCCAGGCCTCGACGAATCCGGCCGTCATGCGGGAGTCCGCCCCGTCGGAATAGGCGGCCTTGCGGTCGGCTTCATCGACCAGGCGGCTGAAGCCGGTCTCGGGCGGATCGATGAACACCAGGTCGGCCACGTCCAGCAGGGAGTCGGCGTTGTCCAGCAGGGCGTAGGGCTCGGGCACGTCCGCCGCGACGTCGCGTGGCGGGTCGTACCGTTTCGGTCCGAAGGCGCCCATGTGCAGATAGGAAGAGGCGACGATCGGGCCGCCGTTGAAGAAGAAGAGGACCGGCCGGTCCGGATCAACCGGCTCAGCCACATAGGCGGTTGTGACGAACCGGGCGGCGGGCCGGCGCTCGGCCGCCGCGACCAGGGTCTCCTCGACCGTCGCCGTATAGTTCACCGCGCGACCGTTGAACCGGCCCCGGTGGCGCGACACGTAACGGACCGGCCCCATCGCGCCCGGCCGCGCCGCCTCCCGCGCCGCCGCCGGGGCGGCTCCGGCCGACAGGGCCAGCCCCGCGAGAATGGACCGTCGGCTGGGAACGAAGGACATGGGTTTCTCCACAATCACCGTCCGGCGAGACGGCAGGCGACGCCTGGGACGCCGCCGCCTCCCCTATCGCATCAGAAGCGGGCGTTCAGCCCGACGAACAGCTGACGTCCCAGGATGTCGCCATAGTTGCGGGTGGGATAGGACGGCTGCTCGTCCGTCAGATTGGTGACCCCGGCCCGCAGCGTGTACTTGCCGAAATCGTATAGCGCCGAGACGTTGTGGCGGATGTTGGCGTCGATGTCCGGCGCCGGCGTCGACTCGATGGTGTCGAACCGGTTGACCTTGGTCTTGGGCAGATAGGACATCGAATAGGTCAGACGCAGCGGCCCGCGCGCGTAGCGCACGTCATAGCGCGACACCCAGTCGGGCGAGGCGGTCGTGCCGTCGGTCCGCAGGTAGTCGAAGCCCGTGACCGAGGTTTCCAGCAGCGCCGTGTGGGTGACTTCGGCGTTCAGCTCCAGCGAGCCGTAGTGGCCGCCCTCGAACCAGTCGTCCAGGCTGAAGCCGTAGTTGATGTTGTAGACCTCGCCCTCGTACCGCACGCGGCCGGCGTTGAAGGTGGTCGAGACAGCCGTCGCGACATGCCCCTGGTTGTTAAAGGTGAAGGTGTCGCAGGCGCTGCTGCGCTCGCTGGAGTCGAAGCAGGTCGCCAGGAAGTCCACCGGCGCGAACGGCGACAGCCCGTCCTTCAGATCCACCTCCACACGGTCGGCCACGACGGTCAGCCCCGGAATGAAGCGCGGCTGCAGGATGACGCCATAGGTGGTGGTGTCCGACAACTCGTTGCGCAGGTCCGGATTGCCGCCCGACGTGATCATGACGTTGGTGAAGTTCTCGCCCGGGTCCTGGAAGCCCTGCAGCGGCCCCCAGCCCGGATTGGCGGCGAACAGCGCCTCGCAGTTGGCCCGGCGGACGGCCGGATTGGGTCCCGTGGCGATGCGGTCGGCGTCGCAGGGATTACGGGAGATCGAGCCCAGGCTGGTCGTGGACGGGGCGAACAGCTGGTTCAGCGTCGGCGCGCGGAAGTTGCGGCTGCGCGACACGCGGAACGTGACGCCGTCGACGACGCCCCAGCGCAGACCGGCGCCCCAGACGTTCTCGCGCCCCGCGATGGAGTTGTCGACAACGCGATAGGCGCCGTCGATCTCCAACGACCGGGCGAACGGCAGGCTGAAGTCCCCGCCCAGGATGGGGATCAGCAGTTCGGCCGAGAACTCATTGGTGTTGTAATCGCCCGAGGTGGGAACCGATTTCACGCCCGAGCCCGTCAGGCCCAGCTGGTTCGCTTCGGAGGGGGTGAAGACGGCGTCCTCGGCCCGGTATTCATAGGCCAGGGAGAAGCTGACCGGGCCGGCGGGCAGCTCGAACGCCGTGCCGCCCAGGGTCGCCAGGAGGTTGTCCTGGGTGTTCTCATAGGTCTCGCCGATGCGCACCGACACATAGTCGCGCATGGCGTCGGTGACAGTTCCGGCGCCGAAGATGTTGATCGGCACGCAGGCGGCGTCGTCGTTCGCCGGATTGCTGTCGGCGTTGACCGCGCAGACGATCTGGCCGCCCTGGTTCACGGCGTTGACGGCCTTCTGCATCCGCTGGGTCCAGACAGCCCAGCCGGACCGTTCGCCGTCCACCTGGGCGCGGCTGTAGGACAGGCTCCAGTAGAAGTTCCGATCAGCGAAGTCGAAGTCGCCTTCCAGGCCGATTTGACCGCGCCAGACATCGGTCGAGTGAACGAATTCGCGCGTGGGCAAGGCGTCCGCCCACTGCTTCGACAGGAACAGCGGACCGCCGGCGGCGAAGCTCGGGCTGGCCGCCTCCAACTGGGCGCGAGCCTGCGGCGACAGGAAGGCGTTGTTGCGGGTGAAGCTGAGCACGCCGGCGCCGGAGGCCGCGTTGTTCAGCACGGTATTGCTGCCGCCCTGGGTGCCGAACGGGTCCCGGCCCTCGGTCTGGGCATAGGTGAACTCGCCCGTCAGCCGCACCCGGTCCGTCAGGTCGAAGCGCCCGATCAGACTGGTGTTGAAACGCTCCACCCCGGAATAGAGGGCGGCGATCTCACGATAGTCCCAGCCGTCCCCGCCCGAGGCGAAGGGCACGCCGTAAACCGTGCCGGTGTCATAGCCCACCACGCTCTGACCGTCGGCCGAGAACTGGGTCGGCGCCCCGGCGATCCGCAGCAGCAGCGCCGGCGAGGGCGCGGGCGTCGTATAGATCACGCCGTTGTAATTGAAGGGCCAGAACCGGCCGTTCAAAATCTCCTTCAACGCCGGGATGCCGTCGCTCGGCCCCGTGTTGGCGGAATTGCTGGTCGTCAGCCGCGCAATATTCGAGATCGGCCGATCATAGCTGAGCAGGGAATCGCTCTTGGACCACTCGACGCTTCCGGCCAGATTGGCCCGTCCGTCCAGGAAGTTGCGGCCCGCCGTGACGCGCACGCTGCTCTGCGGATAATCGCCCCGCCAGCTCAGGCCGTGCTGGAGGTCCAGCTCCATCCCGTCGAAGTCGTCCCGCAGGACATAGTTGATCACCCCGGCGATGGCGTCCGAGCCATACACCGCCGCGCCGCCCGCCTGGACGACATCGACGCGCTTCAGCAATCCCACGGGAATGATGTTGGTGTCGACCACCCGGTCGCCCATGCCCTGGGCCGTGGTGACGAAACGGCGGCCGTTCACCAGCGTCAGGGTGCGGCCCGGCCCCAGGCCGAACAGGTTGGGAAACTGCTGCCCGCCGCCGGACTGGGAGCCGCTGCCGTCCGACATCGGCGTCGAGGGCGCGACGGACGTGTTCTGATTGAGCGCCTGGCCGGCCTGGACGTAGCCCCGCTCGTTCAGGACCTCGCGATCGACGGCCACGAGAGGCGCCGAGGTGGAAGTGTCCGCGCGCCGGATTCGCGTGCCGGTGACGACGATCTCGCCCACTTCGGCGACCGGCTCTTCGTTCGACGCCCCAGCCTGCACGCCTGTCTGCGCCTGGGCGCCGCCCGCGATCAGAAGGCTGGACGCGGCGAAACCGGCGACGGTCGAGGCCAGAAAAACCCGGTTCGATAATTTATTCACGATCAGTCCCCTCGCGCAGCTGACGGAAGGGATCCCCCGATCCCCCATTTATATGAAACTTAGGCCGAGCAAGGCGGTTTGTTGTTCCTTTTTAACGACAGGGTTCGGGCATGAGAAAAATAATGATGCAGGATTTCCGACCCCATCGCCTAAATAATGCAACAGGTGAACGCCGGGGCCCGCATTCACGGGGATCAGGGCGCCGGAACCCCGCTATCGGCTGAACGCGCGTGGAGGGGCTCCCGCGCGGGACAGGACGCAGGCGTCTGGCCGCTGCGCCGTTTCAGCCTTCTCGGGTCGCCTATAGACCGGGGGCCACGGAGGGTTTCGAGTAAGGCGCTGCGGCGCGCAGGCGATGAAGACCCGGAACGCAAGACGCAGCCGGCTGCAGCCCCGCTCCCGGCCTCCGACCTTACCGGCTTGATGCGGTCGTCGGGGCGACGCGCCAGACCGTATTGGATAAATCGTCAGCCACCAGCAGGATGCGGCGCTGCGGATCGAACCACACCCCCACCGGGCGGCCGCGCGCCTCGCCCTTGTCCGTCAGGAAGCCGGTCAGGAAGTCGACGGGTTCGCCGACGGGACGGCCGCCCACGAACGGAACCCAGACCACCTTGTATCCCGCCAGGTCCTGGCGGTTCCAACTGCCGTGCTGGCCGATGAAAGCGCCTTCGTCGAAGCCGCCGCCGAAGCCGCCGTCGCGGGCGAAGGAAAGGCCCAGCGCGGCCACATGGGCGCCCAGGGCGTAGTCGGGCGTCACCGCCGCGGCCACAAGCTCCGGCTTCTGGGGCCGCACGCGCGGGTCGAGATTGCGTCCCCAATAGCTGTAGGGCCAGCCGTAGAAGGCGCCTTCGCGCACCGAGGTCAGATAGTCGGGAACCAGTTGCGGCCCGATCTCGTCCCTTTCGTTCACCACGGCCCACAGGGCCGCGCTGGACGGTTCGATCGCCAGGGCGGTCGGATTGCGGATGCCGCGTGCGATGGTCCGGCGCACCCCGGTGAGCCGGTCGATCGCCCAGACGACCGCCCGCTCCTCCTCCACCGCCATGCCCCGTTCGCCGACGTTGCTGTTGGAGCCGATGCCGACATAGAGGGTCGCGCCGTCGGCGCTGGCGGTCAGGGCCTTGGTCCAGTGGTGGTTGAGCGCGGCGGGCAGGCGCGTCACCTCCTCGGGCGGCGCCGTGATGCGGGTCTGTCCCTCGACATAGGGGAAGCTGACCAGGGCGTCCTGTTCGGCCACATAGATGCGGCCGTCGACATAGGCCAGCCCATAGGGGGCGTTCAGCCCGTCGATGAAGACGGTGCGCACCTCGGCGCGGCCGTCGTTGTCCGCATCGCGCAACAGGGTCAGGCGGTCGCCGCCCTTCACCTGGGTGGAGCCCCGCTTCTTGATGACCCCGGCGATGACGTCCTTGGGCCTCAGCGCAGGCGCACCGCCGCCCCGTCCCTCGGCCACCAGGACGTCGCCGTTGGGCAGGACGAGCATCTGGCGCGGGATACGCAGGTCGGCGGCCAGGGCCGTCACCACGAAGCCTTCGGGCGCGCGGGGGGTCTCATCGCCCCATCCCACCGGCTTGGCGATCCGCATCGGCGGGGCAAGGGTTTCGCGGATTTCCGGCAGGTCCGGCCGGGGGCCGACCTCGTTCACGCCCTTCTCGCTGCGGCCGCAGGCGGCCAGGGCCAGGGTCAGGACGCCGCCCAGAATGACGCCGCGACGGATCATCGGACCGCTCCTTCATCGAGCATCCCCGAATAGCGCAGCCACCCCGCGATCAGCGCCAGCAGACAACACAAGGCGGACAGGGCGACGCCGAACGCGCCGACGGAGCTCCATCCGTCCTGGCTGTGCTTGAAGGCGTTTAGCAGGGCCAGCAGGCACAGGACGGCCAGGGCGCCGCTGTAGACGAGGCGCGAAACGCCGCGACGGCCCCGCGCCAGATCGATCAGGCTCCAGACAAGGGCCGTCCCTGCGAACGCCAGGCCGCCCGCCACGGCCCAGGACGAGAAGTTGCTCCACTGCATCTCGGCCGTCTTGAGATAGGCGACGTCCGTGGCCAACCCCAGGCTGAACAGGGCGACCGGAACGCTCAGGATCAGGCCCTGCAGCGCCCGGACGGCGCCCGCCCCGGCGGTCACGGGCGGCTCTCCGACAGCCCGGCGCGGGCGCCCCGCGCCTTCATCCGTTCCCTCAACTGTTCCCGGATGCTCCAGCCCTCCAGGTGCATCAGGTCGCTGATCGTATAGCCTTCCCGGGACAGGGCCTCGCGCACATCGCTGATCTTCAGGCAGGCGCGATCCCGCTCGGCGATTTCAAAAGCGCGTTCGATCACATGGGTCTGGTTCATGGCTCCTCCACCAGACCCAATCAGCGGCGACCTGTGCGGTTCCGAGCCGGAGCGAAATGACGCAGCTCGAGAGGCGGGCCGCGCAGTCTGGATCTGGAGGAATTCGAGCGTCTTCCCACGCCGGCGCCGGGCCGTTCCCAACGTCGCGGCCAGGGAAGCTCGGATGACGGCGGGAGAGTGGTACGCCCCCTCGGGCTCGAACCGAGGACCCTCTGATTAAAAGTCAGATGCTCTAACCAACTGAGCTAGGGGCGCACATCGCGTCTGCGAAGAGGCGCGGAACATACGGATGAGCTTCCGGACCGGCAAGAAGAAATTTCAGGAAAGTTTCCAACGCTCAAACAGGGCGGCCGAGGCTATGCGGCGCCCCGGAAAACGGGCGCTCCGCAGAAGATTCATCGCCGGTTCACGCGCGCCTGATAATGGCGAGCGGGACGTTTCCGAGAAGGAACCGGCTTCGTTTCCCGACGTTTCCAGCCCCGAGAAGGGGGACCTAAGATGAATCGATCCATGTTGAATCGCCTGATGATCGGGGCGGCGCTGGCCGCCTCGGGCTTCCTCGCCGCCTGCGAGCAGCCCCGCGACGAAAGAGAGCCCTTCGAGGCGCCCGCTCCGGTGGAGGCGCCCGCCGCCGAAGACGCCGCCGAGCCCGCTGTCGCCGAGGCTCCCGCGGCCGCGGCAACCGCAGCGCCGACCGAAACCCTGCCTGCGGACAAGCGGTCCTCCGAAGAGACAGTCCAACCCGAGAGCGATACGCTGTTTTACTGATTCTCCTGACAAACGGGGCTAAGCGCCCCTTACCGTCTCGCAACCAGGGTTCGGATTTGACCTCGAGGCTCCCCCTCCTTCTTGCCGGCGCGGCGCTATGCGTCCTGGCGGGCCAGGCCGCCGCCGAACCCCGAGCCCAGATTCGCGGTGAAATGGACGGCGACCTCAAGCGCCAGCTCGAACGCGCCATAGGCGAGGTCGACGCGGCGCCCGCCAATCGCTTCGAAGCGCGCCGTCGCGCCCGGGCGGCCGTGACCTCGGCGCAGGCCCTCCTGCGGTCGGAAGGCTATTATCAGGCCACGGTCGAGGATCAGGTGGAGGGCGAAGCGACACCCCTCGCCATAGTGCAGGTGGTTCCGGGGCGGCGCTTCCTTCTGGGGGAGACCACCGTCGACTGGACCGCCCCCGCCCCGGACGCGCAAACCAGCGCCGCCGTCATCGACGACATCGGGCTGGAGCCCGGCGAACCGGGGCGTGCGGCCGATATACTGGAAGCCGAAGGCCGCCTGGTGGCCGGCCTGACCCGCCGGGGTTACGCGGACGCCGCCGCCCTGCCCCGCCGGGTGGTTGTGGATCACGCCGTCTTCCTGGTCCAGCCGGGCTTCAACATCAGTTCGGGCGAACTGGTGCGCCTGAACGGCGTCCAGCTTCGCACGCGCGGACCGACCAGGGAGAGCTGGCTCGAAAACCTGGTTCCGTGGAAGGAAGGCGATCGCTACGATCCGGAGGACATCGCCGAGCTGGAGCGCCGCCTGCTCGACACCGGCGTCTATGAGGGGGTGGGCGTGGCCCTGTCTCCGCTGGACGACGTCCGGCCGGACGGCCTTCGTCCGGTGGTGGTCACCCTGGCGGACCGGCCGGTGAGCCTGCTGGAGGCCGGGGCCACCTATTCGACCTATGAAGGCGTCGGCGTCGATGTCTTCCGCACCCGCTACAATCGGTTCGGGCGGGCCGACACCCTGCGCTACGGCGCGCGCATCGCCAGCATCGACAGCCGCATCGGCGGCGAGTGGTCCCGCCCGCACTGGCGCAAGGCCGGGCGGACGCTGAAGCTGTCGTCCTATATCGTCAACGAACAGACCGACGCCTACGACCGCAGCGCCGTCACCGTGGCCGCCGATCTGTCGCAGCGGCTCGGCAAGACGTCCTGGTTCAGCTACGGCCTGGGCGTCGATGCGGGCCGGTACAGCGAATACCGTTTCGACCCGATCACCCAGGCGCCCGTCAACTTCGACCGCGACCTCGCCATCATCACCCTGCGCGGCGGCGCCTTCATGGATCGGTCCAACGATCCGCTGAACCCCACCTCGGGCTACCGCCTGTCGCTGTCGACCCAACCGACGGCGGTGGCGGGCGAGGACACGGTGCTGTTTCTGCGCACCGAAGGCCAGGCGAGCGCCTATCTGCCGCTTCAGGACGGCGCCAGGACCGTGCTGGCGGGCCGCGCCCGGATCGGCTCCATCCTCGGCGGCGAGGAACTGACCGTGCCTTCGGACCGGCTGTTCTATTCCGGCGGCGGCGGTTCGGTGCGGGGCTATTCCTATCAGAGCATCAACCCGCGCCTGCCCAACAATCGGCCGCGCGGCGGCCTGTCGCTGTTCGAGACCTCGATCGAGGTCCGGCGCGACATCGGCGAGAAGTTCCAGGCGGTGGCCTTCGTCGACGGCGGCGCCATCGGCTTCCAGGAAACGCCCAACCTCAGCAACATGCGGTACGGCGCGGGCGTCGGCGTCCGCTACAAGCTGCCGTTCGGCCCCGTCCGCGCCGACATCGCCTTCCCGCTGAACAAGCGCGAGGGCGATTCCGGCTTCCAGCTCTATCTCAGCATCGGCCAGGCGTTTTGACCGACACTCCTCCGCCTCACGAAACGGGCGCAGACGTCGCCGACACCCCGGCCAAGAAGGCCAGGCGCAAGCGCACCCGCCTGCAGATGGCGGCCTTCATCGCGGGCGTGAGCTTCGCCGGACTGCTGGCGCTGATCGCGGTCGCCCTGGTGGGCGGGCGGATGTATCTGGTGTCGGACGCGGGGCGCGAACTGATCACCGGCTTCGTCGCGGGCAAGAAGATCAGCCGCTACGGCCGCATCAACGTCGAGGGCCTGCAGGGCGACCTGTTCGACGACTTCCGCCTGAAGCGCGTCACCGTGACCGACGAAAAGGGCGTCTGGCTGGAAGCCACCGACGTCCGCGTCGACTGGTCCTACTGGCCCCTGCTGGCCCGGCGCTTCCATGCGACCGAGATCAGCGCGGGCCAGATCCGCCTGCTGCGCCGCCCCGAGCTGGAGCCGCCCACCGAGCCGAGCGGACCCCAGGTCCTCTCCATCGACATCGACCGCTTCAGCGCCGACGTCGAACTGATGGAGGACTTCTCCAAGGAATACGGCCGCTGGACCCTCAGCGGGGACGCCGCCGTTCCGCGCAAGGGCGTCAAGACCGCCAACGTCAACGCCTACAGCCTGAACCGCAAAGGCGACTATTTGCGTCTGGCGGCCGCCTTCGGCGACAAGCCCGAGGACCTGCGCGTCAATCTGCGCGCCAATGAAGCCCAGGGCGGCCCCATCGCCGGGTCGCTGGGCTATTCGCCGGATCAGCCCTTCTCGGCCGTGGCCGTGGTCAACGGCGAGGTGATCGACGTGGCCGTCCAGACCGGCCGCTTCCGGCCCCTGCTGGTCCAGGGGACCTACGGCGACGACGGCGCCAAGGTGTCGGGCTACGCCGACTTCTCGGGGTCGGACCTGCTGGCGCCCTTCGTCGAACGCATCGGCCGCACCGCCCGCTTCGGCTTCGCCATGACGCCGGACGCCCGGCGCGAGGGCTATCAGGGCGTGGCCTGGCGCCTGTACGCCGACAATATCGAATCCAGCGCGCGCGGCCTGATCCGCACCAAGGACAACACCTCGCCCGACGGCGTCAGCCTGGAGATCAACACCCGGTCGCTCAGCCGTCTGGTCGGCAGCCCCGTCGCCGGTCCCGCGGCCTATACCGGGGTGTTCAAGGGCGACGCCCAGGTCTGGACGCTTCAGGGTTCGGCCAGCCTGCTGAACGCCGACATCGCCTCCTATCGCGCCACGCGCATCTCAGGCCCTCTCAACATCGCCGCCAACAAGGGCCGCATCGATGTGACGACCGACGTGCGTGCGGTCGGCGGCTCCTCGGCCGGCATCATCGGCGGCCTGCTGGGCTCGGCGCCGCGCATCCAGATGGAAGGGACGCGCATGGCCGACGGCGCCGTGCTGCTGAAGAAGATCGACGCGCGCGGCCAGGGCCTGACCCTGACGGGCTCGGGCGGGCGCAGTCTGAACGGGGGCCTGAATTTCAACGGTCAGGCCGAACTGACGGACCTGTCGCGCATCCGCCCCGGCGCGCGCGGCGCCTTCGGCGGCCCTATCCGGGCCTCTTCCGCCAGGGCGGGCGCGCCGTGGGTTCTCAGCTTCGACGCGCGCGGTTCGCGCATGGCCGTCGGCATGGAGGAGCTTGACCGTCTTCTGGGCGCCCAGCCGCGCCTTCAGGCGTCCGGCTCGCTGAACGGCGGGGTGATTTCCATCACCCAGGGCGAATTGACCGGCGCCGCCGGGCGCGCGGGCGCCAAGGGCCTGATCGAAGGCGGCGCGCTGCGTCTGGCGCTCGACTGGAACGCCCACGGCCCCTTCGGCGTCGGGCCGGTCGCCATCGACGGCGCGATGTCAGGCGACGGAGCCCTGACCGGCACCCTGGCCCAGCCGCGCGCCGACCTGCGGGCCGCCTTCGACAAGGTGGCGGCCGGGGGTCTGATCCTGACCGACGCCGACCTGATCCTGAGCTTCCGCAAGGGGGCCGACGCTTCGGACGGACGCATCGTGCTGACGTCCGGCTCGAACTACGGCCCGGCGCGCGCCTCGGGCAACTTCTACCTCGGCGGACCGCGCCTGCGCTTGTCCGACGTCGACGTGAACGCCGGCGGCGTGACGGCCCAGGGCGATGTGGCCCTGTCGAACAACTTCCCCTCCAGCGCCGACCTGACCTTCACGGCGCGACAAGGCGCCTTCCTGGCCTCGGGCGAGGCCAACGGCCGCGTGCGCCTGACCGAGGGCGCGGGCGACCAGACCGCCGTGCTGGACGTCGCCGGCCGCAACTTGCGCCTGGCCGGCCAGGACTGGACCCTGCGCAACCTGTCGCTCAAGGGCCAGGGGACGCTGGAGCGCCTGCCCTTCACCCTGGCCGCCGACGTCGGCGGCGCCAATCCGGTGCAGTTCAACGGTTCGGGCGAATACTCCCGCCAGGGACAGGCGCAGAGCCTGACCCTGCGCGGCGGCGGCCGGGTGCGCGAGGTCGCCTTCACCACCCGCGCGCCGGCCGTCTTCGCCATCAACGGCGACGGCCGCGTGGCCCGCCTGGACCTGGGCGTCGGCGGCGGCGTCCTGACCGGCGAGTTGAAGCAGGACAGCCAGGGCAGCGTCATCCAGGCCGACATGACCAACGTCGAAATGGGCTCCCTCGCGCCCGACCTGCGCGGTCAGGTGACCGGCCGCATATCCCTGCAGGGCCAGGGCGACAGCCTGCGCGGCTCCGCCAACGTCGATCTCAAACAGCTTCGCAGCGTGGACGCGCCTCGCGGACTGGCCGTCGACGGCACGCTGAACGCGGCCCTCGACGACAATGTGCTGAGGCTGCGCGCCCAGGCCAACGACGGCTCGGCCGTTCAGGCCACCGCCGACGTCAGCCTGCCGGTCGAAACCTCGGCCGCGCCCCTGCGTCTCGCCATCGCCCGCACCCGCGACATGTCCGGCCAGGTCGCCGTTCGCGGCCAGATTCAGCCGATCTGGGACCTTTTCCTGGGCGGCGCCCAATCGCTGTCCGGCCAGGTGAACGGCCAGGCGACCCTGGCCGGGACGCTGAACGCTCCGCGCCTGAACGGACGCCTGGACATGAACCAGGGTGCGTTCCGCGACAGCGCCACCGGCCTTCGCCTTGAAAACGTGACCCTGGCCAGCCGCTTCAACGACAGCCAGGCCGTGATCGAACGCTTCCAGGCCACAGACGGTCTGAAGGGCGAGGTGTCCGGCAGCGGCGACCTGGGCCTGCGCCAGGGATCGCCCTCGACCCTGCGGCTGGAGTTGACGCGCTTCCGCATCATCGACAACGACATCGCCCAGGCTCGCGCCAACGGCCGCCTGACCGCCGTGCGCGGCGCGGACGGGGACATCCGGCTGACGGGCGCCCTGAACATCGATGAAGCCGAGATATCGCCGGAACTGCCCGGCTCCAACGGCATCGTCAAAATGGACGTGGTCGAGATCAATCGCCCCGGCGGAGACCCGGTCGAAACCGAGAAGAAGGCCGCCGGCGGTCCGAAGATCGGCCTCGACCTGACCCTGACCGGCCGCCAGATCTATCTTCGCGGTCGCGGTCTGAACGTCGAGCTGGCCGCCGACGCCAGGGTGCGCGGCTCCATCGCCCAGCCGCAGCTCACCGGCACGGCCAACGTCGTGCGCGGCGACTATGAGTTCGCCGGCAAACGCTTCGTTTTCGACGATCGCGGCTCGGTCGTCCTGTCCACCGATCCGGCGCGCATCCGCCTGAATCTCGAGGCCGTGCGCGAGGATCCGGCCCTGACGGCGGTCATCAAGGTCACCGGCTCGGCCGCTTCGCCCAAGATCGAACTGACCTCCACCCCCGCCCTGCCCCAGGACGAAATCCTGTCCCAGGTGCTGTTCGGCCGGTCCGCGGCGCAGTTGTCGCCGTTCGAGGCGGCGCAGCTCGCTTCGGCGGTGGCGTCCCTGGCGGGCGGCGGCGGCTTCGACGTGATCGGCAACCTTCGTGAACTGGCCGGCCTGGACCGCCTCTCCTTCAGCGGCGAGGCGTCCAGCCTCACCGTCGCGGGCGGGCGCTACATCACCGACGACATCTATCTGGAAGTGATCGGCGGGGCCGAACGCGGGGCGGCGGTCAGCGTCGAATGGCAGGTCCGACGCAACCTCGCCGTCACCTCCAAATTCGGCGGCGAAGGCGACACCTCCCTGTCGGTCCGGTGGCGCCGCGAAGGCCCCCGCCCCGGCGGCGACCGCCGCGATCGCCGACCCAACGCCTCCGCCCGACGCTGACGCCCCTCATCGGGGTTGAGCCGCTCGCCGCGCCTGGTCTATTTTGTTCTTGATTTGTTCTCGCCCTTCCCGCACTCTCCCCTCATGAGTAAGGCGATGAACGGTCGCGGCGCACGCTCCAACGCCTCGGGTCGGTATGAAGCCGATCGGCGCGAGGCCTATGACGACGGCTGGACGGATCAGGACGAGGCGGCGGCCCCGCTTCGCACCACCCTGTCCCCGGAACGCGCCCGCACCATCATCGCCAAGAACACGAGTCCCGACGTCGGCTTCGATCGCTCCATCAACCCCTACAAGGGCTGCGAACATGGTTGCATCTACTGCTACGCCCGTCCGTCCCATGCCTGGATGGGCCTATCCCCGGGCCTGGATTTCGAGAGCCGGATCTTCTTCAAGCCGGACGCCGCGCGTCTGCTGGAACAGGAGCTCTCAAGGCCCCGATACGTCTGCCGGCGCATCCACATAGGCGGCAACACCGACCCCTATCAGCCGGTGGAGCGCGAGACGCGATCGACCCGCGCGATCCTGGAGGTCATGCAACGGTTCAGGCAGCCCCTCAGCATCATCACCAAGTCGGTCCTGATCGCGCGCGACGCCGACGTCCTGGGCGACATGGGACGGCGAGGTCTGGCCTCGGCCTTCGTCTCCATCACCACCCTGGACCGCAAGCTGGCGCGGTCGATGGAGCCGCGCGCCTCCACCCCGGCCAAACGGCTGGAGGCGATCAGCCGCCTGGCCGAAGCAGGATGTCCGGTCGGCGTCGGCTTCGCCCCCGTCATCCCCGGCCTGAACGACCATGAGCTGGAGGCCGTGCTTGAGGCGGCGCAGAAGGCCGGCGCGACCTCGGCCATGTATGTGACCCTGCGCCTGCCGCTGGAGATCAAGGACCTGTTCCGCGAATGGCTGGCCGACGCCCGTCCCGATCGCGCGGCGCGCGTCATGTCGCTGATCCGCCAGACGCGCGGCGGCAAGGACTACGACCCCGACTGGTCGCAGCGGATGAAGGGAACCGGCCCGGTCGCCGAGCTGATCGCCGCCCGCTTCAAGGCGGCGGTCAAGCGTTACGGTCTGGACGGGCCGCGCCATGCGCTGGACGTGACCCAGTTCCGCGTTCCCGCCGACGCCCGGCCCCAGCTGGATCTGTTCGACCTGGCGTCCTGATCAGCGCCGGAAGACGCCGACCAGTTCGATATGCGTCGACCAGATGAACTGATCGATCGGCGTGACCTTCTCCAGTCGGAAACCCGTATCGACAAGGACGCGCGCGTCGCGGGCAAAGGTCTGGGGATTGCAGGACACGCCGACGACGACCGAGGCCTTGGTCCCCGGCAGCTGCTGCGTCTGCTCCAGGGCGCCCGCGCGCGGCGGGTCCAGGACGATGGCTTCGCAGCCCTTCAGGTCATAGGGCGACAAGGGGCGGCGGAACAGGTCGCGCGCCTGGGCCTCGATCCCCTTCAGGCCCTGGGCCGTGCCCACGCCCGCCTTGAGGGCGGCGATGGAGGCGGCGGCGGAATCGGCGGCGGTCACGCTGGCGATCTCGGCCAGGGGGAAGGTGAAGGTTCCCGCCCCGCAGAACAGATCGGCGACCTTCTTGGCTCCCCTCGTCGCCTCAACGGCGCGCTCGACCATGGCGGCCTCCGCGGCGGGCGAGGCCTGCAGAAAGGCGCCCGGCGGCAGGGGCACGGACGCCCGGCCGAATCGCACGCGCGGCTGGCGCGCCATGACCAGCGTCTCTCCGTCCAGGCTGAGCCGCGCCAGATCGGCCTGGGCCGCCGCCGCGATGGCGAGGGCCAGCTGATCTCCGTTCAGGCCGCCCGAGCGCTTCTCCACCCCCGTCACATCGACGTCCAGGCCCGTGTCGGTCAGGGTGACGTGCAGCGTCGGCGCCGACTTGGGATGACCCAGAAAGGGCGCCGCGACCTCGGCCAGAGCAGGCAGGGCCGCCGTCAGGCGCGGGTCCGACAGGGGGCAGTCCGTCAGCTCGACCACCCGCCAGGACTTGCGCGCCTTGAACCCCAGGATGACGCGGCCGTCCGCCTCTCGGCGCGCGTGCAGCGCCAGGCGACGGCGGCTGGCCGGCGGCGTGGCCACGGTCGGCTCGACCTCGGTCTCCAGCCCCTCGCGCGCCAGGGTCTGGACCACCACCTCGCGCTTCCAGGCCAGATAGGGCGCGTCGGCCCAGTGCTGCAGGGGCGCGACGCCGCATTCGGCATAGGTCCGCGAATGGATCGGACGCCGGTCGGGGCTGGCCTCGACCAGCTCAAATCGTTCGGCGCGCCCGTCCCTGACCTCGGCGGCGACCACCTCGCCGGGCAAGGCGCCGGGCACGAAGACCGCGCCGTCGGCGGTGTCGGCGATCCCGTCGCCCTGATGGCCCATGCGGGCGATGGTCAGCGTCTGCGTCATGCGCGGCTTCTAGCCGTTCCGATGCAAAAACCGAAACATGAACGAAGATGAACGTAGCGATCAAAAGCCGTTCAGCTTCGCCGCCCTATCAAGGGCTGCAACAGACGGCGGCCTGATCCGTTCAGGTGCGGCATCCGTCGAAGGAACAGAAACGATGATCGCTCTCATCTCGAAGAAAGCCTCGGCCGCCGCCATCGCCGCCATCGCCTGCGCCTCGGCCGTCGCCCTGCCCGGCGTCGCCTCGGCCCAGAGCTACGGCTATGACTATCCGCCCGCCTATGGTTACGGGAACGGCGGCTACAGTCAGGGAACCTACTACGACCCCTGCGTTCGCGATCAGCGTCAGCGCGCCACGACCGGCGGGGTTCTGGGCGCCGCCATCGGCGCCATCGCCGGGTCCCAGATGGCCGCGCGCGGCCGCCGCACCGAGGGCAGCGCCCTCGGCGGCGTCCTGGGCGCCGCGATCGGCGCGGGCGTGGGCAACAGCTCGGCCGCCTGCGACAGCCGCTCTCGCCGCGACGCCGACTACGGCTATCAGGGGACCTATGTCCCGCCGGCCTATGGTTATGACAACCGGGGCTACGACAGCCGCAGCTATGACAATCGCGCCTATGATCGTCGCTACGACGACCGCCGCGACAGCTACGATTACTACCGGGACTATCCCGACACCTATGCCTCCAGGCCCCGCGACGCCGATCAGTGCCGCCTGGCCGAGAGCAACATCCGTCTTCCCGACGGTCGCATGGAGACGCGCTATGTGCGCACCTGCATGGACCAATCGGGCCGTTATCGCGTCGTCGATTAAGTTTCAGCCCCCCTGTCAATCGACGATGTGAAGAGGGCCGCCGGCGATCCGGCGGCCCTCAAATCGTTTGGGTTCAGGCCTTGCGCGCCCAGAGCAGGAACTCGACGTTGCCGTCGCCGCCGGTGATCGGACTGTCGGCGACCTCGCGCACGCTCCAGCCGCCCTCCTCCAGCCAGTCGCGCACCCTGGCCACGGCGGCGGCGTGGGCGGCCGGGTCCTTGACCACCCCCTTCTTGCCGACCGCCCTGGGGCCGTCCGCCTCGAACTGAGGCTTGACCAGGGTGACCAGGTCCGCGCCGGGCGCCGCCAGGACCAGCGCGGCGGGCAGCACCTTCGACAGGCTGATGAAGCTGGCGTCGCAGACGATCAGGGACGGCGCCTCGGGAATGAGGGCGGACGTCAGGTCGCGGGCGTCGGTCTTCTCCAGATCGGTCACGCGCGGATCGGCGGCGACCCGAGGATGCAGCTGCCCCGTGCCGACGTCCACGGCGAAGACGCGCGCCGCGCCCCGATTCAGGCAGACCTCCGTGAAGCCGCCGGTCGAGGCGCCCACGTCCAGCACGACGCGCCCCTCGACCTCCACGGGCCACAGGTCCAGCGCCCGCTCCAGCTTCAGCGCGCCGCGTCCGACCCAGGGATGGGCGGCCTCGGCCTCGATTTCGGCATCCTCGGGAACTTTTTCCGCAGGCTTGGCGACGACGCGGCCGTCGGCCTTCACCAGCCCCGCCTCGATGGCGGCGCGGGCGCGGGCGCGGGTTTCGAAAATCCCCCGCGCGACGAGAAGCTGGTCGATCCTCACGCCCTTCTCCCCTCGGGGGAGAAGGTGGATCGCGCGGCGAGACGGATGAGGGGGA
>JAFKFS010000035.1 GCA_017308115.1 Bordetella sp.
GCTGCGTCCCCTGCTGCGGCACGATCAGCAGCTCGCCGTCGGCGTCGTAGAAGACGCGATCGACCATGGAGCGGTTGGCGACATAGAGGTGGACGCCCACCCCCGTCCCGGAATCGGCGCAACCATTGCCGCCATAGGTGGTCAGCCCCTCGACCCAGTCGGTCGGCTGGTCCGGCATGGGCAGGGGGTCCCAGCGCATGCGGTTGGGATTGGGCGAGGTCTCGGCGAAGGGGCCCGAGCGCACCCGGCCCTGCGCGAACGGCCGATAGGGTCCGTGCTGGGCCGAGGGCCGCAGGCGATAGAGCCAGCTGCGCAGGTTGTGGGCGCGCGGGGCGGTGAAGGCCGCGCCCGACAGCTGTTCGGCGTAGAGGCCCAGCGCCGGACGCTGCGGCGAGTTGCGCCCCACCGGCAGGGCGCCGGGCGCCGCCTCGGTGGCGAAGTGATTGGCGAAGCCGCTCTGATAGGCGGGCGCGTTGGATCGCGTCATGTCGTTTCTCCCTTGTCGGGAGGTTTAACGAGTGCAGCCCGCCCCGTCATCCTTCTCCCCTTGAGGAGAAGGGTTCAGAAGCCCTGCGCCCTGGCCAGGCGCTCGGCGTGGAAGTGGGCGTCGCCGAGGAGTTCGTTCAGCACCCGCACCCGCTTCATGAACAGGCCCACGTCGAAGGCGTCCGTCATGCCGACGCCGCCGTGCATCTGGATCGCCTCCTGCACCGCCAGTTCGGCGACGCGGCCGGCCTTGGCCTTGGCGATCCCGGCGGCCTGTTCGGCGTCGGAACGGCCCGCGTCGATGGCCTGAAGCGCGGCCAGGGTCGCGGCCTTGGCCAGCTCCAGCTCGGTGAACAGATGGGCCGCGCGGTGCTGCAGGGCCTGGAACTCGCCGATCAGCTTGCCGAACTGCTTGCGGGTCTTGAGATAGTCCAGAGTCAACCTGAACGCCTGATCCCCCGCCCCGACCAGGGACGAGGCGGCGCAGGCCCGGCCCAGCGTCAGGGCGGCGTCCAGCGGCCCCTGCCCCTCGCCCACAGCGCCGATGACCGCGTCGGCGTCGATCTGAGCGTCGGTCAGGGTCACGCGGGCGGCGTTGTGGGCGTCGACCATGACGGTGCGCTCGACCGAGACGCCGGGCGTCGCCGGATCGATCAGGAACAGGGTGAGGCCTTCATCCGCCCCCTCTTGCTGAATTCGCGCCGCGACGATCAGGGCGTCGGCGACATGGCCGTCCAGCACGAAGCCCTTGGCGCCGTTCAGTTTGAAGCCGTTGCCCGAGCGTTCGGCGCGCGCGGCGATCTTCGCGGGCGCGTGCTTCGGCCCTTCGTCGACGGCGAGGCTGAGGATGGCCTCGCCCGCCGCGATCCGGCCCAGCCATTGCTTCTGCGCCTCTGATCCCGCCGCCTTCAGCACCGTCGCCGCCAGCACGGAGGAGCCCATGAAGGGGGAGGGCGTCAAGGTGCGACCCAGGCTCTCGGCGATGACCCCCGCCTCGACGGCGCCGAGGCCCGAGCCGCCGTCTTCCTCAGGGATGACGACGCCGGAAAAACCCATTTCGCCGAACGCCCGCCACAGGTCGCGCGAGACGCCGTCGGGATCGCGCTCGTCGCGCAGTTTGCGCAGGTGGGCGATGGGCGCGTGCTCGCTCAGGAAGCCGTCGGCGGCGTCCTGAAGCAGGGTCTGCTCTTCGGTCAGGATCAGGGGCATGGGCTCAGGCTCCCGGCAGTTGCAGCAGGTGTTTGGCGATGATGTTCAGCTGGACTTCGCTGGCGCCGCCTTCGATGGAGTTGGCCTTGGTGCGCAGCCAGTCGCGGGCGGCCTGGCCGTCGCTCGAGCGCTCGCCCTCCCATTCCAGCGCATCCGCTCCGCCCGCCGCCATGGCCAGTTCGTGGCGGCGCTTGTTCAGCTCCGAGCCGTAGTATTTCAGCATGGAGGCGATCGCCGGATGGGCCTGTCTGGCCTTCATCTGATCGCCCGCCCGCTCCATCGCCAGACGGAAGGCGGCGGCGTCGATGTCGTAGTCGGCGATGCGGGCGCGCAACAGAGGCTCGTCCAGCCGCCCGGCCTCGTCCAGCCCGAGGGTGTCGGCCGCGACCTGTCCCAGCGGACGGCCGATCCCGGCGTCGCCCATGGCGCCGATCATGGTCCGCTCATGCGCCAGCAGGGCCTTGGCCACGTCCCAGCCCCGGTTCAGCGTCCCGACCAGATTCTCCTTCTCGACCCGCACGTCGTCGAAGAAGGTCTCGCAGAAGGGCGACTTGCCCGAGATCAGGGTGATGGGCCGCGTCGTCACGCCCGGCGTCGCCATGTCGAACAGGACGAAGCTGATGCCCAAATGCTTGGGCGCCTCCGGGTCGGTGCGGACCAGGCAGAAGATCCAGTCGGCCTTGTCGGCGTAGGAGGTCCAGATCTTCTGGCCGTTGACGATCCAGTGGTCGCCCTGATCCGCCGCGCGGGTCTGGATCGAGGCGAGGTCGGACCCGGCGCCCGGCTCGGAATAGCCCTGGCACCAACGGATCTCGCCGCGCACGATGGGCGGCAGGAAGCGCTGCTTCTGCTCCTCGGTGCCGAAGGCCAGCAGCGCCGGGCCCAGCATCCACACCCCGAAGCTGTAGAGCGCCGGGTGGGCCTTGATACGGCGCAGTTCGGCGGCCAGCACCTTGGCCTCCTCGCGGTTCAGCCCGCCGCCGCCGTACTCGCGCGGCCATTCTGGCGCGGTCCAGCCCCGTTCGGCCATGCGGTCCAGCCAGGTCTTGTGCGCAGGGCTGGGATAGACGGCGTTGCGCCCGCCCCACACCATGTCCGCCTCAAGCGGCGGCGCGCCGCGACATTCCGGCGGGCAGTTCGCCTCCAGCCAGGCGCGCGTCTCGGCGCGGAACGTCTCCAGATCGGCCATGGCCGCCCTCCCTCGCGTTCTTGCTTGGGAAGGACGCTAGCCGGTCCTTTTTAAAAACGGAACAGGGTTTCTCCCTCCCCTTCATGGGGAGGGTGGCTGAGGCCGAAGGGCGAGGCCGGGTGGGGGCGGCGAGGCCATTCAAGCGCGCCGCCCAGGATCACCAGGCCCTCCCCACCCGGTCGCTGCGCGACCACCCTCCCCATGAAGGGGAGGGAGAAAGGGGGCGCGTCTTACTTCTTCGTCGGCAGGAAGGGCGAGAAGGTGATGACGGTGAAGGTGTCGCGGATGTGCGGGCGCGTCTGGACCTGCTTGGTGACGAAGGTGCCGATGTCGGCGTCCCTGGGCAGCTGGAACTTGGCCAGCAGGTCGTGCTGGCCCGAGGTCGAATAGACTTCCGACACGTTTTCAACGTTGTCGACCAGATCGGCAGCCACATCGTTGGCGTAGCCCAACTCGCATTTGATGAAGACGAAAATGGCGGTCATCATGGGCTTCAAGCCTCCCGTTCAGAGGAGGTCTCTAGCGGATGGAGACGACATGGGTAAGGCTTTGTCGCCCGAGGCGGCGCACAACGAACGGGCCGCGGCCTATGAGGCGGCCTATAACAACCGCGCCCGCGTGCCGGGCCACCCCGCCATCCTGGATCGCTGGCGCAAGGAGTCGCTGCGGGTCATCGACGCCCGACGGCCCGAGACGATCGAGTACGGCCCGTCCGAGCGGCAGAAGATGGAATGGTTCGACGCGGGCGCGGGCGCCCCGGTCGCCGTCTTCATGCACGGCGGCTATTGGCAGGCGCTGGACCGGGGCTGGTTCGCCTGGGTCGCGCCCGCCCTGCTGGAGCATGGAATCAGCGTCGCCGTGCCGGGCTACGACCTGGCCCCCGGCGTCTCGGTCGGCCGGATCATCGGCCAGATGCGCGAGGCGACGGAAGCCGTGCGCGCCCGCGCCGGCAAGCGGCCGCTGGTGTTCGGCCATTCGGTCGGCGGGCACATGGCGGCGGGCATGCTGTCCGAAGGCCGGGCGCGGGCGGCGCTGGCGATCTCGGGCGTGTTCGATCTGGAGCCGCTGGTCCACACCTCGCTGAACGAGGCCCTGGGGCTGGACGCGCCGATCGCCCGCGCCCTGTCGCCGATCCACTGGCCCGCGCCGAACGGCTCGACCCCCGGCGGCACGGCGCTGGACTGCTGGGTCGGCGGAAACGAGAGCAACGAATTCGTCCGCCAGAGCCGCGAGATGGCCGCCGCCTGGGGCGGCAAGGGCGCCGACACCCATGTCGAGATCGTGGAGGGGGCCGATCACTTCACCGTCCTGGACCCGCTGGCCGATCCCGACAGCCCCATGGTGAAGCGACTGGTGGAACTGGCGACCGCCGAATAGGCTTGGCTCCTGATCAAGACCGAAGGAGTTTCCATGCGTCATGACCGCCTCGCCGTGCTGACCGCCATCGAGACGCAAGGGGTCGTGCCGGTCTTCTACCACCCCGACGCCGAGGTCTGCGCCGAAGTGATCCGGGCCTGCGCGCGCGGCGGCGCCGGGGCGGTCGAATTCACCAACCGCGGCGACTTCGCCTGGGAGACCTTCACCTCCCTGTCCAGGCGGTTCGCGCAAACCGATCCCGACATCATCCTGGGCGTCGGCTCGATCCTGGATGCGCCGACGGCGGCCCTCTACCTGGCCTCGGGCGCGCGATTCGTCGTCAGCCCCTGCCTGGTCCCCGAGGTCGCCCAGGCGTGCAACCGGCGGATGGTCGCCTATGCGCCGGGCTGCGGCTCGGTGCGGGACATTTCCGAAGCACAGGCCCTGGGCTGCGAGATCGTCAAGCTGTTCCCCGGGGCCGCGGTCGGCGGGCCGGACTTCGTCAAGGCGGTGCTGGGGCCGATGCCGTGGACCAAGATCATGCCGACCGGCGGCGTGGACCCGGACGAAGCCTCCATCGCCCGATGGTTCGGCGCCGGCATCGTGGCGGCGGGCATGGGGTCCAGGCTGATCACCGAAGCGGCCATCCAGGCGCGCGACTGGGCGGGGATCGAGGCCCAGGTGCGCCAGACGGTCGAGGCGATCGCGGGGTTCAGAAACAAGCGCTGACCTTCTCCCTCCCCTTCATGGGGAGGGTGGCTGAGGCCGCCGGGCCGAAGCCGGGTGGGGGCGGCCAGGCCAGTCAAGCGCCAAGGTCAGTATCGCCCGGCCCTCCCCACCCGGTCTTCGCTTCGCTGCGACCACCCTCCCCATGAAGGGGAGGGAGAAACGGCGCTGAAGCAGCGAGCCGCCGCGCGGCGAGCGATAGCGCACAAAAAAAGACCCCGCCGTTGCCAGCGGGGCCTCCTTCATTCCGTCTTGCGTCTCGCCTCAGGCGGCGACGTCGCCCTTGGCGGCCAGCTTGGCCTGGTGGGCCTTCATGCCGGCGGCGATCAGTTCGGCGGCCTCGCCGGCGTCGCCCCAGCCCTTGACCGTGACCGACTTGCCCTTCTCCAGGTCCTTGTAGCGGGTGAAGAAGTGCTCGATCTGCTCGATCAGGATGGCGGGCAGCTGACGATAGCTGGAGACCTCGGTGTAGTAGGGGTTCAGCTTGTCCACCGGCACGGCCAGGATCTTCTCGTCGCCGCCGGCCTCGTCGACCATCTTCAGCACGCCGATCGGGCGCGAGCGGATGACGCAGCCCGGCACCACCGGCGTGGGGTTCAGCACGATGACGTCGCAGGGATCGCCGTCGTCCGACAGGGTGTGCGGCACGAAGCCGTAGTTGCCCGGATAATACATGGCGGTGTGCAGGAAGCGGTCGACGAACAGGGCCCCCGAGGCCTTGTCCATCTCATACTTCACCGGCAGGCCGCCCTGCGGAATCTCGATGACGACGTTGATGTCCCACGGCGCATTGGGGCCGACCGGAATGGCGTCGATGTTCATGGTACGCTCTTGCTGCAGGTGCGAACGGGGAGAATTGACGCGCGTGATAAGCTTTGCGCGGCTTTACGGCAAGCGTCGCGGCGATCACGCTTGCCTTGCGGCGGCCGACGTGGCGTCAATCCAGACATGAGTCTGTTCGATTGGATCGCCCTGTTCGTCTTCGCCATGGCCTGGCTGGGCTATGGGCCGCTGATGCGCCTGGTGGCGCGGCGCAGCGGATCGCTCAACGTCGACATGCTGTCGGTGCGCGACGCCTGGATGCGCGCCATGACCCAGCGCGAGATGCGGCTGATCGACAGCCAGTTGATGGGTCATTCGATCAACTCCGGCTCCTTCTTCGCCTCGACCAACCTGCTGCTGATCGCCGCCGTGGCCGGGGTCCTGTTCGGCGGCGAGGCGGCCATGCGGGGCTTCGCCGCCGTGGGCGCCGAGCCCGTCGCGCCGCGCCTGATGGAGGCCAAGCTGGCCCTGGTGCTGCTGTGCCTGGCGCGCGGATTCCTCGACTTCATCTGGGCACTGCGCCAGCTCAACTACACCGTGGCCCTGATCGGCGCCGCGCCGGAAATCCATCAGGAGGCCGACCGCTTCGCCTACGGCCGGGCCGTGGGGCGGGTGCTGAACCCGGCCCTGACCCACTTCAACCAGGGGGTTCGCGGCTATTATTTCGCCCTGGCCGCGGCCGCCTGGCTGTTCGGGCCGCTGTGGCTGATGCTGGGGGCGGTGTCGGTGTTCGCCCTGCTGGCCTGGCGCCAGCTGGCCTCGCCCGCCGCGAGCGCCATCCGGCAGGCGCGCCGCCTGCTCGAGAGGGGCTGATCATCTCGCGACTGCGAAATCACCCTCGCCTGCGCGACGTTTCCACCTCCAGGCCAGGCCCCGCGTTCGATTCAGGGCCTGCCTGAAGACCGGGTTCAGGGGCGCGGCGCCAACTCCGTAACACCTCGTGATTGTATGGGCGTGACTTGGGACTTGTATTTTTGTGCGCTGCAAACTAACTTGATTTTCGACGCTTTCGAGCGTCTTGCCCTTCCTGGGCGTTTCCTCCCTATAGACTTTCCAAAGCCGCGCCGTCTGGCGCGGCTCTTTTTTTTGCGTTCAGCCCAGGGGTCAGGCGCGCCAGTCGGCGCACAGCTCGGCGATCACCCGCCGCAGGGCCGAGCGGCAACGCTTCCACCCCGGCGACGGCGCCCAGGCCGCCTCATCCCAGTACAGGCCCCGGCTCAACTCCACCTGAAGGGCCTCGAAGCCCTCTTCCGGCCGCCCCCAGGTCTGGGTCGCATAGCCGCCCGCATAGGGCCGGTTCAGCGCCACCGTCAGCCCCTGCGCCTCGAACAGCCGCCGCAGCCGCCGCGTCAGCAGGGCCTGGCAACTGGTCCCGTGCCGGTCGCCCAGCACCACGTCCACCGCCCCGTTCGTCGCCCGCGCGGGCATGGAGTGCCAGTCGATCAGCACCGCCCGCCCGAACCGCGCGTGCGCCGACCGCATCATCCCGCCCAGGGCGGCGTGATAGGGCGCGTGAACCCGGGCCACCCGCGCCTCGGCCTCGCTGCGCGTCAGCCGCCGCGCATAAAGCGGCGTCCCGTCGCCCGCCAGTCGCGCCACCACGCCATAGCCCGCCTGAGCCTTGGCGCTGGCGCGCGGCGGCGCCGCATCGACGATCAGGGCCGGATCCCACTCGTCCGGCGCCCGGTTCAGATCGACGTAAGCCCGCCCGATCCGCGCCGCGATCAGGGCCGCCCCCTCCCCCGGCCCGCCGTCGATCAACCGGTCCACCGCGGCGTCCTCGGCGCTTCGCACCGCGCGCGCCGGGGCCGTCGTCTCCATGTCCTCGGGATAGAGGTCGCCCGAATGCGGCGAGGCGAACACCAGGGGCGTCGCCCGCCCGGCGTCCGCCGGAACGATCCAGAAGGGCGGCTGATGCGCATCCATGCCCTGGCCATACCCTGCTTCGCCGCGAAAGGCGCGCCTCCAGGAGGCGGCGCCCGGGACGCAGCGCCCAGAACGTTGCGCCCAGGGCGCCGCGCCTTCGTCGTCTTCATCGCCGGTTTACTCCGCCGGGCGTAGGCTGGCCGCCAATTCCCCAACGGTTTCGATTTGATCATGGCGCGCATTCTTCTGGCCGAAGACGACAATTCTCTTCGCGGCTTCCTGAGCCGCGCCCTGGAAAGGGCCGATCATGAGGTCGTGGCCTGCGAGAACGGCGACGACGCCATCGACGCCCTGGACCAGGGTCCCTACGACCTGCTGCTGACCGACATCGTCATGCCGGGCGCCGACGGCATCGAGGTCGCCCGCGTCGCCGCCGCCCGCCAGCCGGGCCTGCGCATCATGTTCATCACCGGCTTCGCCGCCGTCGCCCTCAGCGCCGCCCAGGCCTCGCCCCAGGCCAAGGTCCTGTCCAAGCCCGTCCACCTGCGCGACCTGGTGAACGAGGTCGAACGCATGATCGCGGCCTAACCGAAAGAAAAGTCGAACAAAGGCGTCAAAGCCCCTTGCAGCCCCCGCGAACTGCGGGTTATAGACGCCGCCTTCCCGCCCACCGGCCGATCGCCGAGGGGCCGCAGAACAGGCGGACGCGTAGCTCAGCGGGAGAGCACTACGTTGACATCGTAGGGGTCACAGGTTCAATCCCTGTCGCGTCCACCATTCTCTTTCCTAGGTTTTTTGGAACTGCTTCTCTTTCGGGAGAGTGCCCCGCCCAGGAAACGCCCATGAAACGCTCCCTGCCCAGGTCATCGCCGACCAATCGCTGAGCGCGCTTCCTCCATGTAGTTCGGGCTGTGGTGCCCATAGACCCTGGTGATCAGCCCCTCGCTGGTGCCGGTGAAGCCCGCGACCTGCCAAGTCGGAACGCCCTTCTGAAGCAGCCAGGTGATGCAGGTGTGTTTCAGCGTGTGCGGCGTCACGTCCGCCCCCAGACCCGCTCGCTCCTTGGCGCTTTCAAAGCCGCTGCGCTGACGCTGGATGATCTCCCCCCCGTATTCGCAGGGGCCGTGGATCGTCAGTCTGCGCCACCGCCGCAGGTGCGGCATCAGCCGATGCGGGATCGGACAGGGCGGCCGACGCTTGCGCGTTTCCCGCTCCGCCGTGCCCCGACGATGGATGGTTTCCGTGACCAGATCGACCGAACCCGCCGTCGGGTTCCGCGTCCAACGCAAGGCCAGCACGGCCGAATGGCGCGTCGCCGTATAGAGTGCGATTAGGATGAAACGGGCCACATGATAGTTGGGCTCGGCGACACGACGCCACCCTTTGACGCCGCCCTGGTCGTCAACGCCGACAGCCTCATACCCCAACGCCCCGCGCAGAAGTCGCGCCGCTTCCATCCGCGTAAGCCAGCGCTCATTGGGCTGTCCCGCGTCCGGCTTCGCGATCGGGATCGGCCGATCCAGTTTTCCATGCCGATGGAGCAGGTTCAGCGCGGCCGCCAAGGTCTCGAGTTCACGCCGGGCGGTAGCCTCCACCACCGGCCTGCGCCCATGGGCGCCGCTGGTTCTCGCCTTCACATACGTGCGGCAGGCATCGATGTTGATCGCGTCGCAGGTCAGGTCTCCCAAACCCTCCAGCAGACGGTCGACATGATAGGGCTCCGGACCGGAATGATCGTCCCGCAGAGATTCCAGATAATAGGTCAGCGCGTCGGCGACGGCGACCTTGGACGGGTGGCCATCGCCGAAATCAGGCCGGTGCTTGTCGGCTAGATAGCGGCCGAACGCTTCTTCAGCGCCTCGCTGGTCCGACTCGCCAAAGCCCGTGCCGATTTCACGTCCACGGTCGAGGATGACATAGCGGGCCTCTCGGCCCTTTCGTTCGCGCAGATAGAGGCGCGGGGGTTGGGCGGGACGCGGCACAGTTCCCTCATCGCTTCGATGGCGGCCAGAGTGGTGAAATCCTTGTTGCCGATCCGCTCGATGACAAGGCGCCCCCGGCTGGCCTCCAGCCGCAGGGTGCGCACCGAGACGGAGCCGTCAGGAAAGGCGAGACGCGCCGCCACAGTCAGGCGAAGCGGGATCGAAGACGTGATGGCGTCAGACCTGCGGTCGTGAAGATAACGCTCTACATGGGACAAAACAGCGAACTCGATCGTCAAAGACGACAATCGCTAGAGGCGACCGGCGGGATACCGGGACAGACACCCCGGCGGGCGTCATTTGTCGTCGCCGTTCATATATACCGAACAGTGTTCCGATTGCAACAAGAAAAATCACTTATCTTATTGTTTTTGTTAAGGAATGATATGCGCACATCAACAGATCACGTCTTCTGATCTTTCCGCAACCAGTCCGCAGCGACGAAGGCCTTGTCCAGAAAGATCGCCACCTTCTCCCATTCGGCGCCTGCACGACCGCCTTGCGCGGCCTTCCGGCGCACCTCCGCCAGAAACTCCTCCCGTTCGATATAGGCCGCGATCTTTTCCAGGTCAGGTCGACGCGTCGGAGGCGCCGACTGAGCGCGCTCCCTGGCCTGCTCCTGCGTACAGGCGCCCTTGAGGCGATTGGCCCGGTCGCTGATAACGCGAACATTCCCGCGCACATAGCCCAGGGCAGGCCTGATGCGGTCCAGCGAAGGCGATCCGCTCGACCGCTCGGAACCTGCCGCCAGCGGCACACCGAGCACAGGGCAAACCGGCGGCACCACCACGTCACGACGGCGCAGGTTGAACGGCAAACCCAGGCGCGCCGCCCTTTCCCGCGCCCGCTCCAGCAAGGCCGCCACCGGATCGCGGCGACGTCGCTGGCGCATGTAGGCGCTCATATAGAGGGCGTTGCAGCGCCGACATTTCGCGCGCTTCAACTGCGCCCCATGAATGGGGCAATTCAATTCGAATTGGTTCTTCATGGACAGATAAGACTCCACGTTGATAATGAGTCTATGAATTCAAAATGAGTCTAAAGAGTCAAATTTAATTATGAAGACATCTCGAGCGCGCTCCCCCAACCACCCCACAGGCGCACAACTGCGCGGCGCCCGAGGCCTTCTGAATCTGTCGGTCCTGGACCTGTCGGAGCGCACCGGCCTGGCCGTGAACACCATCAAGCGCGCCGAAGCGACGAACGACTTCGCCCCAATCAACCGCGCCAACGCCAACCTGTTGGTCACAGTGCTTCAAAACTTAGGGGTGGTGTTTTTGCCGGCGGATGATGCGGTAGGGGCGGGCGTGCGGCTGGCAGCGTCAGACACGCCCGCATTTGCGCGACGGCGAAGCGGTGAGTGATAACAACTAAGCGCGGATTTCGTTGAAAAAAGGCGGGCTCGGGCAATTGGCATGAGGGTGCCGGGCTGATTCACTCTGGTCGTTGAGCGGGAGGCGCAGCGATGATGGCAGACCAGCGAGGGCGTTCGCGGCCGGGAGAAGGGTTTCATCTCCTAGGGTGCGACCTAATTCGACACGCTCAGAACGGCCGTTTTGCGCGCCGCCTGGCGGGCGTCTTCGCGCGCCTCCCTTCCACCCGCACCCAAGAAAAATGCTCCTGATGCGCTCTGGAGGCGCAATTTCTTAACCCTGGCATTCACCCGCCGGAAGCTTCTGGCGTGCTAAGGGCCACGCCACGAAACGAACCGGGGGCGCGTCCATGAACCATCAGTCCTTATCGGCCTTCATCTGGTCGGTCGCCGACCTGCTGCGCGGCGACTATAAGCAGTCGGACTACGGCAAGGTCATCCTGCCGTTCACGGTCCTACGGCGGCTGGATTGCGTCCTGGCCCCGACCAAGGCGGCGGTGCTTGCCGAGTTCGAAAAACGTCAGGGCGAGGGCATGAACCCGGAGCCCTTCCTCCTGCGGGCGGCGGGCCAGCCGTTCTTCAACACCTCACCGATGGACATGGCGAAGTTGATGGGCGATCCCGACAACATCGCCGCCAACCTCTACGCCTACATCCAGGCCTTCTCGGCCGACGTGCGCGACATCTTCGAGCGGTTCGAGTTCACGACCCAGGTCGACCGCCTGGCCAAGGCGGGCCTGCTGTATCAGGTGACCGAGAAGTTCGCGGGCATCGACCTGAGCCCGGCGGCGGTCGACAACTTCCACATGGGCCTGGCGTTCGAGGAGTTGATCCGCAAGTTCTCCGAGCTGTCCAACGAGACCGCCGGGGAGCACTTCACCCCGCGCGAGGTCATCAAGCTGATGGTCTCCTTGCTCTTCGTCGAGGACGACGACGCCCTGGCCAAGCCCGGCGTGGTCCGCACCATCTACGACCCGACGGCGGGGACCGGCGGGATGCTGTCGGTGGCCGAGGAGCGGCTGACGGAGATGAACCCGGCCGCGCGCCTGACCATGTTCGGCCAGGAGTTGAACCCGGAGTCCTACGCCATCTGCAAGGCGGACATGCTGATCAAGGGTCAGGACGTCGCCAACATCATCTTCGGCAACACCCTGTCCGACGACGGCCACCCGACCAGGCAGTTCGACTACATGCTGTCGAACCCGCCGTTCGGCGTCGAATGGAAGAAGGTCGAGAAGGTCGTCCGCGCCGAGCATGAGAAGCAAGGCTTCAACGGCCGGTTCGGCCCAGGGCTCCCCCGGGTGTCTGACGGGTCCCTGCTGTTCCTGATGCACCTGCTGTCCAAGATGCGCCCGGCAGTCGACGGTGGAAGCCGCTTCGGCATCGTCCTGAACGGCTCGCCCCTGTTCACCGGCGGCGCCGGGTCGGGTGAGAGCGAGATCAGGCGCTACCTGCTGGAGAGCGACCTGGTCGAGGCCATCGTCGCCCTGCCGACGGACATGTTCTACAACACCGGCATCGCCACCTACGTCTGGATCGTCTCGAACCGGAAACCGGCGCACCGGCGCGGCAAGCTGCAACTGATCGACGCCAGCAGCTTCTGGCAGAAGATGCGCAAGTCCCTGGGCTCGAAGCGGCGCGAGATGTCCGAGGACGACATCGCCACCGTGACCCGCCTGTTCGGCGGCTTCCAGGCGGCGCAGCTGGCGACCGTGCTGGACGCCGAAGGCAAGGAGATCGAGCGCACCGTGGTCGTCGACGGCGAGGCCCCGCCGGTCGCGCCCGAGGACGGCAAGGTCAAGCTGGTCCCGCTGTCGCTGATTCTGGACAACGCCGCCTTCGGCTACCGCACCATCACGGTCGAACGTCCCCTGCTGGATAACCAGGGACAGCCTGTGGTCGGTCTGAAGGGCAAGAAGAAGGGCCAGCCCCAGCCGGACAGCGCCCGCCGCGACACCGAGAACGTGCCCCTGGCCGAGGACGTCGAGACTTATTTCGAGCGCGAGGTGAAGCCCCACGCCCCCGACGCCTGGATCGACCACGACAAGACCAAGGTCGGCTACGAAATCCCCTTCAACCGCCACTTCTATGTCTTCGAGCCGCCGCGCGACCTAGCCGAGATCGACGCCGACCTTCTGGCTGTTACCGACCGCATCAAAGCGATGATCGAGGAGATGGCGGCGTGAGCGCGCCCGCCTACGACGCTTACCGCGACAGCGGGATTGATTGGCTTGGGAAGGTGCCGAGCCACTGGAGCGTGAGTCCGCTGAAGACAGCCTACTCCATCTTCGGCGGAGCCACGCCGAAATCAGAGCGCGAAGACTATTGGGACGGCGGCGTGCCTTGGGTCACCCCTGCTGACCTCAGCCGCCTGACCTCACCTTTCATCGGCGAGACCTTGAGGACCATCTCAGAGACCGGTCTTGCTTCATGCGCGGCAACCCTCATCCCAGCAGACAGTGTCATCCTGTCCACGCGAGCCCCAATTGGGTCCATCGGCATCGCCACCGCACCGGCAACAACTAACCAGGGCTGCAAAGCTTTGGTGTCGCGTGGCGGAGCCGTTCCCTCATTCTTGGCTTACACCTTATCTATCGCAACCGAACAACTGCGGGTACGGGGCAAGGGCACGACATTTCTTGAGCTATCAGGCGATGAGCTCGGACGCTTCAAAATGCCGAACCCACCGCCCATCGAACAGGCCGCCATCGCAGCCTTCCTCGACCGGGAGACCGGCAAGATCGACGCGCTGGTGGAGGCGCAGACGCGGCTGATCGAACTACTGAAGGAGAAGCGCCAGGCCGTCATCTCCCACGCCGTCACCAAGGGCCTCGACCCCGCCGCCCCGATGAAGGACTCCGGCGTCGAATGGCTGGGCCAGGTCCCGGCGCATTGGGAGGTGAAGCGCCTGTCGTATGTGTTCAGAACGATCTCGAGCGGCACAACGCCGCCATCAGATCAAGCAGCGTATTACGACGGCGAAGTGAACTGGGTAACCACAGGCGAACTTCGGGAGCGAGCAATCCTTCAGACTGCGAAGCAAGTCAGTGATGGAGCTCTAAGGACCTTCAGCGCGCTCAAAATCTATCAACCCGGCACACTTCTAATAGCGATGTATGGTGCCACGATTGGAAGATTAGGGTGGCTCGCTGCGCCTGCCGCGACAAATCAAGCATGCTGCGCGTTCGCAGACCCCGTCGGGGCAGAAACCCGGTTCGTGTTTCGTTATCTGCAAGCAGCGCGCGAATTCATAATCCTGTTGGCTTCGGGCGGCGGTCAGCCGAACATCAGCCAGGAGAAGTTGCGCTCACTCCCAATTCCATTGCCACCGATGCCCGAGCAAGCCGCCATCATCGACGCATTGGATGGGCAACTCCAAAATATCGAGCGGTTGGAAGGGGAGGCGGAGGCTGCCGTCGCCCTCCTTCGGGAACGTCGCGCTGCCCTGATCTCCGCCGCTGTCACCGGCAAGATCGACGTGCGCGGCCTCGCGCCCGAACAGGCGGAGGCGGCATGAGCGAGAACGGCTATCTTGAGAGACTGGTGCGGGAGCTGACGCGGCTGCCTGCAGAAACCCAGTGGGTGGAGTTCAAGGAGAACAACGCTGACCCTGAGATGATCGGAAAGACCATCTCCGCCCTGTCCAATTCGGCGACGCTGAACGGGCAGGAGAAGGCTTATCTGGTTTGGGGTGTCCGCGACGGCACGCATGAGATCGTCGGCACCACGTTCGCGCCCGGTGCGGCCAAGAAGGGGGCGGAAAACCTGGAGGCCTGGCTGGTCCGCCTTCTGGAACCGCGCATCAACATCCGCTTCCACAGCCTGACGGTCGATAATCAGGCGGTGGTCCTTCTGGAAATCCCTGCGGCCGCCCAGAAGCCTACTCGCTTTTCCGGCGAGGAACGGATCAGAGTCGGTTCAACCACCCACCCGTTGCGCGACCATGGCGATAAGGAGGCGGAACTTTGGCGGCAGTTCGACCGCCAACCGTTCGAGGTCCAGATCGCTCGAAGCGATTGCAGCGCCGAACAGGTCATCGCCTTGCTGGATTATCCCGCCTACTTCGAAAGCGTCGACCTGCCATCACCCGAAGACCGCCGCCAAATTCTTACGCGGCTAGAAGAGGACCGGCTGATTGTCAGCAACGGAGCGGGACATTTCGACATCACCAATCTCGGCGCGATCCTTTATGCTCGCCGCCTTGACGACTTCCCGTCCGTCGCCCGCAAGTCCGTGCGGGTGATCGTCTATCGCGGCCAAGACCGCATCTCGACCGAACGCGAACAAGAAGGTGCCCGTGGTTACGCGGCTGGGTTCCAAGGGTTGATGGACTGGATCGACGGCCAACTCCCGCGCAATGAAGTGATAGGCCGGGCGCTACGCCAGAATGTGCCGCTCTACCCCGAGCTAGCGGTGCGTGAATTGGTCGCCAATGCCCTGATCCACCAGGATTTCAGCATCGACGGCACCGGTCCCATGGTCGAAATCTTCGAGGGACGGATCGAGATCACCAACCCCGGTGCGTCTCTCATTGACATCGACCGCATGCTTGACCATGCGCCGCGCTCGCGGAACGAGGCGCTCGCCCGTTTCATGCGCCGCATAGGCATCTGCGAGGAACGCGGCAGCGGGGTAGATAAGGTGGTGTTCGAAACCGAGCTAAACCAGCTTCCCGCGCCGGTCTGGGAGCGACAGGACGGCGCGTTCCGGGTGGTCCTGTTCGCACCCAAGGCCTTGCGGGATATGGATCGGAGTGAAAAGGTCCACGCCTGCTACCTGCATGCCTGCTTGCGCCATGTGCGGCGAGAGCCGGTGACTAACGCATCCCTGCGCGAGCGGTTCGGCGTCGCGCCTGGCAACGCTGCCATCGTGTCCCGCATTATCAAGGACGCCCTCGAAGCTGGGGTAATCAGGCCCTACGAGGAAGGCCAGGCGAAGAAGGTCGCGCGCTACCTGCCATCGTGGGCGTGATTTCTTTGACGGGTATTTGATCGCGCGCCCTTCCGTGAGGCGCGAATATCAGAAAACCCTATACAATTCTGATAGATCGTCGGTAAGGCCTTATTTGACGGCGATCTGGTGAAATGGGGCGTGGGGGACGGCATGAACATCCACAAAGAGATCAGCTTCGAGAACGACATCTGCGCGCATCTGGCCGCGAACGGCTGGCTCCACACCACCGGCGACGCTGCCGGTCACGACCGGGCGCGCGCCCTGTTCCCCGCCGACCTGGCGGCCTGGGTGCAGACGACCCAGCCGGACGCCTGGGACGCCCTGGCGAAAACTCACGGGGCCGCTGCGGAAACCGTGCTGGCCGACCGGCTGCGCAAGAACCTGGACGACCGGGGGACGCTGGAGGTCCTGCGCACCGGCATCGAGATCGCCGGGGTGAAGACCAAGATCGCCATGGCCCAATTCCGTCCGGCCATGGGCATGAACCCGGAGATCACGCGCCGGTATGAGGCCAACCGCCTGCGCGTGGTGCGCCAGGTGCGATACTCGACCGCCAATGAGAACTGCCTGGACCTGGTGCTGTATCTGAACGGCGTCCCGGTCGCGACGGCGGAGCTGAAGACCAACTTCACCCAGGCCATCGGCGACGCCATCGACCAGTATCGCTTCGACCGCCACCCGAACCCAAAGGGCGGCAAGGCGGAGACCCTTCTGGGGTTCCCTGGCGGCGCGCTGGTGCACTTCGCGGTCAGCAACAGCGAAGTGGCCATGACCACCCGGCTGGCCGGTCCGGCGACGCGGTTCCTGCCGTTCAATAAGGGCGACCATGGAGGCAAGGGCAACCCGGTGAACGCCCACGGGCACCGCACGGCCTATCTGTGGGAGGAGGTCTGGCAGCGCGACAGCTGGCTGGAAATCCTGGGGCGTTATCTGGTCACCAAGCGGGACAGCAAGAAGCAGATCACCAGCGTCATCTTCCCCCGCTATCACCAGCTGGACGCGACGCGGAAGCTGGCAGCCCAGGTGCTGGCCGAGGGGCCGGGCGGGCGGTTCCTGATCCAGCACTCGGCCGGGTCGGGCAAGACCAACTCTATCGCCTGGTCGGCGCACTTCCTGTCCGAACTGCACGACGCGGGCGACAACAAGCTGTTCAGCAGCGTCATCGTCGTGTCTGACCGCAACGTCATCGACACCCAGCTCCAGGAAGCCCTGTTCGACTTCCAGCGCGTCACCGGCGTGGTCGAGACGATCAAGAGCGAGAGCGGGTCGAAAAGCGGCCAACTGGCCAAGGCGCTGGCGGCCGGGAAAAAGGTCATCGTCTGCACCATCCAGACCTTCCCCTATGCGCTAGAGGAGGTCAGCAAGCTGGCGGCGACCGAGGGCAAGGCTTTCGCCGTCATCGCCGATGAAGCCCACTCCAGCCAGACCGGCCAGGCCGCGACCAAGCTGAAGGAAATCCTGTCGGCCGAGGAGATCGCCGCCCTGGGCGATGGCGGCGAGGTGTCGAACGAGGACATTCTGGCCGCCCAGATGGCGGGTCGCGCGGGAGACAAGGGCATCACCTACGTCGCCTTCACCGCCACGCCCAAGGCCAAGACCATGGAGCTGTTCGGGCGCAAGGACGATGCGGGGGAGTATCGCCCCTTCCACGTCTATTCGATGCGCCAGGCCATCGAGGAAGGCTTCATCCTCGACGTGCTGCGGAACTACACGCCCTACAAGCTGGCCTTCCGCCTGGCCAACGACGGCAAGGACTGGGACGAGCAGGAGGTCGAGAAGGACGCCGCGCTGAAGGGGATCATGCGTTGGGTGCGCCTTCATCCCTACAACATCAGCCAGAAGGTCCAGATCGTCGTCGAGCATTTCCGCGAGAACGTCGCCCCCCTGTTGGACGGCAAGGCCAAGGCCATGGTCGTCCTGGGCAGCCGTCAGGAGGCAGTGCGCTGGCAGCTGGCCACCCGCAAATACATCAAGGAGAAGGGCTACCCGCTGGGAACCCTGGTCGCCTTCTCGGGCGAGGTGAACGATACGGAATCCGACTCCGCCCCCTTCACCGAGACCGGCAAGGAGCTGAACCCCGGCCTGAACGGGCGCGACATCCGCGACGCCTTCGCCGGGCCGGACTATCAGTTGCTGCTTGTGGCCAACAAGTTTCAGACCGGGTTCGACCAGCCGTTGCTGTGCGGCATGTATGTGGACCGGCGGCTGGCGGGCATCCAGGCGGTGCAGACCCTGTCGCGCCTGAACCGGGCGCATCCGGGCAAGGACACGACCTACATCCTGGACTTCGTGAACAGCTCTGACGACATCCTGACGGCGTTCCAGACCTACTATGAGACGGCCGAGCTGGAGAGCGCGACCGACCCCAACGTGATCTTCGACCTGCGCGCCAAGCTGGACGGCGCGGGTCATTACGACGACTTCGACGTCGAGCGGGTGGTGAAGGTCGAGCTGAACCCCCAGGCCAAGCAGTCGGAGTTGATCTCCGCCCTGGAGCCCGTCGCCGACCGGCTCCTGAAAGCCTTCAACGGCGCCAAGCAGGCCCGCGCCACCGCGCTGGCCACCGGCAACGCCCAGGCGGCGGCCGACGCGCTGGATCACATGGCGGCGCTCGACCTGTTCAAGGGGGACATGGGCGCGTTCCTGCGCCTCTACAGCTTTCTCAGCCAGATCATCGACTACGGCAACACGGACCTGGAGAAGCGGGCGATCTTCTACCGCCGCCTATTGCCGCTGCTGGCCTTCGGCCGCGAGCGCGAGGGCGTGGACCTGTCCGGCGTCCAACTGACGCATCACAGCTTGAAGAGCCAGGGGAAACGCGACTTGACCTTCGGCGCCGGCGAAGCCCCCAAGCTGACCGGCATGGCCGAAGTCGGTTCGGGCGGCATCCACGAAAAGGAGAAGGCGCTGCTGGACGAGATCATCGAACGGGTGAACGGCCTGTTCGACGGCGAACTGTCCGACGAGGACCAGTTGGCCTACGTCACCGGCTTCCTGCGCAGCCATATGGCCGCGTCTGATGAACTGCGCGTCCAGGCGGCGAACAACACCTCGGCCCAGTTCGCCAACTCGCCGACTCTGCGTCGGGAGCTGATGGACGCCGCCATGGACAGCGACGCCGCGTTCAACGCCATGAGCCGCCAGGTGCTGAACTCCGAGACCGTCCGGGAAGAGTTGCTGAAAATCCTGCTGGGGCCGGGGCGGCTGTATGAGATGCTGCGCGAGGAAGCCGACCGCTGAGCCTACCCCGCGCTTGATGCTGGGAAGGCCACGACCTCGGCTTCTTTCGGCTTGCGCTTTATGGCCTCGCGGATGCCCTTGCGGTTGGCATCCTGAAGCTCTCGCAACCGCGCGTTCTTAGCGGCGTGAATATACTTCATCGAGGTGGCGATGTCGGCGTGTCCCTAACCTTACGGTGGAGATGGCCTTCGACGCTATCCTCGGCATTGGATTTTCTAGGGCTAACGGCTGGCGTCTAGCCAGACAGTCGGCCCTAGAGCGTCATCGCCCAAGATCGCCAGCGAGTTCGGACGTAAGTCCTTGACCAAGTCGATCCTAAGGAAATCTAGCAAACGTCAGAGTCAAAAACTGCTGTTCAATCGAACAGGCGGGCGGGATGAATCTCTAGCGCTTCCGCCAACTTCACTAGGAACGCCAACGAAGGGTTCTCCTCGCCGCGCTCTATGCCAGCGAGATAGCGCATCGCCATGCCAGCCTCATGGGCGAGCGCTTCCTGGCTGAGCCCTTTCGCTCGCCTCAATCGCCTCACGTTGGCGCCGACTCGATCCTCCCATCGCATAGGCGCATGGGGACTGCGACGCCGAGCAAGCTCTAGGAACTATTTTGCCTAACTTTCTGGCAACCCTTCATAGGCACTATATTGCCTATTGATAGGGAGGCATATCATGACCAAGGGCATTCTGCTGGCTGGGGCCATGCTGACGTTGACTTTCACCGCGGCAGGACCTGCATCTGCACAAGCCGACGCCTGCTCCACAAATGGCGGCTACCCGCCGGGCAGCCCCGGCGCGGTCATGGCAGGCATACGGGACATCGCCAGCGGCGCCTATGCGGCCTGCGTCGAAGCGCAGCGCGCCCGAACGCCGCCCGTAAATTGGACGCCAACGCGCATTCGCGCCGCTGCGCGTCAGGCGGTGACGGAAAAGTTGCGCGATCCGTCATCCGCTCAGTTCCGAAACGTGCGCCGCATCGAACACTCCAACGGCTCGACCATGTTCTGCGGCGAGGTGAATGGCCGGAACGCCTATGGCGGCATGTCGGGCTTTCAGCGGTTCGAGGCTGGCGTTGGAACGACGGGGAACGCCTCGGCCTTGATCGACGGCGGCGAGGACCTGAACGCCGCCTATTTCCAACGCGCCTGGAACCAGTTTTGCGGCCGCATCGCCGGCACGCCGGTTCAGTTCTGACGCAGAGGGGACCGTCGTGGAGATGAAGTCGATCTTTCATAGGGCTGCAGTCGTAGCGGCCATGGTGGCTCTGGCAGGCTGCGCCACCATGCCGCCGGAGGTGCGGATGATCCCCACGGCCGATCATGGCGTGGGTGTCCGCTTCTCGCGCGGCAACGCCTTGATGGTGTCGAACGGTCCGTCCGGCGCGATCATGCTGCTGCCGGTCCGCTACAACGACACCCAGAAGTTCTTCTTCTCGATCGCCGCCTTCAACACTTCGGGCTATCCAATCAACATCGGCTCGGAGGATGTGCGCCTCTACCTGGATGGACAGCCCTACAGCGTTCAGGATTTCGACTACCTGCGCCACAGCGCGCGCACGACCGCCCAGCGTGAGATGAACCTGGCCTGGGCCGACGCGGCGGTGGAGTACTTCCTGACTCTCCAGGAGATGGAGGACCATCCGCGCCGCCACGACATCGCCTACCGTAGCGCCTCGGGGCAGTTGCAGGCCTCGCACGACCACATCCAGCGACGCCTGCGCCAGACCATCTCTACCTTGGGACGGACCATGCTGGAGACGACGACCATCGACCCCGGCACAGCACATGGCGGCGCCATCCTGGCGGAGCAGATCGTCATCCCCGACGGCATGGTCCGCGACATGGTCATAGAGGTGCGTTTCGGCGGCTTCCCGCACCGCTTCCGACTGAACCTGGCCCCGTCGGGCACCTACGCCCCGACGCCGGTCGACATCCCGGCCGTGCCCGCCCAGATCACGCAGGAGCTGATGCGCACCCGCGAGACCTGGCACTGGACCGACGGGCCACCGCCGTCGCCCGCGATCTTCAAGGGCATGCCAGTGATCGAATAGCTCTCGCGGCAGGAAGTTGAATGGCTTGACGGCATACGAAACTGATTTCGCAGTAAAATTCCATGAGTCACGTTTTGAAAAGACTCAAGACTTCTGGTCGAGATCAAAACGTGACTCCGTCATAAAATGTTGAGCGGCCTGAGGAAAATTCCCAGGCCGCTCAGCGTTACGTCATGGCGTCCGCATCAGAGTTGGATGTTGTCAGTTTCATCAGCCTCGTCGGCTTCACCCCAGATATCGGACAACGGAGGCAGAACAAGGAGATGCCGATGCTGCCCCAGCTTGGCCGCCAGCATGTGCCCCGGACGTGCAGGGTTCGGCGGCGGCGACCGATAGACGGACTTCAGTTCCGCCTTGGCGTCCACTCCCGCAAAGGGGTCGTCATCGATGAAGTCATCGGCATCCCCTCCGTCGGCCTGGTTCAGCTTCATCATCGCCGATGCCGCAAATCCCTCGCGGTCAACTGCGTATCGGGCGATGATTGAGTGAACATGGGCCAGTCTGTGCCCGGTCACCGAAGCGATTTCCAGCAACGACACGCCAGCCCTCTCCATCCGGCAGACCGCTGAATGGCGCAGGGTGTAGAGCAACATCCGAGGATCGCCATCAGATGTCACCGCGTGGCGTACTTCATTGAAACGGGCGCCCAGACACCCCTTGGTAAAACCCGTGCCCGTGTCCGCGTCGTTGAAGAGGTATGGAGAACCCTCCACCCGCACGGCTTCAATCATACCGCACAGCGCCTTGGACACGGGGAATTTCACCAGCGCACGGGTTTTCGATTGTTTCAGCTGAAACCTTCCATACCGGTAATTCACATCATGCCGCGCAGTCCTAAGGTCGCCCAACCGCTGACCGGTCTGCAAGCCGAACACAATCAGGGCAGCCAGGCCTGGCTGCCCCATTTGCCGTGCCATCTGTGCGAAAATCTGAGCAGTCTCATCCGTCCACAGAACGACTTCCCGAGCCCGTTCGGGGGCCGTCCACGGAATTCGAGCGATCGGGTTGTCCGTGCGCCATCCCGCCTCAATCGCCTCTGTACAGAGGATGTTGAGCGTCGAGCGCAAATTTAATTTCAGCGACAGCCGATCATCATACAGGGCAAAGAAGTCCTCAAAATCCGGCTTCCTCAGCGTGTCGAAGTCCGGATCGCCGCGCCGCTCCGCCCAGTCGATGAAGAGCATGGCCGCGCGTTTATTTGAGGATTGGCGAGCCTCAGACACCTCGCGGAAACGCTGGGTCTTGAAGTAAATGTTCGCGAGGGCACGCACATTGCGTCGATCCGAACGATAGATTTCTTCTTCCCGTCGCCGCTGATCGAGTCGCGCATTCAGAACTTTCGCCTCACGTCGCACCTTGGAGAAGAACCTTGAATCCCTCAGTGTTCCTCGAACCTTCGCGTTGGTCGGAAGCGTGATGGTCTTGGGCCACCCTTCCGGTCGTAACCGCTCCGGCACCGACATGAAGACATGATCGGTTCCATCCTGCCTCCTGTTTGAGCGGATGAAGCGTCCCAGATTCGTTTTGCATTCCCTCGCCATTAGCTCTCCTATGTAGTCATGGCATTTCCCAAAAAAGGTCGCGATTGATATCGCAGGCACACATCAAGCAAACGCAATGCCAAATTGCGAAATCAAGCTGAAACAGCGGCAACCAAAACACAAAGACAAGTAAGGTTAATTCTAAAATTATGCAGAATTATACTTATATTATTTAGCTGAACTCTGAATTATTTACCTTACCACCCAAGGAACTCTAAGTTTAACGCGCCCAGGATACGCCCACGAAACGACCCCAGAAACCCGCCACAGCGCGGTCACATCGACCACAGCAAGGAAAGAAACCTCATTAAAAACAATGCATTCTCGGCGTTGACATCGTAGGGGTCACAGGTTCAATCCCTGTCGCGTCCACCATCTCTTTCAAAGACTTAGAGATACTGCGCCGTTGGCGTTGGCCAGAACTGACCAGATTCCTTGGTTCGATTCTTGTCCGCCGTAACCGTTCAAGATCAGTCACTTGATGGAAGCCAATCTGAGGTTGGAGCGCAGACTTACTGCCTCGGAAGAGTCCGATCATTTAAACGGCGGCGCATCCGGAACCTGAGGTTCCGCATCAAAGTGGGTCCTCGTCTGCCGCCTCGCTTGACTCCCCCACGGGGTTGGCGCGCATATAGAACATATGAGGAACATTTGTTCGCAGCCTGACGCTCTGGCGACGCTGAAGACGCGCCTGGAAGCCCTGAATCGGGCCGGCGGTCGTCGCGTCGGCGCGGGCGTGCGCGCGGGAAGCGATGACGCCTTTGCGCCGTTGGCCACGAGCGTTCTGCATGATCTCTACGCCGCCGCCCCTGCCGACGCAGTGGCGGTCAACGCCTTCGGCCTAGGCATGGCGCTACGGGCGGCGGCGGGGCGGCCCATCGTCTGGGGTCTGCATGAGATGATGGCGCAAGAGGCTGGACGGCCGCACGGTCCGGGCCTGCATGAGATGGGCCTGTCCCCGCGCGACCTGTTGCTGGTGCGGACGCGCGACGTGCAGACGCTGTTGGCCGTCGGCGAAGAAGCCCTACGCAGTCCCGCCGTGGGCGCCGTCCTGTTGAGCGCCTGGGGCGAAGCCAAGGCCTTCACCCTGACGGCCAGCCGGCGACTGGCTCTGGCGGCCGAGACGGGCGGCGCGACCCTGTTCCTGGCGCGGGCGGGCGCTCTGCCCTGCCCCAGCGCGGCCGAGACCCGCTGGTCGGTGGCGGCCTGCGCTTCGGAGCCTGTGGAAGGCGGGGCGCCGGGGCGGCCGTCTTTTTCGGCGACCCTGCTGCGGCGGCGCGGCAGCGGGGCGACCGGAACCTGGATCATGGAGTGGGATCGTGAACAGCGAACCTTCCGCCCGCCCGCGCCGCTATCTGGCGGTCTGGTTCCCCTGGCTGCCCAGCGACCGGCTGCGGCGTCAGGAGCGGCTGGACGACGCGCCGCCTGAGGATGCGCCGCCTGTCGTCCTGGCCGAGAAGATCAAGGGCGCGCTGCGTCTGGCGGCCGTCGATCCGGCCGCGGCGCGGATGGGGCTGACCCCCGGCCTGGCCCTGGCCGATGCGCGAGCCCGAACCCCCGCCCTGCGCGTCGTCGCCCATCGACCGGACCTCGACGACGCCCTCTTGGCGCGGGTGCTGGAGGATTTCGGCCGTTTCACCCCCATGATCGCGCTAGACCCGCCGCACGGTCTGATGCTGGACGTGACCGGCTGCGCCCATCTGTTCGACGGCGAGGCGGGCCTGATGCGGACGGTTCAGGCGCGGGCCGAACGCGCCGGGCTCAAAATCCGGTGCGCCCTTGCCGGAACACCCCAGATCGCTCGCGCCCTGGCCCGCTTCGGCCCCGGCGGCCGGTTCGAGCCGGGGCAGGACCGCACCGCCGCGCGCCACCTGCCTATCGCGGCGCTGGAGCTTTCGGACAAGGAGGACGAGGCCCTGCGCCGTCTGGGCCTGAAGCGACTGGGCGATCTGGACGACCGGCCTCGCGCGCCCCTGGCCGCCCGCTTCGGCGCCGACTTTCCGACCCGACTGGCGCGGGTTCTGGGCGACGAGGACATGCGCATCACCCCGCATCGCCCGCCCGCGCCCGTGATCGTCGACCGCGTCTTCTTCGAGCCAATCTCGGCGCCCGAGGACATCGAGCGGGTTCTGTCCGACCTGCTGGTCGAGACCATGGACCGGCTGGATCAGACGGGCCTGGGCGGTCGCGCCTTCGAGGCCGGCTTCTATCGCGTGGACGGCGAGACGCGCCGCATCGTCGTCCGCACCGGCCGCCCGATCCGCGACGTCCCCGCGACCCTGCGGCTGTTCCGCGAGCGGATGGCGGCGCTGGCCGCCCCGCTGGACCCCGGCTTCGGCTTCGATCAGATGCGGATGTCCGTGCCCTGGACCCAGGCTTTGGCGCCGACCCAGCAAGGACTGGAACGCGAGACGCCCGGCGAGGAGACCTTTAGCCGTCTAGTCGATCGGCTGACCGCGCGCCTGGGACCGGAGGCGGTGCTGCGCTTCGAGCCTTTCGCCTCGCACATTCCCGAACGCGCCGCGCGGTTGGTCCCAGCCGCCGCCCGTCATGGCGACGAGACCTGGCCCGATCTCGATCCCGACGATCCGCCCTTGCGGCCGCTGCAGATGTTCGACCCGCCCCAGCCGGTCGAAACCCTGGCCGAGGTTCCCGACGGCTATCCGCTGAAGTTTCGCTGGCGCCGCGTCCTGCACGAGGTGACGCGCGCAGAAGGGCCCGAGCGGATCAGCGGCGAATGGTGGCGCGCGCCGGGCCAGCGCACCCGCGACTATTACCGGGTCGAGGACCGGGACGGCCGTCGCTTCTGGCTGTTTCGCCAGGGCCTCTATGGCGAGACGCCCGAACCGCGCTGGTTCATCCACGGTCTGTTCGCATGAGGAGGCTCGACCCTTGCGGCGCCTACGCCGAGCTGGCGACGGCCAGCAACTTCTCCTTCCTGCGCGGCGCCTCGCATCCCAAGGACTTGGTGCTGACGGCGATCCTGCGCGGCCATGCCGGACTGGGGCTGGCCGATCGCAACACCGTGGCGGGCGTGGTGCGGGCCTGGAGCGCGCTGAAGGAGATTCGCGTCGAGGGCCTGGCCCCGTCGGACAGAATGCGCGACGGCGGCAGTCCGGGCGAGATCGCCTTCATCAAAGACCCGCTGAACGATCCGGCCCTGTCCGAAGAGGTGAAGCGCCGTGCGGCGGACTTCCGCCTGCTGACTGGAACGCGGCTGGTCTTCAACGACGGGACGCCGGACATCATCGCCTACCCCGAGACGCGCGTGGGCTGGGGCCGGCTGACGCGCCTGCTGACCCTGGGCAATCGCCGCGCCAGGAAGGGCGAGTGCGAGATCGGCCTACGCGATCTGCTGGCTGATCCCGAAGACCTGCTGTTGATCCTTGTCCCGCCGGATCGGCTGACCGGGCTGGAGGAAGTGCTGACCCGCATGAACGAGGCGGCGCCGGGCGCGGTCTGGCTGGGCGTGGCCCTGCACCGGCGCGGCGACGACCGACGCCGGCTGGCACGCCTCAAGGCCATGGCGGAGCGGGCCTGCGTTCCCTTGCTGGCGCTCAATGACGTCCTCTACGCCGCGCCCGATGACCGCGACCTGCAGGACGTCCTGACCTGCATCCGCGAAGGCGCGACCATCGAGACCGCCGGCCGTCGGCTGGAGGCCAACGCCGAACGCTGGCTGAAACCCGCGGACGAAATGGCCCGTCTGTTCAAGGACGCGCCTGAAGCCATAGGCGAGACGACCGCCTTCCTGTCGCGCGCGACCTTCGATCTTGGCGACCTGAAATATGAATACCCAGAGGAGCCTGTGCCGCCCGGCGAAACACCCCAAGGTTGGCTGGAGAAACTGGTGCGACGCCGCACCCTGGTCCGCTATCCCGACGGCGCGCCGCCCAAGGTCACGGCCCTGCTTGAGAAGGAGTTGGCCTTCATCGCCGAGCGCAGCCTGGCCCCCTATTTCCTGACCATCCACGACATCGTCCGTACGGCCGAGAACAGAGGCATCCTGTGCCAGGGGCGCGGATCGGCCGCCAACTCGGCGGTCTGCTACGTCCTGGGGATCACCAGCGTCGATCCGGCCTGCCACGACCTGTTGTTCGAGCGGTTCCTGTCCTCCAACCGCGACGAGCCGCCCGACATCGACGTGGACTTCGAGCACGAGCGACGCGAGGAGGTCATCCAGTACGTCTATGAACGCTATGGCCGCCATCGCGCCGGCATCGCCGCCACCGTCATCCGCTATCGCCCCCGCAGCGCCATCCGCGAGGTCGGCAAGGTCTTGGGCCTGACCGAGGACGTCACCGCGCGTCTGGCCTCGACCCAGTGGGGCAGTTGGGGCTCCGAGATCAGCGGCCGCCAGATCGAGCAGGCCGGTCTGGACGCCGCCAATCCCATGGTCGATCGCGCCGTGCGCATGGCGACGCGCCTGCTGGGCTTTCCGCGCCACCTGTCCCAGCACGTCGGCGGCTTCGTCCTGACCCAGGGACGGTTGGACGAGACCGTCCCCATCGGCAACGCCGCCATGCCGGACCGCACCTTCATCGAATGGGACAAGGACGACATCGACGCCCTGGGCCTGATGAAGGTCGACGTCCTGGCCCTGGGCATGCTGACCTGCATCCGTAAGGCGTTCGACCTGATGAAGGCCCATTCGGGCGTCGAGCACGACCTCGCCTCCGTCCCGCCGGAGGAAGCCGAGGTCTACGACATGCTCTGCCGGGGCCAGTCCATCGGCGTCTTCCAGGTCGAGAGCCGCGCCCAGATCAACATGCTGCCCCGACTGAAGCCGAGGGCCTTCTACGATCTGGTGATCCAGGTCGCCATCGTGCGTCCCGGCCCGATCCAGGGCGACATGGTCCATCCCTACCTGCGTCGCCGCAACGGCGTGGAAGAGGTTCACTATCCTCCGCCCGGCCGCCTCTATGGTCCGCCGGACGAGTTGAAGCAGGTGCTGCACCGGACCCTGGGCGTCCCTCTGTTCCAGGAACAGGCCATGAAGGTCGCCATGGTTGCCGCCCGGTTCACGGACGCCGAAGCCAACGGCCTGCGAAAGGCTATGGGCACCTTCCGCGGCGACGGCAGCCTGCATACCTATGAGACCCGGATGGTCGGACGGATGATCGCGCGCGGCTATGATCCAGATTTCGCGCGCCGCTGCTTCGAACAGATCAAGGGCTTCGGCTCCTATGGCTTTCCCGAAAGCCACGCCGCCAGCTTCGCCCGGCTGGTCTATGTCTCTTCCTGGATCAAGCACCGCCACCCGGCGGCCTTCGCCTGCGCCCTGCTGAACAGCCAGCCCATGGGTTTCTACGCTCCCGCCCAGATCGTGCGCGAAGCGCAGGAGGTCGGCGGGGTCGAGGTACGTCCCATCGACATCTCCCACAGCGACTGGGACAACAGCCTGGAGGGGCCGACGAGCGCGCCCATCCTGCGTCTGGGCCTGCGCCAGATCGACGGCTTCAGGGAGGATTGGGCCAGGGCCCTGTCGGCGGCGCGAGCCGAGGCGCCCTTCGCCGATATCGAAACCCTGGCCCGGCGCGCCGAACTGCCCGCCGCCGCCATGCGCAAGCTGGCCGACGCCGACGCCTTCCGCTCCCTGGGCCAAGACCGGCGCGAGGCCCTGTGGGCGGTGCGTCGCCTGCCCGACGACGATCCCCTGCCCCTGTTCGCCGCCGCCGAGGCGCGCGAACGCGGCGCCCGCGAACTGGGCGCGGAGCCCGACGCCCGCCTGCCCCTGATGCCGCTGGGCGAGCACGTCGCCGCCGACTACCAGACCGCGCGCCTGTCGCTGAAGGCCCACCCGATGGCCATCCTGCGTCCCGTCTTCGCCGCCGACCGGGTGCTGACCTGCGCGGCCACCGAAGCCAGGCGCGGCGGTTCCCTAATACAGGTCGCCGGCGTGGTTCTCGTGCGTCAGCGGCCGGGCAAGGGCACCGCCGTCTTCGTCACCCTGGAAGACGAGACCGGCATCACCAACGTGGTCCTGTGGGCGCGGATGCTGGACCAGTTCCGGCGCGAGATCATGGGCGCCCGCCTGATGCAGGTCGAAGGCCTGGTCGAGAAAAGTCCCGAAGGCGTGGTCCACGTCGTCGCCCGCCGCGTCATCGACCGCAGCGCCGAGCTGTCCCGCCTGTCAGAGGACCATGAGACCGATATCCAACTGGCCCGCGCGGACATCGTCGCCCATCCGCAACCGCCGCGCCAACCGCCGCATCGGCACCCGCGCGACGTGCGCATCCTGCCGGATTCGCGGGACTTCCACTAAGCGCCCATCTCGTTGAAAAAGGCGGTTGCTGAGATCGCAGCCGGCGCCCGGTGCAGGGATTCGTTCTTATATCCAGCGATCGCCGCGCCGTTGGCGGGATCCGCTTAGCCCGTCTGCTCGGGTTCTGGACGACGGCGAGAAAGACCCCGGTCCTGGCTGGGGCCTTTCTCCAGTTTGACATTACGCCCGCTGACGCGGGCCCATGTCGCAGCGTCAGACTAGAAAATGATGCCCGTGCCGTCCGGATTGCACCATCCGATCAGGTTGGACGTGGAATGGGCCGTCACCGTGCCCCATCCGCTGGCCGCAGGGTCCCCGGAAAAGCATCCCTGCCTCGCGTATCCCACCTGGTAAGAATGAGTCGCGTCGGAAAAATAGTTGAATTCGTAGATGTAATATCCGGACTGTACCGCAGCCCCGACTGCAGTTGCCGGGGTGGAAAGAGCCACCACGACTGCAGCCAGAACCGAACAGCTGGAAATTCCCGCAGTGACACGCTTCGCGTTGAACAAAACCGCCTCCTATGGTTCCACGATTGGACAGGGGAGGGTCATCAGCCCGACAAGTCACGTCAAATAACATCGGTGTTATTTTATTGGCGCCCTGCCTTGCTCCGACGGCCCCGACACTGCGGAAGCGATCTCCCCTCGCCCGAGCGAGCGGACAGGCGACACGTCCGCTTTCCATGGCGGGCGCCGATGATTTCTGCGATCAAGGGCGCGTCCTAGGGAGGCGCGGTCATGACAGGGACCATCCATATCGGCGTCGGCGGCTGGACCTTCGAGCCGTGGCGCGGGGTCTTCTATCCGGAGGGGCTAGCGCAGAGGCGCGAGCTGGAGTTCGCCAGCCGGGCCCTGACCTCGATCGAGATCAACGGCACCTATTATTCGACCTTCAAGCCCGACAGCTGGATGAAGTGGCGCGACGAGACGCCCGACGACTTCGTCTTTGCGGTCAAGGCCAGCCGCTACTGCACCAACCGCAAGGTTCTGTCCGACGGCGCCGAGAGCTTCGAGCGCTTCCTGTCGCAGGGGCTGACCGTGCTGGGCGACAAGCTGGGACCGATCAACTGGCAGTTCATGGGGACCAAGAAGTTCGACGCCGAGGACTTCGAGGGCTTCCTGAAGCTGTTGCCGAAGGAGAAGGACGGGGTGCGGCTGAGGCACGCGCTGGAGGTGCGCCATCCCAGCTTCGCCACCGAACAGTTCTACGACCTGGCGCGCAAATACGGCGCGGCCATCGTCCATGCCGTCGACGACGAGGAGCCGACCTGGCCCCGGATCGACGAAGAAACGGCCGATTTCAGATACGCCCGGCTGATGTCCAGCCGCGAGGACGAGCCGACAGGCATGACCTCGGACGAGTTGGACGCCGTGGCGAAACAGGCGCGCGGCTGGGCCGATCGCGGCGAGGTCTTCGCCTACTTCATCTCCGGGGCCAAGGTGCGCAATCCGGCGGCGGCCCAGGCGCTGATCGCCAGGCTGAAGGCCTGATCCCCGCCGAACACGGCATCGTGCGCAATGGTGAAGCGACGGCGCCGCAGACGGCTCCAGGCTGAAGCGCAGGAACGGCGGGCGTCCGCCGCCGCTTCCTCATCGGCCGCCGGGCCGCGACGTCATAACCCCGTCTTCTCGTTCGACGCCGGCCGCGCTAAGGCTGGCGGATAGAAAGACGGAAGGCGTCGCGGTCGCGACAGCCGCCGCACAGGACAGGGAGAGGTCATGACGCGCACCGCATTCGTCACCGGGGGCACCCGGGGCATCGGCAAGGCCATCGTTCAACGACTGAAGGAAGACGGGCTGCAGGTCGCCGCCGGCTATTCCGGCAACACCGAGGCCGCTGAGGCCACCGCCCGCGAACTGGGCGTCATGGTGGTGAAGGGCAACGTCGGCTCGTTCGAGGACTGCGAGCGGGCGGTGAAGGAGGTCGAGGCGCAGCTGGGCCCCATCGACGTCCTGGTGAACAACGCCGGCATCACCCGCGACGGCTTCTTCCACAAGATGACCCATGACCAGTGGTCCGACGTGATCCGCGTCAACATGGACAGCGTCTTCAACATGACGCGCCAGGTCATCAACGGCATGCGCGACCGGGGCTTCGGCCGCATCGTCAACATCTCCTCGATCAACGGCCAGAAGGGCCAGATCGGCCAGACCAACTATTCGGCCGCCAAGGCCGGGATGATCGGCTTCACCAAGGCGCTGGCGCTGGAGAACGCGCGCAAGGGCGTGACGGTCAACTGCATCGCGCCGGGCTATATCGACACCGAAATGGTCGGGGCGATGGACCAGAAGGTGCTGGATTCCATCGTGGCCCAGATCCCGGTCGGCCGCCTGGGCAAGGGCGAGGAGATCGCCGACATGGTGTCCTGGCTGTCGGGCGAGCGTGCCGGATATGTCACAGGCTGCACCTTGTCGCTCAACGGCGGGCAGTACCTGGTTGGCTAAGCCGCGTTCGCCCAAAATCCGCCGCGCGGGCGTATCACCTCTGAAACCATGAGGACTGCGGTCGGAGCCATGGCGGAGAATCCGCCTGCCTGCCGCCTCGCGACGCATCGCGGCGCGAGGCCCGGCCGCGCGCGCGGCGCGGGGACCACGGCGGGCCTGGTCCAAGTCCCCGTCATGGCCCTGTTCCTGGTCCTGGCCTGCGGAGCCGTCGCCGCCGAGGCCGAGGCCCAGACCCGCTCCAACGTCCAGGCCGAACAGAGCCGCGTCATCCGCGACCAGTCGGTGACCCGCACCACCCCGCCGCCGGGGCGCTATGTCTCGGAGGCCGGACAGAGTTTCGTCCTGGACCAGGCGGGGTCGCTGACCCTGCTGCGGTTCGAGCGTTCGACCGAGACCTGGGCCCTGCGCCCCTCCTCGGCCCCGCGCGGCGACACCATCTATCGCAACGACGCGGGCGACCAGGTGCTGCGCGTCACCACCGGCGGCGGCATCACCGTCTATACGACGCGCACGCCCGGGGGCTCGCCCGTCTCCCTGGCCGGACCGCCGGTCAGCCTGGAGCCGCCCTCGCTGGGGCCGGTGCAGATGTTCAACCTGATGACCCGGCGCAGCAGCCTGGTCTCGGAGGCCATGGGCCGTCTGGTCCGCATCAACGTCTTCGGCGAGGAGTCCGAGGCCCTGTGCATCGAGGCCCTGATCGTCACCACCGACGCCGTGGTGCGCATCGCCCGCTCCCCCAGCGCCCGCCCCTTCCTGGAGCGGCTGCGCAGCATCACCATCGTCGAGGGCCCGCGCGCCTCCGTCACCTATTCCGGCGGGGACCTGCGCGTCGTGGTCGATCCCCGTCGAGGCATCGGCGGGCGCCCCTCGTCGGCCCGCGTGATCCGGGCGGTCATTCCCCAGGATTGAGGGTGGACCAAAGGCCCAAGCCGCTCCATCTGCCCTTTTGCGTCCGTTGGGCGTATGAGGGCCGCCATATTCACCATCAGAGGCTGATTTCACCGTGACCTCTTCCCTTACCGCCGTCTCCGCCGAGGACAGGGCCAGGACCCGCGCCATCGTCCCGGTGTCGATGAAGGGCTATGACGCCGACTTCCAAGCCTTTTCCGACGCCCTGGGCGCCTCCTTCGCCCGCTACGGCTTCGCCGTCATCGCCGACCACGGCCTGGACCAGAGACTGATCGACGCCGCCGTGGCCGACGCCAAGGGCTTCTTCGCCCTGCCCGAGGAGGTGAAGCGCCAGTATCACCAGCCCGGCACGGGCGGGGCGCGCGGCCTGACCCCGTTCGGCGTCGAGGCGGCCAAGGGCGCCAAGGCCGTGGACCTGAAGGAGTTCTGGCACACCGGCCGCGAGCTGCCGGAAGGCCACCCCTATCGTAGATACATGCGCGACAATGTCTGGCCGACCGAGGTCGCGGGCTTCCGCGAGCACGTCTACGGCCTGTACGAAGGCCTGGACGCGCTGGGCCGCCGCATCCTGAAGGCCATCGCCCGCTATCTGAAGCTGGACGACGCCTATTTCGAGGACAAGGTCCAGCTGGGCAACAGCGTGCTGCGCCTTCTGCACTATCCGCCGGTCCCGGCCGACGCGCCGGGCGTGCGCGCGGGCGCCCATGAGGACATCAACGTCATCACCCTGCTGCTGGGCGCCGAAGAAGCCGGGCTGCAGCTCAAGGATTCCGACGGCGAATGGTTGGACATCGCCCCGCCGCCGGGGGCGCTGGTGGTCAACATCGGCGACATGCTGCAGCGGCTGGTCAACCACGTCCTGCCGTCGACGACGCACCGGGTGGTCAATCCGGCGCCCGAGCGTCGCGGCTTCGCCCGCTATTCGACGCCCTTCTTCCTGCACTTCAACCCGGACTTCCCGATCGAGACCCTGCCGTCGACGATCACCCCGGAGAACCCGGACCGCTATGCGGGCAAGACCATCCTGGCCGAGGACTTCCTGACCGAGCGGCTGAAGGAGATCCGCCTGATCTGACCGGGCGCCTCTTCTTTTTTTCCTCCCCATGAAATGGGGAGGGGGACCGCCTCCGGGTCTCGCCTTCGGCGAGCCCGAGGACAGGCTCCGCGGTGGAGGGGCCTGCCCGGCCCGAAGCAGTCCCTCCGTCTCGCCGGCTAACGCCGCCGATCCACCTCCCCATGAAATGGGGAGGAGAACGCCCGCTCCCGCATCAGCGTGCGATGCGCAGACGGGTGATGTCGCGGCCGATGGCCTGGAAGGCCTGCTTCAGGTCGGTGCCGCTGTTGGCCATGAAGAAGTGGGTGTCCTTGTTCGTGGCGCAGGCCTCCATCACCTCGACCGCCGTGTCGACGCCGGTCTTGCCGCGGCTGGTGCTCAGATTGAAGCCGACCGTATAGACGACGACGTTCTCGCGCTTCATCGCCGTGCACAGGGCGACGGATTGGGCGAAGGGCTCCCCGTTCTCGGCCTTGCAGTTGATGTGCGTTTCGCCGCCGCCGCTCCCCGACCCCGCGTCGCTGGCGATCGCGTCGCGGCAGAAGGGGGTGTTGAACTCCCCATCCGTCATCAGGACGACGGCCTTCAGCGTCTTTGAAGTATCATAGGCGTTCGGCTGTCCCTCGCCCGTGAACAGGGAGGCGAAGTTGGGCGACACCATGTACCAGGCCCAGGCGATGCCGATCTGGCCCGCGGTCGAACCGCCGTCCTTTAGGGCGTTGATCTGAGCCTTGAGGTCGTCGCGGCTGCTGGACAGCGGCGTGATGCTCGCCGAAGGGCAGGGATTTCCCCCGCTGTGGGTATAGCTGCGGCCGACCCGCGCGGAGCCGGTCGGGGCGGCGTCGGTATAGGCCTGAGCGCCCGTGCGCTCGCTGGCGCAGGTGCTGACCTGATAGGTGCTCACCCCGCCCGAGGCATTGTCGAAACGATACCATTCACAGCCCTGCTGGGCGCACCAGGCGCGTCCTGCGCTGGTGTAGTTCCCGTAGCTGGCCGCCGAGACGCCGGTCGAGAAGCTGTTGGCGGTCACATTGCCCACAACCCAGCTGACCTTGTTCAGCTGAGTCATGCCCTTCACCTCGTCGATATAGACGGCCTCGCCGTTCCTGAGGCCATGGCCGTTGGCGGTGATCACCGCCGAACAATCGGATACGAGGCATTTCTGGATCGTGCCGCCCGACGAATAGTTGCCGTAGCCCGTGGAGGTGCTCAGGGGGTTGCTCTGACCGGGGATGCGGACCTGGAAGGTGTTGGTCTGCTTGTTCACGACCTCCAGCGCCCGGTTGTTCATCTGGGTCATGCCGCTGATGCCGCTGATCCAGACATAGTCGCCGTTGGAGAAGCCGTGGTTGTTCGAGGTGAAGACCGCCGGATTGGCCCGCGTGATGTTGGAGATGCTCTTGGACGTTCCCGTCTTCCACTGGGCGTCGGTGATCGAAACCGGCGCCGGAATCGCCCCGCGCGCCGCGGCGGCGTAGCCTCCCAGGTTGACGCCCACCGCATAGGGCGCCAGGGCGACCTTGGAGGTGAAGGGCGACTGCTGATCCTGCACCACGATGTCGATCAGTTCGATCGCCGCCGCCTTCAGATCCGTCAGCGGCTGCCCCCTCATCGAGCCGGTGATGTCCAGCGCCATGGCCACCTCGACGTTGCGCGAGGCGCGCAGGACTTCGGAGCGGCTGCTGACCGGCAGGTAGTCGTCCAGCAGCTTGCCGTAGGGGGGCAGGACGATGTTGGCGACCAGCACCTTGACGTTCACCCTCGCCTCGCCGGTGACGCGGTTGTTGAGCAGGACGAAGCTGGCCGTATCCCCCGAGGTCGCGCCGAAATAGCCGGGCATGTTGGCCTTGAGCGCCGCCATGCCGACGTTGTTGATGTCCACGTCGTCGGTGTAGGTCGAGCGGGCGGCGGCCAGGGCGGCGGCGTCCAGGGCGTCCTGAAGCTGGGCCTTCACCTTTGAGGCCTGGTGGATGTCGATGGCGCCCAGGGAGATCATCAGCAGCGCCGGCAGGGCCAGGGCGAACATCATCGCCACATTGCCCTGCGTACGGCGCAGGAAGCGCAAGGCCAGGCCCTTGAGGCCCTCGATCGCGCGCGCGCGTTTCAATCTGTCCATCGTCCTGCCAAACCCCGGCTGCCCCTGGCGCGGACGCAAGGGTCCGCAGTCCGCCTCAGCATGACGCGGAC
>JAFKFS010000036.1 GCA_017308115.1 Bordetella sp.
GCCAACGTCCGTACGGCCCAGGCCGCGTCGCAGAGCCTGTCCAAGGGTCTGGACCTGGCCTTCCGCTCGGGCGCCATCACCGGCATGTTCGTGGCGGGCGGCGCGCTTCTGGGCGTGTCCGGCTACTACGCCTTCATGACCCAGGGGCTGGGCCACGCCTCGACCAGCCGCGAGGTCGTCGACGGCCTGGTGGCGCTGGGCTTCGGCGCCTCGCTGATCTCCATCTTCGCGCGACTGGGCGGCGGCATCTTCACCAAGGGAGCCGACGTCGGCGGCGACATGGTGGGCAAGGTCGAGGCCGGCATCCCCGAGGACGATCCCCGCAACGCCGCCACCATCGCGGACAATGTGGGCGACAACGTCGGCGACTGCGCCGGCATGGCCGCCGACCTGTTCGAGACCTATGCGGTGACGACGGTGGCGACCATGGTGCTGGCGGCCATCTTCTTCCGCAACCAGCCCTATGTGGACGTGCTGATGCTGCTGCCGCTGGCGATCTGCGGCGTCTGCATCGTGACCTCGATCATCGGCACCTTCTTCGTGCGTCTGGGCAAGAGCGGCAACATCATGGGGGCCCTGTATCAGGGGCTGATCGTCACCGGCGTCCTGTCGCTGGGCGCGGTCTGGTGGGTGATCAACACCATGCTGCCCGGCGCAGTCGAGACGTCGAATGGCCTGCTGATCCAGCCGATGAACCTGTTCTGGGCGGGCGTCGTGGGCCTGCTGGTGACGGCGGCTATCGTGGTCATCACCGAATACTATACCGGCACGGGCTTCCGGCCGGTGAAGTCGGTGGCCAACGCCTCGGTCTCGGGGCACGGCACCAACGTCATCCAGGGGCTGGCCATGTCGCTGGAGTCCACGGCGCTTCCGGCCCTGACCATCATCGTCGGCATCGTCGCGGCCTTCCAGTTGGCGGGCCTGTTCGGCATCGCCATCGCCACCACGACCATGCTGGGCGTGGCGGGGATGATCGTGGCGCTGGACGCCTTCGGCCCGGTCACGGACAACGCGGGCGGCATCGCCGAGATGGCGGGCCTGCCGCCGGAGGTGCGCGTCTCGACCGACGCCCTGGACGCCGTGGGCAACACCACCAAGGCCGTGACCAAGGGCTACGCCATCGGTTCGGCGGGTCTGGGGGCGCTGGTCCTGTTCGCCGCCTATGTGGAGGATCTCAAGTTCTTCGCAGCCGAGGCGGCGCCGGGCAGCTTCTTCTACGGTCTGGGCGCGGTCGCGTTCGACCTGTCCAACCCCTATGTCGTGGTCGGCCTGCTGTTCGGGGGGCTGCTGCCCTTCCTGTTCGGCGGTCTGTCAATGACGGCCGTGGGACGCGCCGCCGAGGCCGTGGTGGCCGAGGTTCGGCGTCAATTCCGCGAAAACCCCGGCATCATGACCTTCCAGACCAAGCCGGAATACGGACGCGCAGTCGACATCCTGACCAGCGCGGCCATTCGCGAGATGATCGTGCCGTCGCTGCTGCCGGTGCTGTCGCCGATCGTCCTGTTCATCGTCATCCTGTTCATCCAGCCGGACAAGGCCAACGCCTTCGCCGCCCTGGGGGCCATGCTGATGGGGGTGATCGTGACGGGCCTGTTCGTCGCCATCTCCATGACCTCGGGCGGGGGCGCCTGGGACAACGCCAAGAAGGTGATCGAGGAAGGCTTCACCGACAAGAACGGCGTCGTCCACGGCAAGGGCTCGGAAGCGCACAAGGCCGCCGTCACCGGCGACACCGTGGGCGATCCCTATAAGGACACCTCCGGCCCGGCGGTGAATCCGATGATCAAGATCACCAATATCGTCGCGCTTCTGCTGCTGGCGGTGCTGGCGAGCGGCAAGGTCGTCTGACGGCGTCTCGCTGAAACTGAAAACGCCCCGGAAAGCGATCTCCGGGGCGTTGTCTTTTTTGCGCCCTATGCTCGCGACGCGGTCGCTCGCGGCTTGAGGGCGCCTGCTTGTAGGGGCCGCCTAGTCCGGGCGGCGCTGGCCGGGGACGTCGTCCTCGGTGCGCGGCAGTTGGCCGCGGCCGACGTTGCCGAGCAACTGCTCGAGGATGGTCAGCTGACGGCCGCGGGTCGGGGTCTCGCGACGCTCCATGGCGATCTGGCGGCCGTCTTCCAGCCCCAGGGTGCGCACATTGGCGACCTTGTCGCCGCTGTCGGCGAAGGTGATCTCGGTGACGGTCCGCTGCGACACTTGCGGCTTGTTGTAGGTGTAGCGCTGCGTCGTCTGGGTCAGGTAATACCAGACGTTGTCGCTCTCGAAGGTCGAGGTCGTCGAGGGCGTGCCCAGCTTGGCCAGGACGGTCTCGCGGGTATCGACGCCCACTTCGACGTCCTGAGGCTTGGCGTCCACGGCCTGGAAGCCCTGGGTGGCGACGACCGGGGCGCAGGCGCCCGCGGCGACGGCGGCGAGCGAGGCGGCGATGATGAGCGACGTGAAACGGGGCATCGGCGATGGGCCTCTAGGAACAAGGTCTTTGACCTAACCGTCGCTGCGTCCTAGTGCAACGGCGCGGCGGAAAAGGGGCCGTGAAATCCCATGTTCAAGACAATCTTCAAACGACAGACGCAGGAGCGCCAGGCGCAGGGACTTTACGCCCTGGCGGTGGATCAGGCGCGTCAGCCCGACTTCTACGCCCGCCTTGAGGTGGCGGATCGAATCGACGCCCGATTCGAGCTCTACACCCTGCACGTCCTTCTGCTGTTCGTGCGGCTGAAGGGCGAGGGCGAGCGCGGGGCCGACCTGGCCCAGAAAATGTTCGACACCTATGTCTCGGCCCTGGACAACGTCCTGCGCGAACTGGGCGTCGGCGACGTGTCCGTCGGCAAGAAGATGCGCAAGCTGGGCGAGGCGCTCTATGGCCGGATGAGCGCCTATGAGAAGGCGCTGCGCGAAGGCGACCACGACGGCTTCCAGGCCTCGATCGCACGCAATGTGTTCGAGAGCGACGATCCCGCGACCGGCGCCGAACTGACCCGCTATGCGCTGGAATCGCACGAACGCCTGGCGCGTCAGCCGATTTCCGCCGTGGAAAAGGCGCCGGACTGGGCCATGATCATCGCATGACGATTCCCGCCCTGCCTTACAGCGACCCCGTGCGTCTGCATCATATCGGCGCGGGTCTGTCCCGGCGGCTGGAGCCGGACGCCGAGGCGCGTCAACGCATCGCCCGCGCGCTGAACCTCAAATCCCTGGACCGCTTCGAGGCGGATATGGAGGCGACGGCCACGGTCTCGGGCTGGCGCCTGACCGGGCGGGTGGTCGCCGACGCCGTCCAGTCCTGCGTGCTGACGCTGGAGCCCCTGCCGGTCCATGTCGACGAGCGGTTCGAGATCAACCTGGTCGAGGCCCTGGACGCGCCGTCGTCGGACGAGGGCGAGATCGACCTGGAGCTGGAAGACGATTCGCCCGACGTGGTCGAGAACGGCCAGATCGACCTGGGCCAGTATGCGGTGGAGCAACTGGCCCTGCACCTGGACCCCTATCCGCGCAAGGAAGGCGCCGTTTTCGAGCAGCCGCCCGAACCGGGCGAGATCTCGCCCTTCGGCGTGCTGCGGGCCTTGAAGCCGGACGGCTCCGACAAGAGTTGACCTAAGGGCGCCCCGGTTGCATCCACGGGGTGCGACATTTGCGTTCCTACGCCCTAAACATTGAAGCGCCGCGACAAGACGGCGACGGAGTCGATTTCCACTTGGCATCATCCACACTGATTTCGCTCGACGCCATGGGGGGCGACCATGGCCCCGCCGTCGTGGTCGGCGGCGTGAAGGCTTACTATTCCCTGTATGGCGGCGATGGCGTCGGCTTCCTGCTGCACGGGGACGAGGCGGCGATCCGCGCCGAGATGGCGCGCCTGCACCTGTCGGACGACCATTGCCAGGTCCGGCACACCGACAAGGTCGTGGCCATGGACGAGAAGCCCGCCCAGGCCATGCGACGGGGCAAGGGCTCCAGCCTGTGGAACGCGATCGAGGCGGTCAAGACGGGGCAGGCCCAGGCCGCGGTGTCGGCCGGCAACACCGGCGCCCTGATGGCGATCTCCAAGCTGATCCTGCGCATGGCGGTCGACGGGCTGGAGCGCCCGGCCATCGTCGCCAGCTGGCCGACCAAGCGCGGCTTCACCGCCGTTCTGGACGTGGGCGCCAACATCGGCAGCGACGCGCGCCAGCTGGTCGAGTTCGCCATCATGGGCGAGGCGTTCCAGTCCGCCGTGCATGGGGTGGAACGGCCCACGGTCGGCCTGCTGAACGTCGGCTCCGAAGAGATGAAGGGCCATGAAGAGGTGCGCGAGGCCCACGCCGTGCTGCGCACCGACGCCGTGCCGGTCAACTACACCGGCTTCGTCGAGGGGCATGACATTGCGGCCGGAACGGTCGATGTCGTCGTTACCGACGGCTTCACCGGCAATGTCGCCCTGAAGACCGCCGAGGGCACGGCGCGCTTCATCTCGGGCCTTTTGAAGGAGGCGCTGACGTCGGGGCCTCTGGCCAAGCTGGGCGCCCTGATCGCCATGCCCGCGCTGAAGAAGATGGCGCGCCGCATCGACCCCAGCAGCGTCAACGGCGGCCCCCTGCTGGGCCTGAACGGCATTGTGGTGAAAAGCCACGGCGGCGCCACGGCCGAGGGGTACGCCAACGCCATCCGCGTGGCTGTCGAACTGGCCCGCAGCGACTATCTGACCAAGGTCAGCGCCAATTTCGAGCGTCTGGCGGCCGCGATGGACGAATCCGCGCCCGTCGTCATGGGAGAGATCGAACAGTGAGCGTCATCCGCAGCGTCGTCACCGGGGTCGGCTCCTTCCTGCCCGAGCAGGTGGTCACCAACGCCGACCTGGCCAAGATCGTCGACACCTCCGACGAATGGATCATCGAGCGCACCGGCATCCACCAGCGCCACAAGGCCCGCGACGACGAGCCGACCAGCGATCTGGCGCTCAAGGCCGCCGAGCGCGCCCTGGCCGACGCGGGCAAGACGGCGGCGGACGTCGATCTGATCATCGTCGCCACCACGACGCCGGACCAGACCTTCCCCGCGACGGCCGCCATCGTCCAGCGCAAGCTGGGAGCGCCGGTGGGCATCGCCTTCGACGTTCAGGCGGTTTGTTCCGGCTTCGTCTATGCGCTGAGCGTGGCCGACGGCTTTGTCGCGCGCGGCCAGGCCAAATGCGCCCTGGTCATCGGCGCCGAGGAAATGACCCGGCTGATGGACTGGACGGACCGCACCACCTGCGTCCTGTTCGGCGACGGCGCCGGGGCCTTCGTGCTGGAGCCCGGCGAAGGGCAGGGGACCAAGGACGATCGCGGCGTTCTGGGCTTCGCCCTGCGCTGCGAGGGCGCCAAGTCGGACATGCTCTATGTCGACGGCGGCCCGGCCACGACCGGAACGGTCGGCCACCTGAGGATGCTGGGCAACCAGGTCTTCCGCCATGCCGTGGTCAACATCGCCGAGGCCATCACCGCCGCCGCCGAGGTCGCGGGCGTCGGCATCCCCGAGATCGACTGGTTCGTCCCGCACCAGGCCAACCAGCGCATCATCAAGGGCGTCGGCGACCGCCTGGGCCTGGACGAGCAGAAGGTCGTCTCGACCGTGGCCATGCACGCCAACACCTCGGCCGCCTCCATCCCCCTGGCGATGGATGTCGCCATCAAGGACGGGCGGATCAAGAAGGGCGATCTGGTCCTGGTCGAGGCCATGGGCGGGGGCCTGACGTGGGGCGCCTGCGCCTTCCGCCTCTAGATTCGCATTGAGGACTTTGATTTCCGGCCGTTTTGCCCTTCAATGCTCCGCCGATTGATTGCGGGGAGATGCAAGTGGCCGGACATCACACCCTTACGCGCGCGGATTTGTGCGAAGCGGTCCACGAGGAGGTCGGGCTGTCCCGACAGGAATGCTCCGGCCTGGTCGAGCGCACGCTGGACCTGATCGTCGATTCTCTCGAGCAGGGCGAGACGGTCAAGCTGTCGGGATTCGGCGTCTTTCAGGTCCGCGAGAAACGCGCCCGCATGGGCCGCAACCCGAAGACCGGCGAACCGGCCGCCATCAACCCCCGCCGCGTCATCAGCTTCCGCGCCTCCCAGATCATGAAGAGCCGGGTGCACGACGCCGTCGTCGAGACCTGAGAGCCTTGGCCAAGAGCCCCAAAGCCTTCCGCACCATTTCCGAAGCTGCCGAGGAAGTCGGCGCGCCCCAGCATGTGCTGAGGTTCTGGGAGACCAAGTTCGACTTCGTCGCTCCGGTGAAGCGTGCGGGCGGCCGCCGGTTCTATCGTCCCGACGACATCCTGGCGCTGAAGGCGGTGCGGCGCCTGCTGCATGACGAGGGGCTGACGATTCGCGGGGTCCAGCGCCTGGTGCTGGATCAGGGCCTAGCGCGGCTGGCGGCCTATGCCGATCCGGCCGCCACGCTCGAGATCGATTCGGGCGATCGCGCCGAAATGGCGTTGGAAGCGGCGGCGCCTTCGGCGGCTCCCGCGCGCCTCGAGGCCCTGTTGAGCGACCTGGAAGCGGCCAAGGCCCGGTTGGAGGGCGTTCTGGGGCGCTAAGACGGAAGTTGTTGTCGATAGAGCGTTTTAGGGTTTGCGGAGCACCGACCCGCCGTCTATAGGGAGCGCCTTCGGAGCGTGGCGCAGCCTGGTAGCGCACTTGACTGGGGGTCAAGGGGTCGCAGGTTCGAATCCTGTCGCTCCGACCATTTGCTGAGGGTCATCAGCAGGCTGAAACGGCCGGTGAGGGAAACCTCGCCGGCCGTTCTGCTGTTCAGCGGGTCGTCTTGTCCCGCGGCGCCCGCTCAGCCCAGCGCAACAGGGGGATCAGGGGAAGGCCCCAGCCGATCCCCGCGACGGCGAAGAAGATCAGGTCGATCCACCAGATGTCCGGCAACCGGTCGTGAAGGGTCACGGCGCCCCAGATCCAGAAGGCCAGGAAGAAGACCACGGCCAGGGTGGCGACGAAACGACGGGCGCGCGGCGGCATCAACGCTTGCTCCGGAACAGGAAGAAGGTCACCAGGCCTATGACGACGGCCGCGAAGGCCCAGGGCAGCCATTCCCAGTCCGCCAAGGCGGCGACCGCGAAGACCCGCACGGCCAGGAAGGCGCCGCAGGCGCCGCTGACGAGGGTGACCAGGATGGCGCCGCCCAGCCCGCGACGACCCGTCAGCAGGTCGGCGATCCAGGCCAGACCCAGAGCCCCGGTCAAGGCGACGGCGATTTCGACATATTGCACCGCTTGGCGCTCCCCTAGGATGTTATGCGACGCTTTGGCGTAGAAACCGACTCGATCTTGCCTCGCGGGAGGGGCATATCCCTCGGTTCCGCCGCCTGCGAAAGAGGCGGCAAGCATATCGGGGCGAACGGCAGGCGTCGAATGAAGCGTATAGGCGAATTGGACCGCAGCCGCGCGGTGGCGCTGTGGCTGTTTCTTTGCGCGGGCCTCGTGTTCGCCATGGTCGTGGTGGGCGGCGCGACCCGGCTGACCGGCTCGGGGCTGTCGATCACCGAATGGAAGCCCATCATGGGCGCCCTGCCGCCGATGAACCACGCCGACTGGGTCGAGGCCTTCGATAAATACAAGGCCATCCCCCAGTATGTCGAAGTCAACGCCGGCATGAGCCTGGCGGAGTTCCAGTACATCTTCTGGTGGGAGTGGGCGCACCGCCTGCTGGGACGGCTGATCGGCCTGGTTTTCGCCTTGCCCTTCATCGGCTTCCTCGTTTTCCGGGTCCTGCCGCGTCGCCTGATCGGGCGCTGCGCCATTCTGCTGCTCCTGGGCGGGCTGCAGGGGCTGATCGGCTGGTGGATGGTGTCCAGCGGCCTGGCCGAGCGCGTCGATGTGGCGCCGGAGCGTCTGGCGACCCATCTGGGCCTGGCCTTCCTGATCTTCTCAGGCCTGATCTGGACCGGGCTGGAGGCCTGGGCCGGCTCGGATTTCACGCGCGCGCCGCGAGGCTGGAGTTGGGGCGCGGGCCTGCTGCTGGGCGGCGTCTTCCTGCAATGCCTGCTGGGCGGCCTGGTGGCCGGCGCCAAGGCGGGCATGGTCTATACCGACTGGCCGCTGATGAACGGCGCCCTGTTTCCGCCGGTGGAGTGGGGGCAGGGGGGGCTGACCTTCCTGCACGACCAGGGCCTGGTGCAGTTGAACCATCGGATCGGCGCCTATGTGCTGTTGTTCGCGGGCACCTTCTACGCGGTCCAGGCGCTGCGCGGGCGGCTGGGCGAGGGCCTGGGCGCCTCGGCCCTGGTGCTGGCGTGCGCCCTGTGGCTCCAGGCGGGGCTGGGCGTTCTCACCCTCATCCATGCCGTGCCGCTGACCTTGGGCGTGCTGCATCAGGCCGTGGCGGCCCTGGTGCTGGGGGCGGCCACGGTGAACCTGTGGCTGGTGCGACGGTCGCGGCCTCGGCTGTTCGTCTCGGGCTTCCGCTAAGAAAAGGGCCGCCTTCCCGATCGGGAAGGCGGCCTCTTCATTCATGGGCGAGTTGAGAAGGGCTCAGCCGATCTTCACGCGCGTCGCGGCTTCGGGCAGGTCTTCACCGAAGGCGCGCTGATAGAATTCGGCGATGGTCGGCCGCTCCAGTTCGTCGCACTTGTTCAGGAAGGTCAGGCGGAAGCTCAGGGCCAGGTCGCCGCCGAAGATGATGGCGTTCTGGGCCCAGGTGATGACCGTGCGGGGCGACATGACGGTGGAGATGTCGCCGTTCATGAAGGCGTTGCGGGTCATGTCGGCGACGCGGACCATGGCCGCGATCTGACGGCGGCCCTCGGGCGTGTCATATTCGGGCGCCTTGGCGACGACGATCTCGGCTTCCACATCGTGGTCGAGATAGTTGAGCGTCGTGACGATGTTCCAGCGGTCGAGCTGAGCCTGATTGATCTGCTGGGCGCCGTGATACAGGCCCGTCGTGTCGCCCAGGCCGACCGTGTTGGAGGTGGCGAACAGGCGGAACCACCTGTTCGGGCGGATGACGCGGTTCTGGTCCAGCAGGGTCAGGCGCCCCTGCGCCTCCAGCACGCGCTGGATCACGAACATGACGTCGGGGCGGCCCGCGTCATATTCATCGAACACCAGGGCCACGGGGCGTTGCAGCGCCCAGGGCAGGATGCCCTCGCGGAATTCGGTGATCTGCTTGCCGTCCTTCAGGACGATGGCGTCCTTGCCGATCAGGTCGATGCGGCTGACGTGGCTGTCCAGGTTGATGCGGACCAGCGGCCAGTTCAGGCGGGCGGCGACCTGCTCGATGTGGGTCGACTTGCCGGTGCCGTGATAGCCCTGGACCATGACCCGGCGGTCGTAGGCGAAGCCCGCGCAGATGGCGATCGTGGTCTGGGGGTCGAAACGATAGGACTCGTCGATCTCGGGCACATGGCTGTCGCGGGTGTCGAAGGCCGGCACGACCATGTCGGAATCAACGCCGAACGCCTCTTTCAGCGTGACCTTGCGGTGCGGTTCCAGGGTGACGAGCGGATCGGGGGAGGCGTCGAGCGGAGAGGTCATGGCCTCCACCTAGCGCCCTCGCGCGCGCGGCTCAACACGCGCGAGGGACGCGACGGATTATTCCGCGGACAGGTCCACGTTCACATTGCCCCGCGTGGCGTTGGAATAGGGGCAGACCTGATGCGCCTTCTGGATCAGGTCGTCGATCGTCGCCTGATTCAGCCCATGGTCCGACACCCGCAGGGTCACGTCGAGATTGAAGCCTTCGCCGCGGGTGTTCTTGCCGAAACCGACCCCGGCCGTGACCCGGGTGTCCGGGCCGACCGGCGCGCCGGCCTTGCCCGAGACCAGCCGCAGGGCACCCAGGTAGCAGGCCGCGTAGCCGGCGGCGAAAAGCTGCTCGGGGTTGGTTCCGTCGCCGCCCGTCCCGCCCATCTCGGTCGGGACCGACAAGCGGACGTCGATCTTGCCGTCGTCGGTGGCCGAACGACCTTCGTCGCGTCCTCCGCCGGAGGCGGTGGCATGGGCGCGGTACAGGACTTCCATCTGTGGACTCCTTATCCCCAGGCTGGGGCGATGAGGGAATGATCCGCAGACAACGCCTTTCAGAAACAACGGTTCTGTGATTCGTAAAATCGGCAAGAGGATGTTAACAATTTGGCATCGCTCCCGCCGGGGGAGAGGACATGGAAACGCACACGCAATATTTTTGCTACGTTTACGACGCGCTCGGACGGACGCCTCAGATGTTTCCCCTGGAGGCCGCCAGCTTCACCGAGGCGGTGCGGGAAACGCAGCGCATGATGCGGGACGAGGCGGGAGCCGAGGTCTTCGCTGAAATTTGGGATTCCGACGCCGCCGATCAGGCCATGACGCGAGTCGATGTCCTGCCCGGGGAGAGCCGCCTGTCCAGTCCGCTCAGGCGTGGCCGGCCTTCTTCAGGGTTTTCCAAGCCTTGATGACGCTCTGTAGCTTGGCTTCCGCGCCCCGATCGCCGCCGTTGGTGTCCGGGTGGAAGCGCTTGAGCATCTCGTGATAGCGGGCCTTCACGGCGGCCTTGTCGGCCCCGGGCTCCAGGCCCAGGTCGGCCAGGGCGGCGCGCTCCAGCTTGCCCAGACGATGATGAGGATCGCCCTGGGCGGGTCCCTCTGCGTGCACCCGCCGACCGAACAGGCCGAAGCTGTCCCGCCAGGAGCCGGCGCCGGAGTTGTTGGCCGTGCCGAATTTGGCGGCGAAGGCGGCGGCCTCGCGCGTCTGCGGCCCGGCCTTCATCTGCCAGGTGGGGCGGCCGCCGGTCATGGCCTCGTTTTCCTGCGCCGCGCGAATCTGGCCTTCGCTCATGCCCGCGTAGAAGTTCCAGCTCTTGTTGTACTGGGCCGCGTGGGCCTGGCAAAAGTCGTAGAACTCGTTGAGCTGCTCGCGCGACTTGGGGGCCCGCGCCGTGGCCGGACGGCTGCATTCGGCCCATTCGCAAGCCTTCTCGCCGGGCTTGAGGCGCAGGACGTCCTCCGCCGCCTCCTGCTCATCCTCGGAACGCGGCGGCTTCACCCGAATGTCGGTGAAGCGAGGCTTGTATTGAAAAGACGCAGACATCGCCCGAAGTTTAGGGCTGATTTGGTCAGCTTCAAGGAGTCTCCCATGGCCGACGGCCCGATCGCGGCGGTTATGCGCGAAAAACTGACGGCGGCCTTCGCTCCGGTTCGTCTGAATCTGGAGGATGACAGCTGGAAACATCAGGGTCATCACCATGAAGGCGGCGTCGACGCCCTCGACGGCGGGGAAAGCCATTTCCAGCTGACCATCGTCTCGCAAGCCTTCGTCGGCCAGACCCGCGTGGAGCGGCAGAGGGCCGTCAACGCCGTCCTGAAGGAAGAATTGGCCGGTCCGGTTCACGCGCTTTCGATCCGTGCGCAAACCCCGCAGGAGGCCGAGGCCTGACGCCGGATTTCCCGGTGGATAATTCGGATTACGCAGTTATTCGCATTCACATCGTCTTAGAACCTTTCGCTCTAGCGTCCGCACCCGAAGCGTTTTCTTAGCGAGCGGGGGCGTCGCGATGGTCGAATCCGAGGGGTTCACGAAAGGGGTGGGCGGACCGCAGGCGCCCGGCGAAGCGGCGCAGGCCCTGACCGCCATCCTGCAGACCCACTATCTACGCTATCTCATCATCGCCAGTTGGGCGCTGGGGCTGATCGCGACGGTCGGCCTGGCGCAGGGCCTGATCTGGTTCGTGGCGACCCTGGCGGCGGGCGCCCTGCGCGGCGAGGTCGAAAAACGGGTCCGCCCCGGCGCCGGAGCGGGCTGGGGCCTGGCCTTCCCGGCGGTGGCGACGGCCACGACCGCGGCCTGGGCCGCAGCGCCCCTGCTGGCGTGGTTCTCGCCCTCCCTGTTCGGGCGGGAGCTGGCCATCGCCCTTCTGATCTCGGGCTATGTGCTGGTGTTCGCCCAACTGCGGAACTCGCCTCGTCAGGCCATCCTCATTTCATCGCCCTATGGCGTGGCGGCGACCGTCATCGCCGTCAGCCTGATCGGCGATCCGGTCTTCTGGCCTTTCGTGACCCTGGCGCCATTCATCGCCGCCAGCCTCTTCGTCCTGGTGACCATGACCATTCTGCGAGAGGAGCGCATCCGGGCCTTCCAGGAGCATCAGGCGCACCTGATCGAGGAGCTGGAGGCCGCCCGCGACAGGGCCGATGCGGCGAATGAGGCGAAATCCAACTTCCTGGGCGTCATCTCGCATGAGCTTCGCACGCCGATGAACGGCGTTCTGGGCGCGGCCCAGTTGCTCAGCGCGACTCGTCTGGCGGGGGCGCAGCGCGAGTATCTGGCGATCATCCGCAACTCCGGCGACAATCTGCTGAGCCTGCTGAACGACATCCTCGACATGACCAAGATCGAGGCCGGGCGCATGAATTTCGAGACCGTCGACATCAATCTGGAAGATCTGCACCGGCGCATCGTCGGCCCCTTCGCGGCCCAGGCCGAAGCCAAGGGGCTGGAGTTCGTCACGGGTTTCGAGGGCGAGATTCCGGCCGTGGTGCGCGGCGATCCCCTGCGCGTCTGCCAGGTGGTGCAGAACCTGCTGTCCAATGCGATCAAGTTCACCGACCAGGGCGCGGTGCGCTTCGTGACGCGCGGACGCCGCCTGTCCGAGCGGCGCGTGGCCTTCGAGTTCGTCGTGACCGACAGCGGCGCGGGCATTTCAGAAGACGATATGGACCAGCTGTTCCAGCCCTTCACCCAGGTCGACGCCTCCTCCACGCGGCGTTTCGGCGGGACCGGCCTGGGGCTGACGATCTCGCGGCGACTGGCCAACATCATGGGCGGCGACATCTCCGTGACGTCGCGCCTGGGCGAGGGCTCGACCTTCGTCTTCGTCGTGGAAGGGGAGGTGGCCGCCTGGCGCGCCGTGGAAGCGCCCGCGGCTGACGAGGGCGATGTCGCCACCGGCGACGGCCTGGAGGTGCTGGTGGTGGAGGACCATCCGGTCAACCGCATGATCCTGGAGGCCTGGATGGCCTCCACAGGGCAACGCACCAGCATGGCCGAGAACGGCCTCGAAGCCGTGGAGGCCGCGCGGAACCAGCGGTTCGACCTGATCATCATGGACGTCAACATGCCGGTCATGGACGGGCTGGCGGCGACGCGTCTGATCCGGGAAGGCGGCGGGGTCAACGCCGAGACGCCCATCGTCGTCCTTTCGGCCTCCGCCCGGATGGAGGATCATCAGGCGGGGTTGGCGGCGGGCGCCGACGCCTATCTGAACAAGCCGATCGATTTCCACAGCCTTTCGACCGTGATGGCCCAGGCCAGGGGCGGACGGGCGGCTCTTCGTCGCCTGAGCGAACAGGAAGCGGCCGCCGCCTGAGGGCGCGCCGAGGCGACGCAGAGGCCGTACGACGCACGGGCAAGGGAGCCCTGTCGCGTTTTCGCCGTTGTGCAGGGAAGTCCGAAGAGTTGGAGCCCGATTGCGTCCCTTCGCCGAACTGCTGGACCGTCTGTCGCTGACGACTTCGCGCAACGCCAAGCTGGTGCTGCTGCGCGACTATCTGAAGGCGACGCCCGACCCTGACCGGGGCTGGGCCCTGGCGGCCCTGACCGGCGAATTGAGCTTCTCCGGCGCCAAGCCGGCCATGATTCGAAAGGCGGTCGAGGCGCGCGTCGATCCTGTCCTGTTCGGCTGGTCCTATGACTATGTCGGCGATCTGGCGGAGACGACGGCGCTGATCTGGCCGCGCGATCCCCGGCATCGGGCCAATCGGGAGCCTGAACTGGGCGAGGTGGCGGACGCCCTGATGCGGGCGAGCCGCGCCGACGCTCCAGCCCTGATCGAAGGGTGGCTGGACGCCCTGGAGCCCAAGGGGCGATGGGCCTTGCTGAAACTGGTGACGGGAGGGTTGCGGGTCGGCCTTTCGGCGCGAATGGCCCGCACCGCCGTGGCCATGATGCGTCCCGCCGCCGTCACCGAGCCGCCCAACCCCGCAGGGCGCGAGGCGGTCGAGGCCCTGCCGCCGATCGCCGTGGGCGACGTCGAGGAGATATGGCACGCGCTGCGGCCGCCCTATGAGGATCTGTTCGCCTGGGCGGAAGGGCGGGCGGAGCGGCCCAGCGCCGACGCGCCCGGACGGTTCCGGCCCGTCATGCTGGCGACGGCCCTGGACGAAGACCTGGATCTTCCGCGTCTGGACCCGGCGGACTTCGCGGCCGAGTGGAAGTGGGATGGAATCCGGGTGCAGGCCGTGCGCGAAGGCGAGCAGACCCGCCTCTATTCCCGCACCGGGGACGAGATTTCGTCCGCCTTTCCCGATGTGGTCGCGGCTCTGGCCTTTCAGGGCGCGGTCGACGGCGAACTGCTGGTCATCCGCAACGGCGTGGTCGCGCCCTTCGGCGACCTGCAGCAGCGGCTGAACCGCAAGATGGCGAGCGCGCGGCTGATGCAGGACCATCCGGCGGCCATCCTGGCCTATGATCTGCTGGCCGAGGAGGGCGAGGACCTGCGCGGCCTTCCTTTCACGGAGCGCCGGGCGCGGCTGGAGCGTCTGGTGGCGCGGCATGACGCCGATCGGCTGGGCCTGTCGCCGCTGCTGGCCCACCGGAGCTGGGCCGATCTGGCGACGCTGCGCGCCGATCCGCCGGTCGGCGCCGCCGCCGAGGGGTTGATGCTGAAGCGTCGGGACAGCGCCTATGTCGCGGGGCGGCCCAAGGGGCCGTGGTTCAAGTGGAAGCGCGACCCGCACGTCATCGACGCCGTGCTGATGTACGCCCAGCGCGGACATGGGAAGCGCTCGGGCTTCTATTCCGACTACACCTTCGGCGTCTGGACCGAGGCGGGCGTGCTGACGCCGGTGGGCAAGGCCTATTTCGGCTTCACCGACGAGGAACTGAAGCAGTTGGACAAATTCGTACGCGATCACACCACGGATCGGTTCGGCCCTGTCCGCGCCGTCCGCGCCGAACGCGATTTCGGCCTGGTGCTGGAGATCGCCTTCGAGGGCCTGCAACGCTCGACCCGCCACAAGTCCGGGGTGGCCATGCGCTTTCCCCGCATCGGCCGGATCCGCTGGGACAAGCCTGCGCGCGAGGCGGACACCCTGGATTCCGTGCTCGACCTGCTGGACGCGATCGAACGCGGCGGCGGGCGGGTCAGCGCCGGACAAAAAGCTTGACCGGCGGGGCTTCCAATCGGCTGCATAGGCGTTAGACCCGGCTCATGCTCATGAATTTCCTACAGACCCCGGCCGTACTCGCCGAACCGCTGGCCCAGGTCGTGGCTGCGGGCGAGGAGAGGTTGAGCGTCGACGCCGCCATCCTGGCCAAGGCCATGGACCTGCTGGGCGATTTCGCCGTCAATCTGACGGTGGCGGCGATCATCTTCGTCCTGACCCTCGTCGCGGCGCGGTGGGCGTCCGGCGCGGCCCGAAGGATACTGGGGCGGACGCGCCTGGTGCGGCGCGATCCGACGGTCCTGGCCTTCATGGTCCAGATCGTCAGGGTCGTCGTCATCATCATCGGCATGATCGCCGTGCTGCAGCGGCTGGGCGTGCAGACCACCTCCATCATCGCCGTTCTGGGCGCCGCCTCCCTGGCGGTGGGCCTGGCCCTGCAGGGGACGCTGTCCAATGTGGCGGCGGGGGTGATGCTGCTGATCCTGCGGCCCTATCGCGTGGGGGAGGTCATAGATGTGGGCGGCGCCTCCGGCACAGTGCAGAGGCTGGATCTGTTCACCACCCAACTGTCGAACGCCAACAACCACAAGATCGTCATTCCCAATTCCAAGGTGCTGAGCGACGTCATCATCAACCTGACCGGCCAGCGGACGCGCCGCATCGAGATCAAGTTCACCGTCGGCTATGGCGACAATCTGAAAGACGCCTGCGCCGTGCTCGCTTCGGTGGCGAAGATCAACGACAAGGTGCTGAAGGACCCGCCGCCCTGGACCGGCGTGACCGGCCTGCTGGACAGCGCGGTGCAGATCACCCTGCACGCCTGGGTGAACAACGCCGACTGGTGGCAGACGCAGGCCGATCTGATGCAGGCCGGCAAGGAAGCGCTGGACGAGGCGGGCATAGAGATTCCCTTCCCCCATCAGGTCGAGGTGCCGGCGAAGGACGCCCGGTTCGCGCGGGTCGTCATGGCTCCCGTTCAGGCCGATGCGGTCGAGGGCGCAGCGTCGGATCAAGGGAGAGAATGAGCCGTGCGTTTTGATTTCGGGTCCGACAATACGGCGGGCATGGCGCCTTCGGCGCTCCAGGCCCTGGTCGCGGCCAATGCGGGGTTCGCGCGCGCCTATGGGGCGGATGAGACATCGGCGCGCGCCGCCGAACTGATCCGCCAGACCCTGGACGCGGACGCCGAGGTGCGTTTCGTCTTCAGCGGCACGGCGGCGAACGCCATCGGCCTGTCCATGCTGGCGCATCCCTATGAATCGGTGCTGGCGCACCATGCGGCGCATGTCTGCACGGACGAGACCGGCGCGCCCGGCTTCTTCGGCCAGGGCGTCGGCCTGATCGGATTGCCGGGCTATTCGGGCAAGATCGACGCCGGAGCGCTCTATGCGGCCCTGGAGGAGCCCGTGGTCGGCCATCGCCAGCCCGCCGCCGCGCTCAGCCTCACCCAGGCGACCGAATACGGCGCGGTCTACGCCGAGGAAGAGTTGCGCCACCTGATCGAGCCCGCCAGGCAGGCGGGGCTGCGGGTCCATATGGATGGCGCCCGGCTGGCCAACGCCGTCGCCGCAGGCTTCGACCCCAGGGATATTCCCCGCCTGGGCGTCGATGTGCTGTCGTTCGGCGGCGCCAAGGCGGGCGCACATTGCGTCGAGGCGCTGGTGATCTTCGACAAGACCCTGACGCGAAGGATCGACAACCGGCTGAAGCAGGCGGGGCAGATGGCGTCCAAGGGGCGGCTTCTGGCCGCGCCCCTGCTGGGGCTGCTGGAGTCGGGCGACTGGCTGGCGGGCGCCGCCCACGCCAATCTGATGGCCCAGCGTCTGGCCGACGGCATCGAGGCGCGAACGCCCTTCGTCCTGGCCCATCCGGTGGAATCCAACGCCGTCTTCGTGCGGATGCCGGAGGAGGCGCATCAGGCGCTGAACGGGGCCGGCTGGGCCTGTTATCAGTTCGACGACGGTTCGGTGCGGTTCGTCTGTTCATGGGCGACGGACGAGGCGTCGGTCGACGCCCTGATCGAAGCCCTCGCGAGCCAGAACTGAGGTGGCGGGCGCCTTCCGCCTCGCAGGCATGACGGCGGCGGAGCGTGACGATGCGCGGTGAACGCTCGGGGCGGCGCGGCGACGCCGCGACCAAGGCCATGAACCTCGGCGCCGAGGCCGCGCCGCCGGAGGCGCCGCCCACGTTTGCGGCGCTGAAGAACCTGGTCGGCGTGGTGGCGCGGTCCGGCGCGCCGCAACTGCCCTGGCGGGTGGCCGGGGCGATTCTCCTGACCCTTGCGGGCAAGGGCCTGGGGGTCCTGGCGCCGCTGGTGCTGGGCGCGGCGGTCAATCACCTGGCGGCGGATCAGGGACCGGCGGCGTCCGTGGGCCTGGGGTTCGCCGCCTTCGCCGTGGGCTGGGCCCTGGTGCGCTTCCTGTCGGCGGCGACGCCCCAATTGTCCGACGTCGTCTTCGCCCCCGTGCGCGCCGCGGCCCAACGCAAGACGGCGGCCGACACCTTCGCCCATGCGCTCGGCCTGTCGCTGGACTTTCACCAGACCAAGCGTTCCGGCGCCCTGTCGCGGGTGATGGACCGAGGCTCGCGCGCGGTGGACTTCCTGCTGCGCATCCTGATGTTCAACCTGGGGCCGACGGCGCTGGAGCTTCTGCTGGCGGCGGCCGTGCTGGGCGGCAAGTACGACTGGCGGTTCGGCGCGGTGGCGGTGGGCGTGGTGCTGACCTATGCGGCCACGACCTTCGCCATGGCCAATTGGCGGCTGGAGCACCGGCGCGCGATGAACGCGGCCGACAGCGAGGCGGCGGGCCTGTCGGTCGACGCCCTGCTGAACTATGAAACCGTCAAGTCCTTCGGCGCCGAGGGGCGGGCGGCCGAAGCTTACGACCAGTCTCTGGCGACCTATGTGAAGGCTTCGCTGAAGGCCAACACCTCGCTCGCGGCCCTGAACCTGATCCAGGGCCTGATCATGAACCTGGGCCTGGGGATCATGGCGGTCATGGCGGGGTTCGAGGCCGCGGCCGGGCGCATGGGGCCGGGGGATGTGACGGCGGCGGTGCTGATCATGATCTCCCTCTATGCGCCGCTGAACATCCTGGGTTTCGCCTATCGTGAGATTCGCCAGTCCTTCATCGACATGGAGGAGATGCTCAAGGTGACGCGCCAGGCGCCGCAGGTGGCGGACGCGCCGAACGCCGTCGACCTGACCCGCCCCGAAAGCGGTTGCGGCGCCGAGATCGTCTTCGACCATGTCGGCTTCCGCCACGATGCGCGGGCGGCGGGGCTCGAAGACGTCAGCTTCGTCACGCCGGCGGGGTCCACGACCGCCCTGGTCGGACCGTCGGGCGCGGGCAAGTCGACCATCGTCAAACTGGCCCTGCGCCTGCTTGATCCGCAGGAGGGCCGCGTGCTGATCGACGGGCGTGATGCGCGCAGCCTGACCCAGGTCTCGCTGCGGGCCGCCGTGGCCCTGGTGCCTCAGGACGTCGCCCTGTTCAACGACACCCTTGCGGCCAACATCGCCTTCGCCCGACCCGACGCGGATGAGGCGGCCGTCTGGGCGGCGGCCGAGGCGGCTGAACTCTCGGATTTCATCCGCACCCTGCCTGAGGGCATGGACACCCGCGTCGGCGAGCGGGGGCTGAAGCTGTCGGGCGGCGAGCGCCAGCGCGTCGGCATCGCCCGCGCCCTGCTGGCCGATCCCTGCATCCTGATCCTGGACGAGGCGACCAGCGCCCTGGACAGCCGCACCGAGGCCGCCATTCAGAAGACCCTGAGACGCGCGCGCGCCGGCCGCACGACCCTGGTGGTCGCGCATCGACTATCGACCGTGGCCGACGCCGACCAGATTCTGGTGCTGAAGGCGGGCCGCATCGTCGAACGCGGGGCCCATCATGAGCTGGTGGCGCGTCAGGGCGGGGAGTACGCCGCCCTGTGGCGCAAGCAGACGCGCGGGGCGAAGACCCAGGCGGGTTAGGCTTCGCCCTCTCCGACACCGGGAATCTTGGCCTTCAGCACGTCCTTGAGGCTGTCCAGCACCTTGGCGCGAGCGTCGGCGGCTTCGGGCGGCAGGCTCAGCAGCAGGCGCAGGGCCTGGGCGTGGACGGTGACGATGCGCCAGTCGAACGGTCGGCCCTCGGGCGCGCCGTCGATCAGGTCGCACAGATTGACGGCCGCCGCGCACAGGTCGTTGAGCTCGAACGGTCCGGCCGCATCGATCACGGCGCTGGCGTGGGCATAGGCCTGGTCCAGGGCGCCTTCATCGGCGCCGGAGGGCGCGGGCAGGGCGGCCAGGGCGGCGACTTGGGTCTCGATAATCTCGCGGCTGCGGGCCTTCAGCGTCGCCAGATTGGAGCGGGCCTGATCCAGGGCGACGCCCACGCTGACGCCGCCGGGCTGGTTGACCAGGGTCGACAGCCGGCTGCGACGACGATTGTGTGTGATGACCGTCATAGCTCCACCGCCGCTTTACGTTCTTGTTCAAAGGCAGCCTTGCGGCGTTCCTCCGCGCGACGCTCCGGGCCGGGCCAGGACTCGCTGCGGAAACGCCGGTCGGGACCGAAATAATCGCCAACCTCCATGAAGGGACGGCTGTCGCGCGCCACCCAGACGATCCGCTCCAGAAGGACGCCGGCGCTGAATGGCTTGGTGATCAGGAAGTTGGCGCCGCAGTCGCGCACTTCCGACACCTTGGAGCGGCGCACGTGGGCTGCGGTCATGATGACGGGGGCGTAGGCGTTCGGCTCCAGTCCGGAGCGCCGCAGCCAGCGGACGAATTCATAGCCGCTCATGCCCGGCATCTCGCAATCGACCAGAATCAGATCGACCGGCCGGTCCTGCAGGATGGCGATGGCGTCCGCCGCGCTCTCGCAGACGTGGCGCACCTTCATCCCGAAGCCGAGCAGGGCCTGGGCGGTCAGCTCCAGCGAAAAGGGCGAATCGTCGATCACCATCGTCGACGCGCCCTCGAAGTTGAACACCGCGCTTTCGCGCAGGGATTCGCCGACGCCGTTCATGCCGCGCATGGAGGCCTCACGATGCGGGAGGAGGGACACAGGGCGAATCGCATGGCGTCAGCTTCGACGGGGTTGCGGCCCCATGCAATCAAGAACGGCTCAGACGGCCGATGGCGTAGAAGCGATCGGCGCGCTGCGTCTTCAACTGCTCGGCGGACAGGCCGGACAATGCCTTCAGTTCTTCTTCCAGAACCTGGCCGACGTTCTGGATGGCCTTTTCGCGGTCGGCGTGGGCGCCGCCCAGCGGCTCGGGGATGACGCGATCAACGATCTTCAGCTCGATCAGGTCCGGCGCGGTGATCTTCATGGCGTTGGCCGCGTCCTTGGCCCGCGCGCCGTCGCGCCACAGGATGCCCGCCGCGCCTTCCGGCGAGATGACCGAATAGATGGAGTGCTCCAGCATCAGCACGCGGCTGGCGGCGGCGATGGCGATGGCGCCGCCCGAGCCCCCTTCGCCGGTCACCGTGGCGATGGAGGGCACGCCCAGGGTCAGGCCGCGCTCGGTCGAGCGGGCGATGGCCTCGGCCTGGCCGCGCTCCTCGGCGCCCAGACCCGGATAGGCGCCGGCGGTGTCGACGAAGGTCAGGACCGGCAAGCCGAACTGCTCGGCCATGTCCATCAGGCGCACGGCCTTGCGATAGCCCTCGGGGCGGGCCATGCCGAAGTTGTGGGTGATGCGGGTCTGGGTGTCGTGGCCCTTCTCGTGGCCCATGATCACGACCGGCCGACCCCGGAAACGGGCTAGACCGCCCAGGATGGCCTGGTCGTCGCCGAACTGACGGTCGCCGTGCAGCTCAACGAAATCGGTGAACAGGCCGTCGACGTAGTCGACGAAGTGCGGACGCTGCGGGTGGCGCGCGACCTGGGTGCGCATCCACGGGTCCAGATTGGCGTAGGCCTTTGTGCGCATGGCGTCGGCCTTCTTGCGCAGGGCGGCGATCTCGGTCTCGAACGATCCGCTGGTCGGCGCCAAGAGCGACAACTCGGCGATCTTGGCGTCCAGTTCGGCGATCGGCTTTTCGAATTCGAGATAGTGCGTGGCCATAAGGCGTCCGTAGTCGAGGAAGCGCCCCATGGCGCTACGGAAGGCGGCGGAACCTAGAGCGCGGAACGCCTCGGAGCAAGCGCAGGTTCAGTCATCCTTCGCCAAGGGGTGGTTGGCGTGGACCACCTGGGACAGGCGGTCCGTGGCGACGTGGGTGTAGATCTGGGTGGTCGAGATGTCGGCGTGGCCCAGCAGGGTCTGAACCACCCGAAGGTCGGCGCCGCCCTCCAGCAGGTGGGTGGCGAAGGCGTGGCGCAGGACGTGGGGGCTGACGCGGGCGGGATCGATTCCCGCCGCGACCGCCGCCTGATCCAGCAACTGGGCGAAGCGGCGCGGCGTCAGGCGGCCGCTCTTGCCGTGCGAGGGGAAAAGCCAGGCGCTGTCGGGCGTGTTCGGCTTGCGCGCGGCGTCGCGGGCCTCCAGCCAGGCCTTGATCGCCGAGCGCGCGGCGGGATTCAGCGGCGCCAGCCGCTCCTTGCCGCCCTTGCCGCGCACGACCAGATAGGCCGGGTCGCGTCGCACCGCCTCGACCTTGAGCGCCAGCAGTTCCGACACCCGCAGGCCCGAGGCGTAGGCCATCTCGATCAGGGCGATCAGGCGCAGGCCCGCCGCGCCGTCGCGGGCGCTGGAAGCGGTCAGAAGCGCCTCGATCTCGTGGCGGCTGAGGGTCTTGGGCAGGCTGCGGCCCTGTCTGGGCGCGTCGAGACGGCGCGAGGGATCGTCGACGCGCCAGCCTTCCCCCAGGGCGAAGCGGTAGAATTGACGCACGGAGGCGCGCCGTCGCGCGGCCGTCGCGGCGGACAGGCCGCGCCGCGACAGGTCGGCGAACCAGGCCTCGAGCGCCTCCTGCGGCGCGCTCATCAGGCCTCCGGCGTCGCCCAGCCAGGTCTGCGCATCCGCCAAGTCGCGGCCATAGGCGGCCAGCGTATGGGGCGAGGCGTCGCGCTCCACCGCCATCATTTCCAGGAAGGCCTCGATCTGAGGGGTCATGCGGCGCGTCCGGTCGTCTCTTCTAGGGAGTGGAGCCGGGCGGCGTCTGGTGTAGAGGGTATACGGACCATGCCTTCCGACGCCTCGCCCGATTCCTTCCCGTTGTCTTCGGTCCGCACCATAGCCCTGGTGGGGCTGATGGGCGTGGGAAAATCGACGGTGGGTCGGCGCCTCGCGGCGCGGCTGGGCCTGCCGTTCGCCGACGGGGACCAGGTGATCGAGGAAGCGGCGGGCATGACCATCAGCGAAATCTTCGCCACGCGCGGCGAGGCCGAGTTCCGGGAAGGGGAGGCGCGGGTCATGAAGCGCCTGCTGGAAGGGCCGCCGATCGTGCTGGCGACCGGAGGCGGGGCGGTGCTCAATGCGGACACGCGCGCCCTGATGAAACGGCGCGCCGTCAGCGTCTGGATGCGCGCGGACCTGAAGACCATCGCCGAGCGGGTCGGACGGCGCGACACTCGGCCGCTGCTGCGCAATCGCGACCCGCTGACGGCTCTGAACGCGTTGGCCGAGGCGCGCTATCCCATCTACGGCGAGGCCGATCTGACGGTCGATGTGGGCGGGGGCTCGCACGCCCAGGCCGTCGAGGCCATCCTGAAACAGTTGCGCCGGTTCGGACGGCAGGAGACCCAGTCATGACCACGACGATCCCGGTCGCGGGCGGCGCCTTCGCCCCCTATGAGGTCGTCGTCGGGCGGGGGCTGCTGAAGACCGCGGGGGCCGAGGTCGCCGCGTTGAAGCCGACGCGCGCCTTCATCGTCAGCGACGAGACGGTGGCGGCCGTTCACGGCGAGACGGTGCGGGCCTCGCTGGCGGCGGCGGGCCTTGCGACCGGGATCGTGACCGTTCCGGCGGGCGAATCGTCCAAGTCGTTCGAGCAGCTTGAAGCCGTGCTGGACCGACTGCTGGCCGAAGGTCTGGACCGCAGGAGCGTCGTCGTCGCCCTGGGCGGCGGCGTGGTGGGCGACCTGGCCGGTCTGGCGGCGGCGCTGTTCATGCGCGGGATCGACTTCGTGCAGGTCCCGACCACCCTGCTGGCTCAGGTGGATTCCTCGGTCGGCGGCAAGACGGCGATCGACACCCCGCGCGGCAAGAATCTGATCGGCGCCTTCCATCAGCCGCGCCGGGTGCTGGCGGACATCGAGGCCCTGGCCACCCTGCCGGCGCGGCAGGTGCGCTCGGGCTGGGCCGAGGTGCTGAAGCACGGCCTCATCTGCGACGCGGCCTTCTTCGACTGGCTTGGCGGCGAGGGCGCGGCGGGCGCGCGGGGCGATGCGGACGCGCTCGAGCGGGCGGTGATCCGCTCGGTCGAGATCAAGGCCCAGATCGTCGGCGAGGATGAGAAGGAGGCGGGCCGTCGCGCCCTGCTGAACCTGGGCCACACCTTCGGCCACGCGCTGGAGGCGGAACTGGATTTCGGCGAGACCCTGACCCACGGCGAGGCGGTGGCGCTGGGCTGCGCGATGGCCTTCCGCTATTCGGCGCGGCAGGGGCTGTGCCCGGCCGGCGAGGCCGAGCGCGCCGAAGCGGGCATCCGCGCCGCAGGCCTGCCGACCCGGCTGTCGGACGTCGATCACGCCTTCGCGGCCGACGCCCTGCTCACCCGCATGGCCGGGGACAAGAAGGCCGAGGGCGGGCGCCTGACGCTGATCCTGGCGAGGGCCGTAGGGGACGCCTTCACCGAAAAGAACGCCGACGCCGAGGCGGTGCGCGCCTTCCTGATCGAAGAAGGCGCGGCGTGAAGCTGTCGCCCGTCGCCCTTGAAGACGCCTTCGTGCGGCTGGAGCCGTTCGCGGAAGCGAACCGGGATGAGCTGAGGGCGGCGCTGGACTGCGACCCCGACGCCTGGAACGGCATGGTCGCCGCCGCCTATGGCGTGCACTTCGACGGCTGGTGGGAGGCGGCGCTGCAGGCGATGAAGACCGGCTCGCGCATCGCCTACGCCGTGCGGCGGCTCAGCGACGGCGCCGTGGTCGGCACGACCAGCCTTTATGAGATCAGGCCCGAACATCGGCGCTGCGAGATCGGTTCGACCTTCTATCGGCCCGAGGCGCGGGGCGGGGCGATCAACCCGGCCTGCAAGCGGCTGCTGCTGGACCACGCCTTCTCGAACGGGGCGATCCGGGTCGAGATCATCACCGACGCCCTGAACGCGGCCAGCCAGGCGGCGATCCGGAAACTGGGCGCCGAGCCTGAAGGCGTGCTGAGGAAGCACAAGATCACCTGGACGGGCCGGGCCAGGGACACGGCCCAGTTCGCCGTCCTGGACGACGACTGGCCCCAGGTGCGGCGGCGTCTGGACGAACGGCTGGCGGCCCTGGCCTAATCCACCGCCCGGCACTCGGTGGGTTCGCGGTCGGCGGCGGTCCAGGTGGCCATGACGCCCTTGCCGCGCAGTTCATAGCCCGAGGCGCGATACCAGATGCCGGATGCGGCGCGCTCCTGATACAGGTCGACCGCCTCGCCGCTGGAGTTGCGCACGGTCGCCATCTGGCGCGGATTGTCGAAGTCGACCGAAAGCCGCTCGGAATTATTGCACAGATAGACCGCGTGGACGACGCGGTTCAGGGCGCGGTCCTGAAGCTCGGCGCCCGTGCGGCGACGGGCGGTCTGGGCCTCGACGGCGCGTTCCCGCACTTCGTCGCCGTCCGTGGGAGCCCCGCGCGGTTCAGGACCGCACGCCGACAACAGAACCAGGGCGGAGACGGCGGCGGTCGGCCAAAGAATGCGGGTCAGCAAGGAAAGGCCCCCTCTCAAGGTCAAGCTTGGAGGCTCAACGCCTCGCCTCGGCCGTCGTTCCTGGCCGTGATTTACGCCGCGAGCGGAAGAAGCCGCGCAACATGTCGGCCGCCGGATCCGCCATGACGCCGCCCTCGACTTCCGGCCGCCAGTGGCAGGTCGGCTGGTCGAAGAAGCACCCGCCGTGGACGACGGCGCCGCCCTTGGGATCGTCCGCCCCCCAGACCACGCGGCCGATGCGGGCGTGGCTGAGGGCGCCCGCGCACATGGCGCACGGCTCCAGCGTGACATAGAGGGTCAGGTCCGTAAGGCGATAATTCTGCAACTTCGCCGCCGCATCGCGCAGGGCGACGATCTCGGCGTGGGCGGTCGGATCATGCGCGGCGATGGGCCCGTTTTGCCCGCGCCCAAGCACTTCGCCGGTCGTTTCATCGACAATTACCGCGCCGACGGGCACCTCGCCGGCGTCAGCCGCCGCTTGCGCCAGATCGAGCGCCATGCTCATGAACCGCTCATCATGGATCGCCATCCCAAAGACAACGACAAGAAGCCCCGCTCCCGTCAAGACGACGGCGCGCGCGGTCCCCGCAATTTCGCCGACAAGGGCCCGCGAAAGCCCTTCGACAAGGACGGCAAGCCGGGCGGGAAGCCCCGCGACCGCGCCGAGGGTCGTTCGGGCGGCAAGCCCGGGTCTGAAGCCAAGGCGCCCGAACGCACCGAACGAATCGCCAAGGCCATGGCCCGCGCGGGCATCGCCTCGCGTCGCGAGGTCGAGCGCCTGATCGGTCTGGGCAAGGTGGCGGTGAACGGCCGCATCCTGGCCACGCCCGCCGTCCTGGTGAAGCGCGACGACAAGATCACCGTCGACGGCAAGCCGATCGGCGCGGCCCAGGCGACGCGCGTCTGGCGCTATCACAAGCCGGCGGGCCTGATCACCAGCCACAACGACCCGGCGGGCCGCCCGACCGTGTTCGACGCCCTGCCCAGCGGCCTGCCGCGCGTGATCTCGGTCGGCCGCCTCGACCTTGCGACCGAGGGCCTGCTACTGCTGACCAACGACGGCGAGCTGAGCCGGGCGCTGGAGCTGCCGGACACGGCCCTGGTGCGCCAGTATCGGGCGCGTGCGCGCGGCCGCATCACTCAGGAACAGCTGGACAAGCTGAAGGACGGCGTGGTCGTCGACGGCGTCCGCTATGGCCCGGTCGAGGCCACCATCGACAAGGCCAAGGAAAAGGCCGAGGGCGAGAAGTCCTCGGCCAACCTGTGGCTCAGCGTCCAGATCACCGAGGGCAAGAACCGCGAGGTCCGCAAGGTGCTGGAGAGCGTCGGCCTGACGGTCAACCGCCTGATCCGCCTGGCCTACGGCCCGTTCCAGCTCGGCGCCCTGCCGGTCGGCGCGGTCGAGGAAGTCGGCCCGCGCGTGATCCGCGAAATGCTGGTCGAACATATCCGCCCGGAAAACCTGCCGACCGGCAATACGGTCGAGACGCCCACGCCCGTTCCCGGCCGCCGCACCGGCGCGCCGATCGTGCGCGGCAAGTCCGGCTCGGCCATGTCCGACCCGTCGCGCAAGCCCAGCCGCGTGCGCGCCGCCGAGACGGCTGCGGAGGAAGGCGCCGAGTTCGGCAAGCCCGCCCGCAAGGAGGGTTGGGCCAAGGCCAAGCCGAAGTTCGAGCATTCCAAGACCTTCAAGCCCCGCGCCCGTCCGGGCGAGGGGGAAGGCGCCGGGAACGATGACCGTCCGCGCCGCCCGTTCAAGCCGCGGGAGCCGCGCGCCGACCAGTTCATCGACGACCGTCGCGGCCCGCCCAAGGGCGGCCGTCCGGGAGCCAAGCCCGGCGCCAAGCCGTTCGGCCGTCCCGGCGGCCCAGGCGGGCGTTCTGACGCACGCTCGGATTCGCGGTCAGGCGACCGGCCCGGCGGGCCTCGCGGCGGCGGCAAACCGTTTGGCGGCAAGCCCTTCGGAGGCAAGCCTTCGGGCGGCGGCGGTCGCGGCGGCCCGCGCGGACGCGGCTGATCCATGCGCATCGTAGCGGGCAGTCTGAAGGGCCGCGCCATCGTCGCTCCCGAGGGGCAGAACACGCGGCCGACGTCGGATCGCGCGCGTCAGGCGATCTTCAATGTGCTGGAGCACGCGCCCTGGACCGAAGGCCTGCATGAGGCGCGGGTGATCGACCTCTATGCCGGTTCGGGCGCGCTGGGGTTCGAGGCCCTGTCGCGCGGGGCGGCCTTCTGCCTGTTCGTGGATACGGACGACGGCGCGCGCGGCGCGATCCGCGAGAACATGGACGCCTATGGCCTGTTCGGCCGGTGCCGGGTGCATCGGCGCAGCGCGACCGATCTGGGGCCGCGTCCCGGTTCTGCGGGCGAGGCCTTCACCCTGGCCTTCCTGGACCCGCCGTACAGCAAGGGCCTGGGCGAGCAGACTCTGGCGCGGCTGCTGGAAGGCGACTGGCTGGCGCCGGGCGCCTTGGTGGTGTTCGAGCGCGGCTCGGACGAACCCGAGATCGACACGCCCGGCTATGAGCGGCTGGACGCTCGTGACTACGGCGCCGCCCGCGTGCTGTTCCTGAGAGCGACGGGAGCCTCTGCCTGAGGCTTTTGACGTTCGGTCGCCGGACCTGGGCGAAGGTCGCGCCGTCCGACGAGGTTCCGGCCTGGGTCGCCAAGGCGTGCGTCCTAGCCGAAGGAGCCGGGCGTGGTTAGATTTCCCCGGATGATGCAGGCTTCATCTCTTTACCGGTCGTCGCTGCGGGCCGCCGCCGCAGGACGGACCTGGGCGTTCGCCGCCCTGATCGCGGCCGCCTTGAGCGGGCAGGCTCGCGCCGAGGCGCCCGCGCCCGCGCCGACCGCCCAGATCTGCGATCGCGCGGCGGGCGTCTGGGACGATACGGCCGAGGCGAACGCCATCTCTCTCTACGCGCTGGAATGGCTCCCGTTCGGGCCGTCGGAGTTGGGCTGGGAAGCCTATGCGCCGCTCATCCAGCAAGAGATCGGCTCGCCCTGCGATCCGACGTCGGCGGGCTTCGCGGAGGCTCTGGCGGCGTTTCAGGGGCGGCATGGACTGACGGCCAGCGGCCGGTTCGACCAGGCGACGTTCCAGGTGCTGCGCGGACTGTGGCAGGAGCGACGGCCCTTCGTCATGGCCAGGGTGAGGGGAGAGTGTCCCGATCCGCCGCCCGTCGCTGAGCTGGCCTATCTGACCACGGGCGAGGAGCACGCCGAGCGCCTGACCCGTCTGCTTCGCCGGGACGTGCTGGAGGCCTACCGGGCCATGGCGGCGGCGGCGCGCGCCGAGGTGCCGGAGATCGCCGCCGATCCGGAACTGCTGCGGATCTTCTCCTCCTTCCGTGATCCCGAGGCCGATGCGGCGCGGTGCGCGCGCGACGGCAACTGCGACGGCCTGCGCCGCGCGGTCTGCTCCCCGCACCGGACAGGAACGGCGGTCGATCTCTATGTCGGCCGCCTGCAGGGGATGGGCGTCGATTCCACGGATGTTCACAGCCGCCGCTACATGAGCCAGACCGCGGCCTATCGCTGGCTGGTGAAGAACGCCGGGCGGTTCGGCTTCGTCCCCTATGTCTATGAGCCGTGGCATTGGGAGTGGATCGGTCGATGATCCGGCCGCTGGCGTACGGGGAGGCGGCGCTGGCGCGCGAGGTGTTCGGCCGCGACCTGCGGTTGGAAGACATCTGTTTCCTGGCTTCCCCATGGCCGTTCGACCGGGCCTTCGTGCCGGGGCGCTGGTTCGGGCGCGACTGGATCGTCTGGCCGAAGGCGACCCTGGCCCCGGATCTGTCGCAAGGGGCGCTGAGGCTCCAGGCCGTCCTCATCCATGAACTGGTCCACGTCTGGCAGGCCCAGAACGGCGTCAATCTGCTGGCGGGCAAGCTGAAGGCGGGGGACGGACCGGGCGCCTACGCCTATCCTGTGAACGAGGATTGCGAGTGGATCGGTCTGAACATCGAGCAGCAGGCCATGGTCGTCGAGCACCGTTTCCTGCAATCCCGCGGCGCCCGCGTTCCGGCCGATCCGGCCTTCTATGCGCGTATCTGTCCCCTCGGAGCGGCGGATTTTTGAGCGGGAGGGCTTGCGGCCCGGCGGCATGACGTTAAATCAGGCACTGATGCAGTTGCTTTATGCATCGTTTCAATCTCAGCCGGAGCCGTGATGCCCAAGATTCTCGTCCTTTATCACTCGACCTACGGCCATATCGAACGCATGGCCGAGGCCGTCGCCGAAGGCGCGCGCCAGGTCGACGGCGCCGTGGTGGACATCAAGCGCGTACCGGAAACCGTGCCGGAAGAACTGGCCCGCAACTCGGGCTACAAGCTGGACCAGGCGGCGCCGATCGCCACGGTCGCCGAACTAGCCGACTATGACGCCATCATCATCGGCGCGGGCACCCGCTTCGGCACGGCCGCCTCGCAGATGCGCGCCTTCCTGGACCAGACCGGCGGCCTGTGGGCCCAGGGCAAGCTGGTCGGCAAGGTCGGCGGCGCCTTCAGCGCCTCGGCCACCCAGCATGGCGGCCAGGAAACGACCTTCAGCGGCCTGCACAACTATTTCCTGCACCAGGGCATGGTGGTCGTCGGCCTGCCCTATGCCTTCGCCGGCCAGATGAACATGGATGAGATCACCGGCGGCTCCCCCTATGGCGCCACCACCCTGACGAAGGGCGACGGCTCGCGCATGCCCAGCGAGAACGAACTGGACGGCGCCCGCTTCCAGGGCAAGCATATCGCGGAAATCGCGAAGAAGCTTCACGGCTGACCCATGCGCCAGCCCGCTCTCTTCTTTGGCCACGGCTCTCCCATGAACGCCCTGGGCGGTCCCTTCGCGGACACCTGGCGCGCGCTGGGGACGGAGATCGGCAAGCCGCAAGGCGTCGTCATGGTCTCGGCTCACTGGGAGACGCGCGGGCTGGGGGTGACCGCGCAGGAGCAGCCGGAAACCATCCATGATTTCGGAGGTTTTCCGGCTGAACTTCACGCGATGCAGTATCCCGCGCCCGGTTCGCCCTCGCTGGCGGGCCGGGTGGCGGAATTGACCGGGGCGGTCCAGACGATGCAGTGGGGGCTGGATCACGGGACCTGGTCCGTGCTGGCCCATGTCTGGCCCGACGCCGACGTGCCCGTGGTGCAGTTGTCGCTGGACCGCACCCTCGACGCGCGCGCCCATTACGAACTGGCGAAACGCCTGCGTCCCCTGCGGGAGGAAGGCGTGATCGTCGCCGGCTCGGGCGACTTCGTGCACAATCTGCGGACGTGGAAGCGGGCGGGCGGCGAGCCCTATGACTGGGCCGTCGATTTCAACGAGGCGGTCAAGCGCGCCTTCATGGCGGGCGACCATGACGCCCTGATCGACTGGGTCCACCTGGCCGAACAGGCTCAGCTCAGCGTGCCGACGGACGAGCATTACCTGCCGCTGCTCTATGTCGCCGCCCAGCAGGCGCCGGGCGAGCCCGTGCGTTTCTTCAACGACGTGATCGAGGGCGGCTCGATCTCCATGACGGGCGTCCGGATCGGCTGACCGGACGCCGCGTCATCCGTCTCAGCGGCGGCGGCCGCGCAGGGCGTTGTCCAGGGACCACGGCCCCGGCCCGGCGAAGACCAGATACAGGAAGACGAAGCAGTAGAGAGCCGCCAGCTCTCCGCCGTTGTTGATGGGGTAGGGGCTCTGCGGGGCATGAACCATCCAATAGGCCGCGGCGGTGAAGCCGGACAGGATGAAGGCGGTCGGACGGCTGAACAGGCCCAGGACCATCAGAACGCCCCCGACCAGTTCGATCGGTCCGGACCAGCCCGCCAGGGTCGAGAGATCGACCACCCCGCCGCCCCCGCCCGGCGGGAAACCCAGGATCTTCTGCGCGCCACGCTGGAGCAGCAGCAGGCCTGAGACGATTCTCAGGAGGCTGAGACCGTGCGGCTCCCAGCCGGCCAGGGATGTCGAACGTCGGGCCATGGAGTCTCCTGGGTCGTGGCGCCCCGCAAGCGGGACCGGACGGCCGAGGTTAGGCCGTTGAGACCGAACGGCAAGCGTCTTGTCAGGCGCGCTTCAACTCGTCCTCGACCTTCTTCTGGATGGTCACATAGTCGGTCTTTCCCGTGCCCAGGACCGGGATGGTCTCGACCTTGATGATCTTCTTCGGCACCGCCAGTTCGGGCGCGCCGTTGTCGCGGGCCCATTCGGTCAGGCGCGCGCTCTCGGCCTCGGCGACGTCGGTGACCAGGACCAGGCGCTCGCCCTTCTTGCTGTCGGGCACCGCCACCACGGCATGGTGGCCGTTCGGCCAGACGGCGCCGGCCATGCCTTCGACCGCCGTCAGGGACACCATCTCGCCGCCGATCTTGGCGAAGCGCTTCACCCGGCCCAGGATGGTGATGTAGCCCTCGGCGTCGATATCGACGATGTCGCCCGTGTCGTGCCAGCCGTCCGCCAGGGGCTCCAGATTGTCCGGGTCGTTCGGAGAGATGTAGCCTTCCATCACGTTCGGTCCGCACAGATACAGGCGCCCCCCGACCGCGATGCCTTCAACCGGTTCGATGCGGTATTCCATGCCCGGCAGTATCTGGCCCACCGTGCCTGGCCGGTTGCGGTCGGGGTGGTTCACGGCGACGACCGGCGCCGCCTCGGTGGCGCCGTAGCCTTCCAGCAGGATTAGGCCGCCGAACTTGGCGTCGAAGGCGGCGCGGGTTTCCTCGCGCACCTTTTCCGCCCCGGCCACGGCGAACTTCAAGGTGGCGAAGTCGCCCGGCTCGGCCACGCGGGCGTACTGGTTCAGGAAGGTGTCGGTGGCGAACAGGATAGACGCCTTCACCTGGGGCAGCAGGTCGGTGATCTGCTTGGCGTGTAGCGGCGAGGGGTATTCGAACGCCTTCAACCCCTGCAGCAACGGCAGGATGACCCCGCCGGTCAGGCCGAAGCAGTGGAAGGTGGGCAGCGGATTGAACATCACCCAGTCGGGGTCCAGGTCGATGTGAGCCGCCACCTGGCGCGCATTGGCGACCAGGTTCTTCTGGCTCAGCACCACGCCCTTGGGCGCGCCGAAGCTGCCCGAGGTGAACAGCACCACGCCCGCCGCATCCGGATCGGTCTTCACGCGGAACCGCTTGGGCGCCATGCCGGCGCTGAGGCCATAGAGCTTGTCGGCCAGGCCGATGGTCTTGCGGATGTCGTCCAGCCAGACGATCTCGGAAACCTCGCCCAGGGCCTCCATCAGGTCGTCCAGCTTGGCCTGGGCGACGAAGCGTTTGGCCGACAGGATCTTCTTCACGCCCGCCGTCTTCAGCGCCGCCTTCAGATTGGCCTCGCCCGAGGTGAAGTTCAGCATGACCGGCACGCGGCCGAAGGCGTGCAGGGCGAAGAAGGTCACCACCACGCCCGCGCTGGACGGCAGCAGCACCCCGACGCGCTCGCCCGGCTGGGTCAGTCTGGCGATCTTGCGGCCCAGCACGAAGGCGGCGCGGATCAGGCCGGTATAGGTCAGGGGGTGGCGATCCTGGTCCTCCAGAATCTCCTTGTCGCCATAGCGGGCGCGCGCATCGATCAGCGCGTCGAACAGGGTCTCTTCATAGACCTTGGGGTCCAGGGCTGCCCGCAGCAAACACGTCCTCCTTCGGAGAGCTCTGGCGCGGCCCTCTCGGTTACAAGAGGCCGGAACCTAGTGACGTAAGGTCGCCTTGAAAAGATGCGTAACGTCGCGTGAAGCCGTTCAGCCATCGGACTGAAACCGACTGTGCCTTGCCTTTAGGGCGCGGAAGTCCGACATACCGGCGTCAGAAACAGGAGCCAGACCGCCGGCGATGGTCACGCTGATCGACACCCTGCAGAAGAAGCCGTCCGAGCTTCGTCACCCGGAAAAGCAGAACCGCCCGGAATCGGCGGTGCTGAAGAAGCCTGACTGGCTGCGGGTCAAAGCGCCCGGCTCGGGTCAGTATAACGCGACCAAGGACATCGTGCGCTCCAAGGGGCTGCACACCGTCTGCGAAGAGGCGGCCTGCCCGAACATCGGCGAGTGCTGGAGCCAGAAGCACGCCACCCTGATGATCATGGGCGACACCTGCACGCGGGCCTGCGCCTTCTGCAACGTCAAGACCGGCCTGCCGCAGCCGCTGGACCCGGAAGAGCCCGTCAAGGTCGGCCTGGCCGTGGCCCAGATGGGGCTGAACCACGTCGTCATCACCTCGGTGGACCGTGACGACGTGTCCGACGGGGGCGCGGCCCACTTCGCCGAGGTGGTGCGTCAGATCCGCCTCCAGGCGCCGAAGACCACCATCGAAATCCTGACGCCCGACTTCCTGCGCAAGGACGGCGCGGCCGAGGTGATGATCGACGCCACGCCCGACGTCTTCAATCACAACCTCGAGACGGTTCCGCGCCTCTATCTGAAGATCCGGCCGGGCGCCCGCTACTTCCACTCCCTGCGCCTGCTGCAGATGGTCAAGGAGCGCGACCCCAACCAGTTCACCAAGTCCGGCATCATGGTCGGCCTGGGCGAGACAAAGGAAGAGGTCATGCAGGTGATGGACGACATGCGTTCCGCCGGCGTCGACTTCATCACCATCGGCCAGTATCTGCAGCCGACGCGCAAGCACGCCGCCATCGACCGCTTCGTCACGCCCGAAGAGTTCAAGGCCTATGAGGCGATCGCGCGGGCCAAGGGCTTCCTGATGGTGTCGTCCTCGCCGCTGACGCGCTCGTCGCACCACGCGGGCGACGACTTCGCCCGGTTGAAGGCCGCGCGCGAGGCCCAGCTGTCGTCCCGGAACGGCCGCTGATCCTTTGGCCGTCCATCGCGTAACGCGCATCCTGCCCTATGCGCCGGAACAACTCGCCGCCCTGGTGGCGGACGTGCAGGCCTATCCCGACTTCGTGCCGTGGATCACTTCCATGCGCGTCTGGAACGTGCGGGACGAGGCGCCGGGCGTGCATCTGCTGGACGCCGAGGCCGGGGTCGGCTTCGCCTTCCTGACCGAGCGGTTCTCGACCTGGGTGCGCCATGACGTCCACGCGCCCAAGGTGGAGGTCGGCCTGATCCGCGGCCCGTTCAAGCACCTGAAGAACCGCTGGGAGTTCCATCCGCACCCGCAGGGGACGCGACTGGAATTCTCCATCGACTTCGCCTTCAAGTCGCGCATGCTGGACCTGATGCTCCAGGCGAACTTCGACCGGGCCGTCGACAAGCTGATCCAGTGTTTCGAGAGCCGGGCCAGGGCTCTCTACGGCAAGAGGTAGGACCATGGGCGCGCCTTTCGACTTCGATGCGACGGTCGTGGGCGCGGGGGCTGTGGGGCTGGCCTGCGGGCGGGCGCTGTCGCGGCGCGGCCTGACGGTGCTGGTGCTGGAGAAGGAGCCGCACATCGGCCAGGGCGTCTCCTCGCGCAATTCCGAGGTGATCCACGGCGGGCTCTATTATCCGACCGGCTCGTTGAAGGCGAAGTTCTGCGTCGAGGGGCGGCGGGCCCTCTACGGCTTCCTGGAAAGCCGCAAGATCGATCACTGGAAATGCGGCAAGCTGGTCGTGGCGACCGAGGAAGCCGAAGTCGAACGCATCGAGGCCATCTTCCAGCAGGCGACCACCAACGGCGTCGAGCGGCTGGAGCATCTGACCGGCGCCCAGGCGCGGGCGCTGGAGCCGGAACTGAACGCCCACGCCGCCATCCTGTCGCCCGAGAGCGGGGTGTTCGACAGCCACGGCTATATGCTGGCCCTTCAGGGCGAGATCGAGGACGCGGGCGGCTCGGTCGTGACCTCGGCGCCGTTCGAGGGGGCGCAAGGCCTGCCGGGCGGCGGCTTCTCGATCCGCGTGGGCGGGGAGGGGGCGATGACCCTGACCAGCCGCCTTCTGGTCACCGCGCCCGGCCTGTCGGCGCAGGCGGTCGCAGCGCGGATCGAAGACTATCCGTCCGCCGATATTCCGCCTCGCCATCTGGGCAAGGGCGTCTACTTCCGCCTGACGGGACCGGCGCCGTTCAACCGCCTGATCTATCCGCCGCCGATTCCCGGCGCCCTGGGCACCCATTACCGCAAGGACCTGGGCGGCCAAGGCGTGTTCGGGCCCGACCTGGCCTATGTCGAGACCGAGGATTACTCCGTCGATCCGGCCAAGGCGGAAGAGTTCGCCCGCTACATCCGCCGCTTCTGGCCCGGCGTGGAGGTCGAGCGGCTGACGCCCGACTACGCCGGCATCCGGCCCAAGCTGCACGGGCCGGGCGAGGCCCAGCCGGATTTCCAGATTCACGGCGTTGCGAATCACGGAATGGAAGGGCTGACGGCGCTGTTCGGCATCGAAAGTCCCGGCCTGACCAGTTCGCTGGCCATCGGCGAGGCCGTGGCGGAAAGCCTTGCCGCAAGGGTTTGACGTCTGTTCTGTCAGTCTGCGCCGAGACCCTTGAAATCGGTCGCGTCTTCATGCATAAGCCCGCCCTCGCGTGGCGGCTCTTATCGGGGGGCCGCCGCTGTTGTTTTCGCGTCTTCACCGGCGCACCGACTTAGAGATTGAGACGGACATGGCCGTTCCGAAGCGCAAAGTATCCCCCTCGCGTCGCAACATGCGTCGTGCTCA
>JAFKFS010000037.1 GCA_017308115.1 Bordetella sp.
GACGACCAGGCCGATCGCCAGCTTGTTGTAGACGCCCAGCATGAAGGCGCGCAGACCGGCGTCGACGGACATGTCCGCCGACTGCGGAAGCGGGCGCGCATAGCCGTTGTTGAAATCGCTCATCGCGAAAGAAGTCTCCCATTCGGCCGGAAAGATCCCGACCTTTGGCGGAAATATCGGGACGCGCGGGCGTCCATGCAAGAAAAACCGGACTTCCGGCCGCCGGTTCCGCCCGCTACCAAGGGTCGCATGTTGCGCCTGTTCACCGCCATCGCCATCCCCGAGGACGTCGCCGAGACCCTGGCGCGGCGTCAGTCCGGCCTGCCCGGCGCGCGCTGGCGGCCGCTGGAGGCCCTGCACGTCACCCTGGCCTTCTATGGGGAGGCGTCCGAGCGCACGGCCGACGACCTGGCCTCCGAACTGACCCGGGCCGAGGGCGGGGGCGCGTTCGAGATCGCGCTGAACGGCGTCGGCGCCTTCGGCGACGCGCACCGCAGCCATACATTGTGGGCCGGGCTGGAACGGTCGGAGCCGCTGAACGTCCTGGCCGGGCGCTGTCGAGCGGCGGGCGAGCGGGCGGGCGTCCCGCCGGAGAAGCGCGAATACCGGCCGCACGTCACCCTGGCCTATCTGAAGCCCCAGGCGAACCCCGACCGCATCGGCGCCTGGATCGCGGGGCACAACCTGTTGAAGTCGCCGCCGATCCGCGTGGACCGCTTCGGCCTCTACTCCAGCGTCCTGACCGGCGACGGAAGCGTCTACACCCTGGAACGCGAGTATCTGTTGTGATCGACCGCCCGACATCGCCTCTCGGCCCCACCCTGGAGACGGAACGCCTGTTCCTGCGTCCGCCGGCGCTGGAGGACTTTCCGCGCTGGGCCGAGTTCCAGGCCGATCCCGAGACGACGCGCTTCATCGGCGGGCCGCAGTCCAAGCATCAGGTCTGGCGGACCATCGCCTCGGTCGCCGGGATGTGGGCGCTGCACGGCGAGGGCATGTTCTCGGTGATCGAGAAGGCGACCGGCCTGTGGATGGGCCGCATCGGGCCGCTGCATCCCTATGACTGGCCGGGGCGCGAGGTGGGGTGGAGCCTGCACCGCGAGGCCACCGGCAGGGGCTATGCGGTCGAGGCCGCCGCCGCCGCCATGGACTACGCCTGCGACGTGCTGGACTGGCCCGACGTCATCCACTGCATCGACCCGGACAATCGGGCGTCGGAGAAGGTGGCCGAGCGGCTGGGCTCGGCCGACCGCGGGCCGGGGCGGGCGCCGCCGCCGTTTCATGAGCATGCGGTCAATCTGTGGGGCCAGACGCGGGACGAGTGGCGGGTCAACCGTCTGAAGCTGGGGGGCTGATTTTCCTTCCCACTGCGATGGGGAGGTGGATCGGGCGCGATAGCGACCGAGACGGAGGGGCTTCTTGGTTCCGCCGTCGCCAAGCCCCTCCACCACTTCGTGGTCCCCCTCCCCATTGGCATGGGGAGGAAAGGCGCTTGCGGCCGGAACATAGGCGGAACATAAAGGCGGATGCCCGCCGCCGCGCTTCACCTCGAACTGGTCTTCAGCCGTCCGGAGACGACCCTGGCGGTCACGCGGGGGGCCGCCCGGCTGATGGCGGACATGGGCTATGCGCCCCTGCTGGAGGTCTGCCTGCCCAATGGACGGCGCGCCGACGTCATGGCGCTGGGGCCGAAGGGCGACATCGTCATCTGCGAGGTGAAGTCGGGGATCGACGACTATCGCGTGGATCGGAAGTGGCGGGAGTACGGCCCCTTCTGCGACGCCTTCTATTTCGCCGTGGCTCCGGAGTTCCCCGAGGGCGTCCTGCCGGAGGAGCCGGGGCTGATCGTCGCCGACGGCTTCGGCGGGGCAGTGGTGCGCGAGGCGGCCGCCACGCCTCTGGCCCCCGCGCGCCGCAAGGCCCTGACCCTGGCCTTCGCCCGTCTGGGCGCGCTCCGGACGCTGCGGGCGTGACGCCCTTCTCCCACGGCCATATGCGGCGGCATCTAGTCTATGTCGCCAGGACCCGGCGTCAGCGATGCACGATCAAGGTGAAAGCGCCGGCGCGGTAGCGTAGAGTCGATGCCGGTTTCAGGGGCTTTGCGAAGAAACGGCAGATATGGCTCAAGATGAGCCGTTGCCCAGAAATCCGGGTGGATGGGCCATCCGCATCGCTTTGGGTGATTTCAGTAATTTTGAGAAGGGGGTCTTTCGGGGTGGCGAAAGCAAAGAAGAAGACGTTGCCGAAGGATTTTGAGGAATTGCTGAGGACCGGCGATTCCGATGCGATTATGGCTGTATTCGATGCGTGCGACGTAAACGCCCGTGGCGGCTCCTTCAAGAGAACGGCTTTGGCCTTCAACGAGCTTCCAGACGACATTGCGCGATGGTTGGTCGCTCAGGGCGCTGATATTTCTGCAGCCGACAGCTACGGCGAGACTCCCCTGCATGATCGCGGCGGTCACTGGCAGGGAAAGATCAGCGTCTTGCTGGAGCTGGGCGCGGATGTGAATTGCAGCGATAGCAGGGGGGACACGCCCCTTCACAAGGCCGCTTCAGTCGGAAACGTGCAAACGGCCCGAACCCTGCTTGAACATGGCGCACGTGTTGATGCTTCCAACAACAGCGGCCTGACCCCATTGGCGCTCGCCCTCCAGCAATGCAGCAACGCGAAAATCCAGCAGACGGCTGAAATTGCGGAATTGTTGCTGGCCGCGCAACCGCGCCAGGAGACCGGCATCCGCTCGTTTGCCTCGCGTTTGCTGGGACGCGGGCAAAAGAGTGATGATCGAATTTCTCCGGAAATGCGGGGCTTTGTACAGCGTATCGGAACGGACTTCGAGTTCCACCGCAGCGGCTTCAACCCGGAAAGCAGGGACGCGACCAGCGCCGCACTCGACAAGCTCTATAGCCTTTTCGGCGTCCCCCCGGTCCCACGCCGGAGCGTGCATGACGGCAAGTCGCCGATCGTGGCGAGGGCTGCCGGTTGGGAGGATCGCCATCAGGAATTGTGGGCCTTGCTGGTTCCGTCGAGCGGGGCGGCGGACACCGTGCAAGGCGAAGTCATTCGGATATCGGGGCGCATCGCCAGAGAGCTTGATGGCAACGGGGGCGTAAATTGGGATGAAGAGTTCAAGCGGATGTCAGACGCCCTTCTGACGCATCTCGGTTCCGGCAAGCCCTTGCCTGCTCCTGAATTGAAGGAGGCGGAGAAAATCGTCAGCGAGGTTAAGCGAAAACATGGCGATACACGGCGGCTAAGCGAACTGGCCGTCGAATGGGTGGCGCTGAACCCGAAGCCGGCCGCGCTCCCCACGCCTTCATACAGGCGTTAGCGGCGCCAAATTCCGCGGGCGGTCAGCGCTGCATAGCGCTCAAAGCCGCCCTGATTTTTCAGAGGAATTTCTGTCGCAAAAATCAGGTGCGCAGAGTCCGGCCCGCGCTCAAGCCGCGAGCGACCGCGTCGCGAGCATGGCGCCCAGAAAAGCCCGATAGGCGCAGCCTATCGCGGCGCGCGCTTGGCCAGGATGCGTTGCAGGGTGCGGCGGTGCATGCCCAGGCGGCGGGCCGTCTCGGAGACGTTGTGGTCGCACAGCTCATAGACGCGCTGGATATGCTCCCAGCGCACCCGGTCGGCCGACATGGGGTTTTCCGGCGGCTCGGGCGCTTCGCCGGCGGACAGCAGGGCCTTGACCACGTCGTCGGCGTCGGCGGGCTTCTGCAGGTAGTCGACGGCCCCGGCCTTGACCGCCGCGACGGCGGTGGCGATGGCGCCGTAGCCGGTCAGCATGACGATGCGGGCGTCCTCGCGCCGCTCGCGGATCATCTCGACCACCTTCAGGCCGTTGCCGTCCTCCAGCCGCATGTCCAGCACGGCGAAGGCCGGGACCGACTGGCGCAGGGCGTCGTTCGCCTCGGCCACCGAGCCGGCCACGGCGACGGCGAACCCGCGCGACTCCAGCGCCCGGCCCAAACGGGTGCGCAGCGCCTGATCGTCGTCCAGCAGCAGCAGGGACTTGTCGTTGAGGGCGGCGATCTGGGTCTCGAGTTCGGACATGAAATTCTCCTGCCGTTTCAGGTCGTGCGTCAGCGACGCAGGGTCAAGGGCCAAGCTCCCGACTGCGACATCAGGTTCCGTCGCCGTCCATGGCCGAGGCGACCACTTCCAGCGCCTGTCGCGGCCAGCGCACCGAGACGAGCGCGCCGCCGGGCTGGCCCTTGGCGGCGTCGCCGGAGCCGACCGAGACCTTGGCGCCGGTCCGCTCCAGCAGGGTGCGGGCGATGAAGAAGCCCAGGCCCATGCCGCCCTGGCTGGGTGCGATGGGGGCGGTGATCGGCGGGGGCGGCGCGCGCAGGCCGCGCCGGGCGGGGCGCGAGGCGGCGGCTATCTGGGCGGCCAGGGCGCGGCGGGCCTTGGCCTGGGGGCGGCTGGTCACATAGGGCTCGCCCAGGCGCGGCAGGATCTCGGAGGCGAAGCCGGGGCCGTCGTCGAGGATGTCGACCTCGATCCAGCCGGCGTCGACCACGGCCGTCAGCCGCACCCGCGTGGCGGCGAAGTCGGCGGCGTTCTCGACCAGGGTGGACAGGCCGTGGACGATCTCGGGCAGGCGGCGCACGCGCGGCGCGGCCTGACCCGGCGGGACCCGCAGCCCGATCTCGAAGTCCAGGTCGAAGCCGCGATGCGGCTCGGCCACCTCTTCCAGCAGGGCCTTCAGGCCGATGTCCGCGAACAGGGCGTCGCCCTCTTCGGGCTGGGCCGAAAGCTGCTTCAGTATGGCGCGGCAGCGCTCCGCCTGCTGCAGGATCAGGGCGGCGTCCTCGGCGGCCGGACTGTCGGGGACGGCGTCGCGCAGCATCTCCTTGGCGACGACCTGGATGGTGGCGAGCGGCGTGCCCAGCTCATGGGCGGCGGCGGCGGCCAGGCCGCCCAGGGCCGCCAGCCTCTGCTCGCGCTGAAGGACGTCCTGCGTCGTCGCCAGGGCCAGCTCCAGCTTGTCGGCGTCGGCGGCGACCTTCCAGGCGTAGCCGGCGGTGAACAGCACCCCCGTCACCAGGGCCAGGCCCAGGCCCAGGCGATAGAGGCCGGGCAGCTCCAGGTGTTCGTGCAGCCGCCACGGCAGGGGCAGGGACCAGGAGAAGAGGAAACCCACGGCGATCAGGGCCATGATCCCCAGCAGCACGGCCTGGCGCGCGGGCAGGGCCGCCGCCGCGATCGTCACCGGCGCGACCAGCAGCAGGCAGAAGGGGTTGGCCAGCCCTCCGGTCAGGGCCAGCAGGGTCGCCAGCTGCAGGATGTCGAAGCCCAGTTGGGCGGCGGTCCGGGGGCCGTCGGGCAGGCTGCCGTCGATGCGCCGCGCCCGCGCCATGGTGGCCAGGTTCATCGCCACGCCCGCCCCGATCACCGTCAGGCATTCCCATAGAGGCAGGGGGAAATGCAGGGCGAAATAGGCGGTCAGGATGGCGCTGGTCTGGCCGATCACCGCCAGCCAGCGCAGCACGATCAGGGTGCGCAGCGACAGGCCGCGCCCGCGCCGGGGCAGTTCGGGCAGGCCGGCGAGTTCGCCCGCAGCCTGGGCCAGGACATGCGGCGGGGCCGCGGGGCGGGCCTGCGGCGGAATGGGGGCTTCTGTGCGGCTCACCCCTCTTCTATAGACCGGACGCGGCGGCGCTGCACGGTCGCCCGTGTCGCGCCCGCCGATGAGGAACCGCTTCCCCCCGAGGAGACGCCATGCCCCGCCGTCCCGTGATCCTGTTCGCCGCCGCCTGTGCGGTCATCGCCCTTGCCCTGGGCCTGATCACCATGGTGGTGGTCGGCGGTCGTCAGCAGGCGGCCCGGACCACGGACGCCGCCACCGGCCAGCCCCTGGTCGGCGGCCCCTTCACCCTGACCAATCAGGACGGCCAGGTCGTCGACCAGTCGATCCTTGAGGGCCGGTGGAGCCTGGTCTTCTTCGGCTTCACCTACTGCCCCGATTACTGCCCCACGACGCTGGGCGTGCTGAACGCCGTGCAGGAGAGGCTGGGCGACAAGGCCAGGGATCTGCAGATCGTCTTCATCAGCATCGACCCCGAGCGCGACACGCCGCAGATGCTGAAGGACTATCTATCGTCGGACGGCTTCCCCGACGGCGTCATCGGCCTGACCGGCACGCCCGAACAGGTGGCCCAGGTCGCCAGGGAATACCGCGCCTTCTATCAGAAGGTCGGCGAGGGCGAGGGCTACACCATGAACCACGGCCTGACCGTCTATCTGATGGGGCCGGACGGGAAGTTCCGCAGCGCCGTCGCCCATGACCTGGGGCCCGGCCGCACCGCGACCCTGATCGAGAACGCGATGGAGAAGGGTTGATCACCTTTCCCTGAACGAAGCGCCGCCGGTCTTTTTTGCGGCGCAACACCCTGTATGATCGGCGTTCCGCATCGGCGGGGGCCGCAGTCGGGGTTTCATGCTCTACGCTTTTCACGAGCTCGCCTATCATTCGGCGACGCCGTTCCGGATCGGGGCCCAGATGGCTCGCCGGTTCTGGACCTCTCCCTTCAATCCGGCGTCGGACACGGCGATCGGCCGCACCGCCTATGCGGCGGCCGAGGTGTTCGAGAGCCTGACGCGCCGCTACGGCAAGCCCGACTGGGGCCTGGAGACGATCGAGATCGACGGCAAGCCCGTCCGCACCACCGAACAGGTCGTCTGGTCCTCGCCCTGGTGCCGACTGGTGCGCTTCGCCCGCAACATCGGGGACTTGAAGCGGGCGGGCCGGCCGGCGGCGGCGCCCGCCGTGGTGATCGTGGCGCCCCTGTCGGGCCACTACGCCACCCTGCTGCGCGGCACGGTCGAGACCTTCCTTCAGGATCACGACGTCTATGTCACCGACTGGTCGAACGCGCGTCAGGTGCCGATGCTGGAAGGCCGCTTCGACTTTCACGACTACATCGACCATGTCCGCGAGATGCTGGCGGCGGTCGGGCCGCGCGCCCACGTCGTCGGCGTCTGCCAGCCGGGGCCGCCGGTGCTGGCGGCCTGCGCGGTGATGGCGGCCCAGGACGATCCGAACCGGCCCGCCTCCATGACCTTCATGGGCTCGCCCATCGACGCCCGCCTGTCGCCGACGGTGACGAACCAGCTGGCCGAGGCAAAGCCCTTCACCTGGTTCAAGTCGAACATGATCCACACCGTGCCCCTGCCCTATCCGGGCGTCGGGCGGCGGGTCTATCCGGGCTTCGTCCAGCTCTACAGTTTCATGTCGATGAACGAGGACAAGCATATCGACGCCCATCGCCGCTATTTCGACGACCTGGTGGCGGGCGACGGCGACGGGGTCGAGAAGCACGAGCAATTCTACGATGAATATCTGTCGGTGCTGGACCTGACGGAGGAGTTCTATCTCCAGACCATCGACATCGTCTTCCAGCAGCACCTGCTGCCGCGCGGCCTGTTGCAGCATCGCGGCCAGACGGTCGATCTGACGGCGATCACCGACATCGGCCTGGCCACCGTCGAGGGCGAGATGGACGACATCTCCGGCGTCGGCCAGACCCAGGCGGCGCACGGCCTGACGCCCAACATCCCCGATGACCGGCGCCTGCTCTACGTCCAGCCCAAGGTCGGCCACTACGGCGTCTTCAACGGCCGCCGTTTCCGCGAGGAGATCTATCCGCGCGTGCGCGATTTCATCGCCAGCAATGAAGCCGTCAGTGTCGTACCGGAACGGTCAGCGTCTGCCGCTTGAGGGCGGCGGCGCCCTGAGGCTGTCGGTCAATCCGCGCGCGCGAAGGCTGTCGATCCGCATCGACGCCCGCGCGGGCGAGGCCGTGGCCGTGGCTCCCAGCGAGCGGCGGCTGGGCGAGGTGGTGGCCTTCGCCCGCACCAAGGCCGGATGGATCGCCGAACGGCTGGCCGCGCGGGCCGAGACCCTGGCGTTCGCGCCGGGCGCCGAGGCGACATGGCTGGGGCGTCCCTTGCGGCTGGAGGCCGGCGGGGGCGCGGGCGCCGCGCGCCTGATCGATACCCCTGAGGGGCCGGTGCTGCGATCGGGCGGCGAGGGCGAGGCCTATTCGCGGCGCATCGAGAACTGGTTCCGCCGCGCCGCGCGCGATTTCCTGGTCGAGCGGACCGAGGTTCACCTAAGGGCTCTGGGCCAGAAGCCGGTGAAGGTGTCCATCGTCGACACCCGCTCGCGCTGGGGCTCGTGCAGCCCGCACAACCGTTCGATCCGCTATTCCTGGCGCGTCATCATGGCCCCGCCCGCCGTGGCCGACTACCTGGCCGCGCACGAGGTCGCCCACCTGGTCCACGCCGACCACAGCCCGGCCTATTGGGCGGTCGTGGCCCGTCTGGTCGGGGATCATCGCCCCCACCGACGCTGGCTGCGCGAGCACGGCGCGGCGCTGCACGCGGCGGGCGGCTAGGGCCTTCTCCCGCAAGGGGAGAAGGCGGAGGTCAGAAGAACAGCGCGTCGGGCTGGCGTTGCTGTTGCGGAGCGGGGCGCGCCGCCGGGGGCTGTTGCGGCGGGGCGGCCTGCGGGGCCGTCTGGGGGGCTGTCTGGGGGGGCTGGCTCTCGACGACCACGGGCGGCTGGGCGTCGTATGGAACGGCCGTGGCGTAGGGGTCCTCGACCCGGCCCATCAGGTCGCCGACCGGGTCCGGCGCGGTCCAGCCCTCGGGCAGGGGCGGGCCGTTGGGGATGGCCTGGACCGCCAGGCGGGGCAGGGCCGCCTCCATGAAGCCGCGCCAGATGGCGGCGGGCGAGGAGCCGCCGGTGACGCGGGCCATGGGCTTGTTGTCATCCTTGCCGACCCAGACGGCGGCGACGAAGCCGCCCGTGTAGCCGACGAACCAGGCGTCCTTGTAGTCCGAGGTGGTGCCGGTCTTGCCCGCGATGTCCCGTCCGCCGATGGCGGCCGAGCGGCCGCTGCCCGAGGTGACGACGCCGCGCAACATCTGGTTCATGTAGTAGAGCGGCGGGTTGTTGACGGCCTGGCCGCCTTCGGTCGGGCCGTGGGTGTAGATGACCCGGCCGGCCGGGGTGCGGATGCGGCTGATGCCATAGGCGTCGACGCGGCGGCCGCCGTTGGCGAAGGCGTCATAGGCCTGGGCCATCTCCAGCGGGCTGACCTCGACGGCGCCCAGGGCCATGGACGGCTGCAGGCCGATCTCGCTGGTGATCCCCAGGCGGCGGGCGGCGCGGGCCACGGCGTCGCGCCCGACCTGATCGGCGACATAGGCGGCGACGGTGTTGGTCGACTGGGCCACGGCCTGGGCCAGGGTCATCTGGCCGGCGAAATTGCCGGAATAGTTGCGCGGCGACCAGCCGCCGATGGTCACGGGCTGGTCCACCACCGGGGTCTCGGGCGTATAGCCCGCCTCGACCGCCGCCAGATAGACGAAGGGCTTCCACGCCGAGCCCGCCTGACGGCGCGCATCGACGGCGCGGTTGAACTGGCTATCGCCGTAGGAGGCGCCGCCGATCATGGCGCGCACCCGGCCGTCGCCGTCCAGGGCGACCAGGGCCGCCTGTTCGACGCCCTTGCCCTTGTCGCGGTCCAGGATGCGGCGCACGGCGCGCTCGGCGTCGGTCTGCAGCGTCAGGTCCAGGGTGGTCTCGACCACCAGGTCCTCGGTCGGCTCTCCGACCAGGCCGCGGATCTGCTTGTCCAGCCAGTCGATGAAGTATTGGGCGTGCTGGCTGGCCAGGGTCTTGGACACCCGCACCGGCTCGGCCACGGCGGCCGCGCGCTGCGCCGGGGTGATGGCGCCGACCTCGACCATTTCGTTCAGCACGACGTTGGCGCGGGCGGCGGCGCGCTCGCTCTCGGACACGGGCGAATAGCGCGAAGGCGCCTTCAGCAGGCCCGCCAGCAGGGCGGCCTCGCCGACCGTCAGCTTGTCGGCGCTCTTGTCGAAATAGCGTTGCGCGGCGGATTCGATGCCATAGGCGCCGGCGCCGAAATAGACGCGGTTCAGATAGAGGGCGAGGATCTCCTTCTTGGAGAACTTCATCTCCAGCCACACGGCCAGCATCAGCTCCTGAACCTTGCGCTTCATGTTCTGATCGGGCGTCAGGAACAGGTTCTTGGCCAGCTGCTGGGTGATGGTCGAGCCGCCCTGGACCACGCGCCCGGCCTTCAGGTTCGAAGCCATGGCGCGGGTCATGCCGATCGGATCGAAGCCGGGGTGATGGTAGAAGCGCCGGTCCTCGATGGCCACGAAGGCGGCCGGGACATAGTCGGGCAGGGCGTCCAGATCGACCGGGGGCGCCATCTGGGTGCCGCGCACCGCGATCAGGGCGCCGGAGCGGTCCAGATAGGTGATCGACGGCTGGCGATCGACCTCATACAGGCTGGAGGTGTCCGGCAGGTCGCGCGCGAAGACGGCGAAGAAGACGACGCCGAAGATCAGGCCCCAGACAGCCAGAACCGCGCCCCAGTAGAAGAGGGCGCCCATGAAGGTGCGGCGGGGTTTTCCTGCGCCCTGTTCGTTTCCGTCGGGTCCGCGATCCGTGCGCGCCATGAACATCCCTCTCAGCCAGCGGCGCGGACCCTAGCGGTTCCCGCCGCCGACGAAAACGCCCCCATTCTCGATCACGGCAGCGTGAGCGCCTATTTCGCCGAAAGAATGGCGCGCCGGGCCAGCCAGACGCCCTGATCGCCAGCGTTCTCCACCGTCAGACCGGCCCCGGTCAGCAGGTCGCGATAGGCGCCGGGGTCCAGACTGCCGTGATAGAGCGCCTCGCCGCGCCATTCGCCGATCGCCTCGCCGTGGGCGGGACCGGCGGTGAACATCAGCCGCCCGCCCGGACCGACGCGGGCGGCCAGCGCGGGCAGGACCGTCGCCTGCGCCTCAGGCGTCAGATGGAACAGGCTGTGCCAGGCCAGAACGCCGCGAAAGGCGCCCTCCGGCAGGGCCTCGCGCATGTCGCCGATGCGCCAGTCGCCTTTGGGCAGGGTTTCGCGCGCATGGGCGATCAGGCCCGGCGAGGCGTCCAGGCCGACGACCTCGAACCCGCGCTCCAGCAGGGCGGCGCCCATGGGCCAGCCCGAGCCGCAGCCGACGTCCAGCACGCGGGCGCCGGGCGGCCAGTCCCCGGTGAAGCGGTCCAGCCAGGCGGCCTCGTCCCAATCGCCCTCGTGTCGGCGCAAGGCGGCGCCCCGGTCGCGAATCCAGTCCGCCGCCTTGTCCTGATACAGGCCGACGATCCGGTCCGCGGCCGGATGGCTCATCGGGTCAGGAAGGCGTCCAGTTCGCCGTAGAAGGCCGTCGGCTGGTCGAACATGATGAAGTGGGCGCTGTCGTCGATGCGCTTCAGTTTCGCGCCGGGCAGGTTCGCGAAGGACATCTGATAGACGGCGTCGGTGACGGCGTCGGTCATGCGGGCGTCGTTGAACTTGACGTAGAGCACCTCGGTCGGGGCGGTGATCTTCGCCAGTTCGGGGCGCAGGTCGGTGGCGACCAGTTCGCGGAAGGCGGCGGCCGAGACCTTCTGGTCGCTGTCGCGCATGTCCTGGAGGGCCTCCTCGCGGCGGCTCTCGGTGTTGATCATGCCGTTGATGGAGGCCGTGGCCTGGGCGACGTAGGTCTCGCGCGGGCTGTTGGCCTGGGCGGCCCAGATCTGATCGGCCACGGGGGTCACGCTCTCGGCCGTCGCGCCGGGCGCGCCGAACATGGCGCCCATGAAGGGGATCATGTCGACGACCATCAGCCTGCCGACCAGATCGGGGTGACGCGCGGCCAGCATCATGCCCATGGTCCCGCCCATGGAGTGGCCGACGACGGCGGGTTTGTTCAGATGCTGTTCGCGGATGTAGCGGGCGATTTCCTCGGCCACGGGGGCGGCGACCGGCCGGGGCGCATCGCCCTGCGCATTGGCCTGGGGCGCGGCGCCCGCGAAGCCGGCGACGTGGATGCGGTGGATGCGATAGCGCCCCGCCAGATGATCGACCGTGCCCTGCCAGATGTCGGGCGAGGACGACAGGCCGGGGATCAGGATCAGGGCGGGGGCGCCGTCGGGCCCATCGACCGCCACGCTGAGGCGATCGGAGGTGAAGGCCCTGTGTCCCGCGTCGGGCCCCGCGTCGGGCCCCGCGTGGTTGACGTGGCCGTCCTGGGCCAAGGCTTTCTGAGCGAGCGCGGCGGGGGCGGCGGCCAGCAGCAGGGTCGTTGCGATGAAGGCGGTGCGGATCAAGACGTCTCTCCCAAGACCATTTGCGCCAGATTAATTCATCGGGTGAGGAAGGGAATGGCCTTTGGACGCCTGACCGTCCCTGCTGCTACAAGGCGGCCATGACCGCAGACGCCGCGCCCGCATCTTCCTCCGCCCCAGAAGCCAAGGCCCCGCCGACGGCCTTCGGCAAGGGCTTCATCACCGACGCCTGGTATTTCGTCGCCCTGGCGCGCGACGTGCCGGTCGCCAGTCTGAAACGGTATGAGGTCATGGGCGAGCCGGTCCTGATCGGCCGCACCCGCGCGGGCCAGGTCTATGGCATGCGCGACATCTGCCCACACAGCGCGGCGCCGCTGTCGGCCGGGCGGCTGGTCGAGAAGCCGGGCGAGGGCGAGACGATCGAATGCCCCTATCACGGCTGGCGCTTCCGGCCGGACGGCGTATGCGCGGCCATCCCGTCGCTGGTCGAGGATCAGGCCTTCGAGGCTGAGCGCATCAAGGTCCGCTCCTATCCGGTGCGCGAGAGCCAGGGCATGGTCTTCGTCTGGATGGCGGCCGACGCCCGCAACCCGTCCGAACCGGACCAGGAACCGCCGCTGTTCCCCGGCGCGGTCGGCCAGCCGCGTCTGGTCGAGTGGATGGATTTCGACAGCCATATCGACCACGCCGTCGTCGGCCTGATGGACCCCGCGCACGGGCCTTACGTCCACCAGCAGTGGTGGTGGCGGTCCGAGCATTCGATGCACGAGAAGGCCAAGACCTTCGCCCCGGTCGACTTCGGCTGGGCCATGGTGCGCCATGCGCCGTCCTCGAACAGCCGCCTCTACAAGGTGCTGGGCGGGGCGCCCGCGACCGAGATCACCTTCCGCCTGCCGGGCTATCGCTGGGAGCATATCCAGGTGGGGGAAAAGCAGGTGCTGGCCCTGACCTGCCTGACGCCGGTGAGCGAGACGAAGACCCGCATCACCCAGATCTTCTGGTCCGACCACTGGGTGTTCGGCGTCGCCAAGCCCTTCCTGCGCATGGGGGTCGTCGCCTTCCTGAAGCAGGACGGCGGCATGGTGAACCTGCAGAACGAGGGGCTGAAATACGACCCGGCCCTGATCTGGATCGACGACGCCGACAAACAGGCCAAATGGTATCAGCAGTTGAAGCGCGAATGGCTGAAGAGCCGGGCCGAGGGCCGCGCCTTCATCAATCCGATCAAGGAGACGGTGCTGCGTTGGAAGAGCTGACGGCGGGCGCCGTCGCCGGGCCCTGGCGGTCGCGGCGGAAGCGGGCGATCATGCGGCCATGAAGCCGGTCGCGCGCCTCTTCCGCCTGCATATGGCCCTTTGGCTGGGCCTCGTCGTGACGGCGGCCGCCGGCGCGGTCTCGCCGGGCGCCTGGGGCTGGCCGATGCGGCTGGCGGTGGCCTGGGACGCGGGCGTGGCCGCCTTCCTGCTGCTGACCTTCGTGCGGTTGAGCCGGACCCGATCGGTGGCGGCGATCCGCGCGCGGGCGGCGGAGCTGGATCAGGCGGGCGGGGCGGTGCTGCCGCTCAGCCTGATGGCGGCGGGGGCCAGCGTCTTCGTCATCGTCTTCATGGCGGCGTCGGGGGGCAAGCCGACGGCGGCGGCCGCCGCCCTGACCGTGGCCACCATCGCCCTGTCCTGGCTGTTCGTGCAGATGATCTTCGCCCTGCACTACGCCCATGAATTCTATGCGCCCGCCGAGACCGGCCGGGGCGATCGGCAGGGCCTGATGTTTCCGGGCGAGGCTGACGCCGACTATTGGGATTTCCTGCATTTCGCCCTGATCATCGGCGTGGCGAACCAGACCGCCGACGTGCAGATATCCAGCCAGACCCTGCGCCGCATCGCCACCGTCCACAGCGTCGTGGCCTGGCTGTTCAATACGGTCATCCTGGCCCTGGCGGTCAATATGGCGGTCAATCTGCTGTAGGCTTTCGGCGGCTTCGCCTTGACTTGGCCGCTATTGAGGCCCATCTGCGCTGCATCGCACAATGCGGTGACCGGCGCGCTCCAGCGCGTGTTTGGCTTTTCCCACGAAAAGCTTGTCTGTCGAGCGGCCGGATCATTCGATTTCATACGTCGTCCATACACGCGGGGCGGCGCCCGTTCCCCGCCCGAGCTTCGGGCAGGCGACGTGCGCCCTTTGTGAAGGCCTGGCTTGTCCAGCCGCGCGCGCCGCCGTTCGTGAAAGACAGACGTGAGCGACACCATCACTTTCGAATCCATGGGCCTGAACAAGGCTCTCCTGACCGCCCTGACCGCGACCGGCTATGAGAAGCCGACGCCGATCCAGGCCAAGGCCATTCCCGACGTCATGAAGGGCAAGGACCTGCTGGGCATCGCCCAGACCGGCACCGGCAAGACGGCGGCCTTCGCCCTTCCCATCCTGCACCGCCTGGCCGAGAACCGCGTGGCGCCGCGCCCGCGCACCACGCGCGCCCTGATCCTGAGCCCGACGCGCGAGCTGGCCACCCAGATCGGCGACAGCTTCAAGCAGTACGGCCAGCACCTCGGCTTCCGCGTCGCCGTCATCTTCGGCGGCGTGAAATACGGCGCCCAGGAGCGCGCCCTGCAACAGGGTCTGGACGTCCTGGTGGCCGCGCCCGGCCGCCTGCTGGACCACATCCAGCAGAAGACGCTGGACCTGTCGCAGACGGAGATCTTCGTCCTGGACGAGGCCGACCAGATGCTGGATCTGGGCTTCATCAAGCCGATCCGCCAGATCGTCAGCCGCATCCCGGCCAAGCGCCAGAACCTCTTCTTCTCGGCCACCATGCCCTCGGAGATCGGCAAGCTGGCGGGCGAGCTGCTGAAGGACCCGGTCAAGGTCCAGGTCACGCCGCAGGCCACCACGGTCGAGCGCATCAAGCAGTCGGTGATCTGGGTCGAACAGGGCCGCAAGCGCGCCCTGCTGACCGAACTGTTCTCGGACCCCGCCTATACGCGCTGCCTGGTCTTCACCAAGACCAAGCACGGCGCCGACAAGGTCGCGGCCTATCTGGAGGCGGGCGGCGTCGAGGCCGGGGCCATCCACGGCAACAAGAGCCAGCCCCAGCGCGAGCGCGCCCTTGAGGCCTTCAAGAACGGCAAGCTGCGCGTTCTGGTCGCCACCGACATCGCCGCGCGCGGCATCGACGTGGACAAGGTCACCCATGTGGTGAATTTCGAGCTGCCCTATGTGCCGGAAGCCTATGTCCACCGCATCGGCCGCACGGCCCGCGCGGGCAAGGACGGCACCGCCGTCAGCTTCGTCGCCGGCGACGAGATGAAGCTGCTGAAGGACATCGAGAAGGTCACGCGCCAGAAGATCCCCGCGATCGACCGCCGCAACGACAAGGCCCTGGCCCAGCTGGACGCCTCCATCATGGCGGCGGGCGTGGCCAAGAAGGCGACCCTGCCCGAGCGCGAAGGCCGTTCCGACGGCGAGGGTCGTGGCGGCCGGGGGCGCAACCCGCGCCGCGACGGCGTCAGGCCCGAGGGCGGCGGCCAGCCGCACCGTCAGCGCCGGGGCGGCCGCGACCGGACGCAGCACGCCGAGCGCCCGGCGGCGGCCTATGACCCCATGGCGGGCGACCGCGCCCGTTCGGCCGTGCGCGCGACGCCCGCGGTCGAGCCCAAGCCGGTCGGCGAACTGAAGCGCCGCCCGCGCCGCCGCCGCCCGTCGAACGGCGGCAAGGGTCAAAGCGCCCAGGGCTGAGCCGGCGTTTTCCTCCCCATGAAATGGGGAGGGGGACCGCGTAGCGGTGGAGGGGCTTTGCGACGGCGGAACCGAGCGGCCCCTCCGTCTCGTTCGCTGCCGCGACCGATCCACCTCCCCATTGCATGGGGAGGAAAATGAAAACGGCGGCTCCCTTGCAGGGGCCGCCGTTTCCGTATTCGCGGTCAGGCCGGGATCAGAAGGCCCAGCGGGCGCCGATGGAGGCAACCAGGGCCGAGCCCTCGGCCTCGCCGCGCAGGTGCGAGGTCACGGCCGCCGGGGTTCCGGCGTAGAAGGTCCGGTCGTCGCGGATCGTCGAGTCGCTGAAGGCGATGTAGGTCAGGCCCGCGTCGAAGGTGACGCCCTGGGTCACCTCGGTCGAGCCGCCGACCGAGAACAGCCAGCGGTCGGCGTCCGGGATGCGGGCGGTGCGCAGGCTGTCGCGGGTCGGGGTCGGATCGTAGCCGACGCCGGCGCGCAGGGTGGTCTTGTCGCTGAGGGCGTAGTCCAGGCCGATCGCGCCGGTGGTGACGTCCTTGTAGTTCTGATGGATGACGTCGCCGCCGTTCGGATATTCGACGGTGATGGCGTCGAACTCGGACCAGCCGATGCGGTTGACCTGGGCGTTCAGGGTCAGCCTGTCGTTGACGGCGTAGCGCGCCGAGGCCGAGGCGAACCAGGGGGTGTTGAAGCGGGCGGTCCCGCCGGTCGAGACGCTGTTGGGCGCCAGCGGGCCGGTCAGGACGACGGCCACGTCGCCGTCCAGTTCGTGCTCGATCTTGGAACGATAGGACAGGCCGAAGTCCCAGGGGCCCTTGTGGACCTGGGCCCCGACGTTCCAGCCGAAGTCCCAGCCGTCGCCTTCCAGCGAGGAGGAGCCGTCCGGCAGCAGGGGCGAGACCGAGGGCATGGCCGAGGTCAGCTTGGCCTTGACGAACTGGGCGTTCAGCCCGGCGCCGACGTCCAGCCAGTCGTTGACCTGCCAGGCCACGGTCAGGCCGGCGTCGCCCGAGCGCAGCTCCGACGTCAGGGCGTCATAGCGGGCGAAGGACGGCGCTTCATATTTGGTGGTGAAGTTGTAGGGGGCGGCCACCGAGACGCCGACGGCGAAGCGGTCGCCGATCGGCGTGGCGAAGGCGAAGTTGGGAACCAGGCCGCTTTCGATCGGGTCGACCTCGGTGTTGCGCGGGTTGACCACCGGCACGTCCACGCCGCCCGGATAGGTGACGTAGGAGCCGGCGTTCCTCACTTCGGAGTCGATGCGGATGGCGTGCAGGCCGACCGAGACTTCACGACCGCTGCGGGCGATGGAGGCGGGGTTCCACCACATCGAGCCGACGCCGCGATCGGCGGCCTCGCCCGAGAAGGCGCGTCCGGCGCCCCGCACGGACTGTTCCTGAAGATAGAAGGAGCCCGCGAAGGCCGGGGCGGCGACGCCCGTCATCAGGGCGGTGGTCAGAGCCAGGCCGCCGAGGCAGACCATATTCCTGGGAGTCATTACGCTTCACCTATGTATTGGGCCGGCCATTTTTGAAGAAGGCGGCCAGCCTTGGTTCGGGGAGGGCCGTCACGCTAACAGCGACAGCGTCCGTGTCATGAAAGCGTTGCGTCCAGGGCCGGTGTCGGACCGCTTCTCGGCGAAAGCGTGGCGCAAAAATCGCACAATTTCACACCTTGGTGAGGTTACGTAACGGCAATTTCGATGCCGGAACAACGTAGGTTTTCGGCAAGATCGTGTTCCGCTGCGTCAACTTCGGCGACGTCTCGTCCCCGGATCACCAGCTGGGTTCCGACCTCGCCCGGGCTCTGTCCCGCGCCGAAACCGAAGGGGTAGGAGCCGAAGGACAGGTGCGGCCGCGCCTCGGCGGCGGCGCGCAGGATGTCGGCCACGGCGCCCTCGCCGACGCCGGTCACGCGCAGGGTTCGGCTGTGCACGGGGACGCCGGTGCGCAGGCGCGGGGCCACGTCGTCCAGCATGGCCTCCATGATCTTGGGCACGCCGGCCATGACGAAGACGTTCTCGACCTGAAAGCCCGGGGCGCCGCTGACCGGATTGGCGATCAGCACGCCGCCCTTCGGCACGCGGGCCATGCGGCGGCGCGCGGCGTTGAACTCGCCCGGCGGATAGCGGCGCTCAAGGATGGCGAGGGCCTCGGGGTGTTCGCTGACCGGAACGCCGAAGGCGGCGCCGACCGCGTCGGCGGTGATGTCGTCATGGGTCGGGCCGATGCCGCCGGTGGTGAAGACATAGTCGTGCGTCGCGCGCAGGGCGTTCAGCGCCGCGACGATCCGGTCCTGACGGTCGCCGACCACCCGCGCCTCCATCAGGTCCACGCCCAGCGGCGCCAGGAAGCGGGCCAGGGCGTTCAGATTGATGTCGCGGGTGCGGCCCGACAGAATCTCGTCGCCGATGATCAGGACGGCGGCGGTGGGAGAGGGGGCGATCTGGGACATGGCCCGTAGATAGGAAGGGCGCGGCCCTGCGTCAGCGGCGAACCCTGACGCGCTTGAGGTTTTGTGCTAGTCTGACCATCTGAAGTCCTGAAAGCCGCCTCTTCGCCCGTTCCGCGCCCTTGCGGAGCGCGCGCCTCCCCGAAAGCCGATCATGTACGAGACCCCCGACCTGGAAACCGACGTCTTCGTCCGCAGCCACGAGATTCGCCTCCATGACGCGGAAGGCTTCGAGGGCATGCGCAAGGCCGGCCGCCTGGTCGCCGAGGCGCTGGACATGATCACCGAGCACGTGAAGCCGGGCGTGACCACGGGCGAGCTGGACGACCTGGTGCGCGAGTTCACCCTGGACAACGGCGGCACGCCCGCCTGCCTGGGCTACAAGGGCTACACCAAGACGGTCTGCACCTCGATCAACCACGTCGTCTGCCACGGCATTCCCGGCGACAAGGTCCTGAAGGAAGGCGACATCGTCAACATCGACCATACGGTCATCGTCGACGGCTGGCACGGCGACTCGAGCCGCATGTATCCGGTCGGCGAGATCAACGCCCGCGCCAAGCGCCTGATCGACGTCACCTATGAGTCCCTGGACCTGGGCCTGGCCCAGATCAAGCCGGGGCACACCTTCGGCGACATCGGCTTCGCCATCCAGAAGTTCGTCGAGGCCCAGCGCATGAGCGTGGTGCGCGACTTCTGCGGCCACGGCATCGGCCGGGTCTTCCACGACAGCCCCAACGTCCTGCACTACGGCCGTCGCGGCGAGGGCGCGGTGCTGAAGCCGGGCATGTTCTTCACCGTCGAGCCGATGGTGAACCTGGGCAAGCCGGCGGTGAAGGTGCTGTCGGACGGCTGGACCGCCGTGACGCGCGACAAGTCGCTGTCGGCCCAGTGCGAGCATTCCATCGGCGTGACCGAGGACGGGCTGGAAATCTTCACCGCCTCGCCCAAGGGCCTTTTCCGCCCGAAATTCTGAGCTAGTCTCCCTTTCGGGGGAGGCTGATGCTCGATCAACCGCCGGAAAAGCCGAAGGCCAAGCCGCACCACGCCGGTCATCGCGAGCGGCTGCGTGAACGCGCGCGCACGGCGGGCCTGCATCATCTGCCGGACTATGAACTGCTGGAGCTGTTCCTGTTCCGCAGCCAGCCCCAGGGCGACGTCAAGCCGGTGGCCAAGGCCCTGCTGGCGCGGTTCGGCTCGCTGGCGGCGGTGCTGGCCGCCTCGGTCGAGGATCTGATGACGGTCAAGGCCGAGGACTCGCGCGGTCGGGCCAAGGGCGTGGGCGCTGAGACGGCGCTGGACCTGGCCGCCCTGCACGAGGTATCGCGCCGCGTCGCCAAGGAGGAGGCCAACAAGCGCACGGTCATCTCGTCGTGGACGGCGCTGCTGGCCTATGTGCGCCTGTCGCTGCAGCACGAGCCGCGCGAGCAGTTCCGCGTCCTCTATCTGGACAAGAAGAACCAGCTGATCCTGGACGAGATCCAGAACCGGGGCACGGTCGACCACGCCCCCGTCTATCCGCGCGAGGTGGTGCGCCGGGCGCTGGAGCTGTCGGCCAGCGCCATGATCGTCGTCCACAACCACCCCTCGGGCGATCCGACGCCCAGCCGGGCCGACATCGACATGACCCGCCAGGTGATCGAGGCCGCCCGCGCCTTGTCGGTTCAGGTGCATGACCATCTGATCGTCGGCCGCGACGGCGTGGCCAGCTTCAAGCAACTGGGATTGATGTGACCGTTCTGACCACCCGACGCCTGACGCTGACGCCTGTGGCCGTCGGCGACCTGGACGACCTGACCGCCCTGTGGGCCGACGCCGGCTTCACCCGCCACATCATGGGGCGCGGCCTGTCCGAGGAGGAGGTCTGGTTCCGCCTGCTGCGCGACATCGGCCACTGGCAGGCCAAGGGCTACGGCAACTGGTCGATCCGCGAGACGACGACCGGCGCCTATGTCGGCAGCGTCGGGGTGCTGGACTATCGCCGCGAGATCACGCCGCCCTTCGACGCGCCCGAACTGGGCTGGGGCGTGGCGCCCGCCTTCCAGGGCGCGGGCCTGGCGCGCGAGGCGGTGGAGGCGGCCCTGGCCTGGACCGACGCCTATCGGCTGGAGCCGCGCACCGTCTGCATGATCTCGCCTGAGAATTTACCTTCCGTACGGCTGGCCGAACGGGTCGGCTATCGCTCCTACGCCCGCGCCGACTACAAGGGATCGGCCGTCGATTTGTATGAGCGCCCCCGCCGGATCAACGGCTGACAGGCGGGACGCGGAGCTATAAGCTTTACAATTCAGGCCCGGACGCGGCCTGCCGCCTTTCAGGAGCTCCTTCATGCCCATGTCCGTCGACGACCTTCGCGCCCATCTGACCGAGGCCTTCCCCGACGCGGACATCGCCATCGAGGACCTGGCGGGCGACGGCGACCATTATCGCGCCCGCATCGTCTCCGAAGCGTTTCGCGGACTGCCCCGCGTGCGCCAGCACCAGGCGGTCTACGCCGCGCTCAAGGGAAAGGTGGGCGGCGAACTGCACGCCCTGGCGCTGGAGACCTCGGCGCCGGTCGAGGCGGCCTGACCCATGCGCTATCGCCCCTTCGGCGTCTCGGGGGCCGCAGTCTCCAGCCTGACCATCGGCCTGGGCGTCGAGGCGGCGGCGCGCGGGCCGAGCCATGTCCGCGACCTGGTGTTCGCGGGCCTGGAAGCGGGGGTGAACGCCTATCATCTGGAACGGCTGGACCCGATGCTGCTGCAGGCGGCGGGCGAGGCGCTGGGCCATGTCGAGCGGCGCCTGGTCTGGGTCAGCGCCTGCCTGGGGGCCGACCGGGACTTTTCGGCGACGGGCCTCGGCCGCTCGCTCGAACAGGGGTTGCACGCCTCGGGCCTGGGCTGGTTCGACATGGCGGTGCTGGAGCGACCCGCCGAGAATGAACTGCCCCAGTCGTCCCTGACCGCCCTGAAGGCGATGCGGAAGGCCGAGTATGTGCGGATGCTCGGGGTTTCGGGCGATGAGGCGGTGACCGATCTCTATGTCTCGACCGGGGCGTTCGACGTCCTGTTCACGCCGTTCCACGCCAATGTGCCCTGGCAGGTGCGCTCGCGCATGAAGGCCGCGCGCGACCGGGAGATGAGCCTGTTCGTCTATGACTACTTCCCCGACAGCCTGGCGACCGAGCGGCGGGCGGCCGATGCGGGCGCGCCGCGCAAGCGGGGCCTGTTCAGCGCGGTCGGCTGGGGCGGCGGGCGCAGCGAGGCCGATCTGCACCGGCCCGGCTCCTTCGCCTTCCTGCACAGGACGCCGGGCTGGACGGGCGAGGCCATCTGCCTGGCCTATGTCCTGGCCGATCCGGCCGTGACCAGCGTGCTGATCCGGCCCAGGGACCGGGCGCATCTGGAGGACCTGGCGAGCGTGCCCGAGCGCGACCTGCCGGCGGGCCTGTCGGCCCAGATCGAAATGGCGCGGGTGGACGCCTCGGCCTGACCGGCTTCAGGCTCCCGGCTTCAGGCGCTCCGACCGGATTCAGGCGCCGATGGCCGAGAAGGGGCCGTTGAGGAAGCCCGGCTTGCCGTAGGCCAGGGGGCGGCCGTCCTCGGCCAGGACGCGGCCGCCCGCCGCCTCCAGCACCGCCTGGCCGGCGGCGGTGTCCCATTCGCTGGTGGGGCCGGTGCGCGGATAGGCGTCGAAGCGGCCCTCGGCGATCAGGCAGAACTTCAGCGAGGAATCCATGCCCTGCCAGCGCGTGCAGCCGTTGCGGGCGGCCAGGCGCAGGGCGTCGTCCTCGCTGATGCTGTGGCTGACCAGGGCGACGGCGTCGACGGGGCGTTCGCGCACGCGGATCGGCCGCCAGGGCTCGCCGAAGGCGCGGCGCTGGGCGCCCTGGCCGGGCGCGCCCGCGCGCCAGCTGACGCCCAGGGCCGGGGCCGTCACCGCGCCCGCCACGGGGGCGTCGCCGCGAATCAGGGCGATGTTGACCGAATAGCTCTCTCGCCCTTGGACGAAGCCGCGCGTGCCGTCCAGCGGGTCGATCAGCCAGAACCATTCGCCGACCGACGGCGGGGCGCCGTCGGTGGCGACGGCCTCCTCGGCGACGGCCTGGACCTGGGGCCAGCGCCCGGCCAGGCGGGCCAGGATCAGGGCTTCGGCGGCGCGGTCGGCCTCGGTCACGGGGCTGGCGTCGGCCTTGGTCTGCACGGCCGTCCCGGCGCGCCAATAGGGCAGGATCAGACGCGCGGCCTCCTCGGCGACGTCGGCGATGATGTCGGCCAGGCGGCCGGAGGCGAGATCGGATTCGAGCGAGGCGGCGGTCATGGCCGCATCCGATAGCCCATGCGGCCGGTTTCACGAACCGGCAAATCAGGCCACCTTGACCTTAGTCCTTTCCCAGATTCCGCGCGCCATGACCGTTTCCGACGACCCGACCTCCCTAGCCGCCGCCGACCTGCCGGCGGGCGGCGCCGAACTGGCCGCCTTCATCGCCGCCAAGCTGTGCCACGACTTCATCAGCCCGGCCGGGGCGGTGATGTCCGGCCTGGACCTGCTGGACGACCCCAGCGCCCAGGACATGCGCGACGACGCCCTGGGCCTGATCCGCCAGAGCGCGGCCAAGATGGTCGCCCTGGTGCATTTCGCCCGCGTGGCCTTCGGCGCGGCGACCAGCAGCGAACAGTTCTCCGGGGCCGAGCTGCACGGCCTGGTCGCGGGCCTGACAGAGGGCGGGCGCGCCGTCCTGGACTGGCGGGTGGGCGAGGCGGCCTTCACCAAGATCCAGGCGCGCGCCCTGATCAACCTGGCCTATCTGACGGTTTCGGCCCTGCCGATGGGCGGGACGGCGGTGGTCACCGTCCGCCGCGAGGACGGCCATCTGCTGCTCGTCGGTTCGGCCGAGGGCGCCCGCGCCCGGCTCAAGCCCGAGGCCGTGGTCGGCCTGAGGGGCGAGCGCCTGACCGAGGGGCTGGCGGGGCAGTGGATACAGCCCTACTGGCTGTGGCTGACGGCGCGCGAGGCGGGCGGACGGCTGGACGTGGCGACCGAGGAGGGCCGCGTGGCCTTGATGGCGCGCCTGCCGGGCGCTAGTGAGCAAGCCGCCTTCCTCGACCCAACGCTTCGTTAACCCGCCTGAACGACCATGGCGAGAGCGTGTTTTCTGTGTCGCGTCAAACGGGAAACGATCCAGTGGACCCCAGAACCTGCCTGATCGTCGATGACAGCCGCATCATCCGCAAGGTGGCGCGCCGCATCCTGGAGGACCTGTCCTTCGACGTGGCCGAGGCGGCCGACGGCGCCGAGGCGCTGGACTATTGCCAGGCGGCCATGCCCCAGGTGGTGCTTCTGGACTGGCAGATGCCGGTGATGGACGGCCTGGCCTTCCTGCGCCGCCTGCGCGAGCTGCCGGGCGGGCGGGCGCCCAAGGTCCTGTTCTGCTCGGTCGAGACGCGGGCCGAGCGAATCGCCGAAGCCCTGTCCGCAGGGGCCGACGAATATGTTATGAAGCCTTTCGACGGCGAGATCCTGCAAGTCAAGCTCGCCGAAGTGGGAGTGGTGCAGTCGCCGTCATGACGCCCGAGGATTTCGATCGTCTTCAGTCGCTTCTCGCGTCCCGCGCCGGCTTCCGGCTGACCCGGGACCGGATGCAGCTGGCGGAGCATCGGCTGGGGCCGGTGGCCCGGCGCGAGGGCTATCACAACGTCGAGGCCATGCTGGCCAGCCTGTGGAGCCGCCCGGTCGCCTCCCTGGGCTGGAGCGTGATCGAGGCCCTGCTGAACGGCGAGACCTGGTTCCGCCGCGACCGGGCGGCCTTCGAGGTGCTGGAGCGCGAACTGCTGCCCGCCCTGACGGCGGCGCGGCCGGGCGGCCGGGTGCGCATCTGGTGCGGCGGCGCTTCGACGGGGCAGGAGGCCTATTCCCTGGCCATCGCCGCCCTGGAAGCCGGCGCCCAGGTCGAGATCGAGGCCACGGACCTGTCGCGCCAGGCGATCGAGAAGGCGCTGTCCGGCCTCTACACCTCCTTCGAGATTCAGCGCGGCCTGTCGGCGCGGACCATGCTGCGCTGGTTCGAGCAGGTCGAAGATCAGTGGCGGGCCCGGCCCGAGCTGCGCGCCGCCATCGCCTTCAAGCGCGCCAACCTGCTGGATGAGCCGACCGACGAGGGCCGGTTCGACGTGGTCTTCTGCCGCAACGTCCTGGCCGACATGGCGCCGGAGCGCCGGGCGCGCCTGCTGGACGGGCTGGAGCGGCGGATGGTCGACGACGGCTGCCTCTTCCTGGGACGGGACGAACGACCCGACGGCGACAGCGTGGCCTTCCGTCCGGTGGCCGGGCGCCAGGGCCTCTATGTGAAGAGCGCCGCCGCCGCGCGCCGCGCCGCCTGAGCCGTCAGACCGTCTGAGCCGTCAGGCGGCCGAAAGCAGCCCCTGGGCGGCGACGGCCTTGACGCCGGGGCCGGGAACCTCGGCGAAGGCCAGGTCCGTGACCCCGAAATACTCATGCTGGTTCAGGGCGCACCAGTCGGTGGTGACGATGCGGACGGTCTGGCGTCCCTCGACCCCCTCGACCGCGCCATAGACGAAGTCGCCGGTGCGGCGCGCGAAGGGCATGACCCGGTCCTGATTGGCCAGGGCGGTCAGTTCGGCCAGTCGCGCGGCCGGAATCTCGGCGGCCATCAGCCTGCCGTCGAAACGCACCACGGAGTCGAAGACGTAGCGGCTGACCGGCCCGGAGGGCAGGCCCGTCCCCAGGGTGGTGTGGCCGATGAAGCCCGCCTGGGCCCCGGCGAAGCGGGCGAAGGCGGCGGCCACGGCGCGGCCGGTGTCGCCCAGCGACAGGGCGGCGGGGCTGGTCCCCAGGATGGCGCTTTCCTGCGCGGTCAGATGCCGGTCCATCGTGGCGCGGATCAGGGCGGCCAGGGCCGGATCGGCCGGTCCGTCCAGGGCGACGGCGCGCGACTGCGCCCGCACGCTTCCGTCGCTGAGGTAATCGGCCGCCGTATAGGCGTTGCTCCACGATCCGGCGTGGGCGTACAGGCCGCGTCCCAGCGGCTCCTGGAACAGCAGGTGGTTGTGCCCGCCGATCATCAGGGCACCGTCGGGCAGGGCGGCCAGCATCCCCCGGTCGCCCGCCACCCCGGCGTGGCTCATCACCAGCGTCAGATCGGCGCCCTCCAGCAGGGCGGGCAGTTGGGCGTTGGCCCATTGCGTCGGATCGGGGATCGACAGCCAGTCGCGGCTGGTCTTGGGATAGGTGTTCAGCGAATTCGTGCCGAAGCCGGCGATGCGCAGCCTTCGCGCGCCGAAGGCCAGCTCGGTCGCCGCAGGCGCATAGGGTCGGCCGTTGCGGGCGTTGATGATGTTGCTGAGGACGGTGATCCCCAGGCTCTGCATCCGCTCCACGACCTCATGCAGGTCCGGGATCAGGTCGTTGTCGTGATTGCCCAGGTTGACCACCGTGGGGGCGATGGCGGGCAGGGCGGCCAGGAAGGCCCAGTCGATCGCGCCTTCGGACCGCACCGACACGACGTTGCCGTGCTCGAAGACGTCGCCGTCGACCGCGATCAGATGCGGAACCGGTCGGCTGCGGACCTCTGCGCGCAAGGCGGCGAGAAGCTGGGCGCTGCGCTCATAGGCCGAGTGCAGGTCGGACATGGCCAGGACGCGGCCGACGACGGCGGGCGGCTGATCCAGCGCGAGGGCGGCGGTTCCGCCGACCAGCGGCAGGGCGGCGGCGCCCAGAAGAAACCGGCGGCGGGACGGGGCGGCGATGGGCATGGGCGTCTCCTGCGGCGGATCGCGCGCCTGGTGCGTCGGCGAGCGGCGAAGGGCGGGCGCAGCCGATCTGCTTGGCATGTCCTGTTGCGGCGCACAATGTCGCGCTTCGGCGACGTATGAATCGAACGGCGGTTTCCTGGGGTCTGTGTCCCTGTCGCGAAAGGTTCACGACGCAGGGTGTTTCGGCGCTGGAAACGCCCCCCGCCTTGGGCCTAGAGGCTGCGGCGAATTCACCCGCCCAAGATCATCAAGAAGGGGATATCTCGATGACGCGTCTCTCGGTTCTCGCCGCCTCCGCCAGCGGTCTGGCTCTGCTGCTCTCCACGCCCGCCCTGGCGCAATCCGCCGCCGCCCCGGATGATCAAGCGGCCGCCGTCGGCGACATCGTCGTCACCGCCCAGCGCCGCAGCGAAAGCATCCGTGACGTGCCCTTCGCCGTCACCGCCATGAACACCGAGACGCTGAACGCCGTGAACGCCGGCGGCGGCGACATCCTGCAGCTGTCGGGCCGCGTGCCTAGCCTGCAGGTCGAAAGCTCCAACGGCCGCTACGCTCCGCGCTTCTACATCCGCGGCCTGGGCAATGTGGACTTCGACTTCACGGCCTCCCAGCCGGTGTCGATGGTGATGGACGAGCTGGTTCTGGAAAGCGTCTATCTGAAGGGCTTCCCCCTGTTCGACGTGAAGCAGCTGGAAGTGCTGCGCGGGCCGCAGGGCACCCTGTTCGGGCGCAACACCCCGGCGGGCGTGATCAAGATCGACACCGCCAAGCCGGGCGACGACTTCACCGGCTTCGGCTCGATCACCTACGGCAACTACGGCTCGACCCGCGCCGAGGCGGCCGTGACCCTGCCGGCGTCGGATACGCTGTCGGTCCGCGTCGCGGCCCTGTGGAACCACCGCGACGACTGGATCAACAACGCCTGGGACGCCCCCTTCGCCAAGAAGGACGGCAAGGACCTGGGCAATTTCGATGATGTGGCGGGCCGCATCCACGTCGCCTGGACCCCGACCGACCGCCTGTCGACCCTGCTGACCCTTCAGGCGCGCGACTATGTGGGCACCGGCACGATGAACCGCGCCAACGTCCTGACCAAGGGCTCGAACAAGCTGAACGACAACTTCGACCGCGAGACGGTCTGGTATGACGGCGGCCGCAACAACTTCCAGAAGCAGCAGACCACCTCGCAATCGCTGCAGGTCGCCTATGATTTCGGCCCGGCGACCCTGACCGGCGTGGTCGGCGCCTTCCAGGGCTGGTCCCAGGGCGACGGCGATATCGACGGCGGCGTCGCCTCGGCCCCCGCGGGGGCGGGCTACAAGACCCCGTTCAACGTCGAATCCGGCACCCTCTCCAGCGACCTGCTGCAGAACACCTATGAACTGCGCCTGGCTTCGAACGGCGCGGGCCGTCTGGGTTGGCAGGTCGGCGCCTTCTACTGGGACGAGCGCGTCAATCTCGTGTCGGGCACCTTCGACGGCGTGGGCGGCCTGTTCCCGACCAAGGTCACCGACATCGTGCAGAAGTCGGATTCCTGGTCGGTCTTCGGTCAGGCCAACTATCAGGTCACGGACGCCCTGAAGCTGACCGGCGGCCTGCGCTACACCGACGACAGCCGCGACTATCACGGCCGCATCGTGGTCGGCGCGCCGGCGAACGCGCAAGGCCAGGTCTCGGTCGGCGACGAGCAGGTCAGCTGGGACGTCAGCGCCCTCTATGAAGTCAACGACGGCCTGAACCTGTTCGCCCGCGTGGCCAGCGGCTATCGCGGTCCGTCGATCCAGGGCCGCAACCTGCCGGTCCTGACCACGGCCGACTCCGAAACCGTCATGTCCTATGAGGCCGGCTTCAAGGCTCGCCTGTGGGACGGCCGCGCCCGCCTGAACGCCACCGCCTATCTGTATGACGTCAAGGACATGCAGTTCACGGCCATCGGCGGCGTCGACAACTCCAACCGCCTGATCAACGCCGACAAGGGGCAGGGCTACGGCCTGGAGATCGACGGCGACGTCTATCTGGGCGCGGGCTTCACCCTGGCCGGCGGCTTGGCGTGGAACCATACCGAGATCAAGGACAAGGACCTGTTGGTCGCCATCTGCGGCAATCACTTGTGCACCATCACCGACCCGATCGTGAAGGTCGGGACCAGCGACCGCGCCGCCATCGACGGCAACCCCTTCCCGCAGGCGCCGGAGTATTCGGCCAATCTGACCCTGTCCTACGTCCGCCCGATCGGCGACGATCAGGAGCTGTTCGCCTCGACCGACTGGGTGATGCAGAAGGACTTCAACCTCTTCCTCTATGAGGCGGTCGAGTTCCGCCAGGACGCCAACTTCGAAGGCGGCCTGCGCGCAGGCTGGCGCGACCTGAACCGGGGTCTGGAGGCGGCCGTCTATGTCCGCAACATCACGGACGAGGCCAATGTCATCGGCGCCATCGACTTCAACAACCTGACGGCCTTCGTCAACGAGCCGCGCATGTACGGCGTGGAGCTGTCCAAGCGCTTCTAAGCCGATACGGCTGATCGCATCGGGAGGGCGGCGGCGGGGCGACCTGCCGCCGCCCTCTTGCCATCCGAGGTTCGCTTGGTCCTACTGTCGCTTGGATCGGGGAGGATTTCTCATGCGGCTGGCCCTGCTGTTCGGATCGCTGACGCTCGCCTTCGCGCTGGCGGCGTGGACCACCCAGGCGCCGAGGCCGCGCCCGGCCGACGCGCCCGCCGCCGCCTTCTCGGCCGCGCGGGCCATGATCGACATCGAGCAGATCGCCCGCGCCCCGCACCCGGTCGGCTCGCCCGAACACACGCGGGTCCGCGCCTATCTGAACGACCGCCTGACTCAGCTTGGGCTTGAAGTCAGCGAGCAGGCCGGACCGCTGTCGCCCGCCGCCGTCAAGCGGCTGGAGCGGGCGGGCGGCGATCCGGCGGCGGCGGGCAATCAGGCGATCAACCTGGTCGGCGTCCTGCCCGGAAAGGACCGCCGCCAGCCCGCCGTCATGCTGATGGCTCATTACGACACCGTGGTCGGCTCGCCCGGCGCGGCCGACGATTCCGCCGGGGTCGCCGCCATTCTGGAGGCGGTGCGGGCGATCCGGGCGCGCGGTCCGGCCGAGCGCGATCTGGTCGTCCTGCTGAGCGATGCGGAGGAACTGGGTCTGGACGGGGCGCGGGTCTTCTTCGGCGGCCACCCCCTGCGCGACCGCATCGGGGCCGTGGTCAATCTTGAGGCGCGCGGCGGCGGCGGTCGCGCCGCCATGTTCGAGACCGGGCGCGAGGCGGGGCCGACGGTCCAGCTGTTCCGTCGTGCGGCGGCCAGGGCCGACGGCGGGACCACGGCCACCTCCATCGCCGCCTTCATGTATGAGCGGATGCCCAACGGCACCGACTTCACCGTGCCCAAGGACCGGGGGATCGGCGGCCTGAACCTGGCCTTCATCGGCCGCCCGGATCAGTACCACTCCGCCAACTCGACTCCCGCCAACCTGGACCGGGGCGCGGTCCAGCATCTGGGCTCCCAGGCGCTGGAGGCGGCCGACGCCCTGCTGCGCGCGCCTCGCCTGCCGGGCAAGGGCGAGAACCTGGTCTATGCCGACCTCTTCGGCCGCTGGACGGTCGCCCATGGGCAAGGGACGGGCTGGGCGCTGTTGGCCCTGGCGGCGGCCCTGGCCGGCCTCGCGGCCTGGCGGGCGCGGCGCCGGGCAGGGCTGACGGCGGGCCAGGTCGGCCGCGGCGTGCTGGACGGGCTGTGGTTCCTGACCGGCGGCGTCGTCCTGTTGCAGGCTGCGCGCCTGCTGGCCGGGCCGATGTCGAGCCGGGCCGCCTCTCCGGACGTCTACTACGCCCTGCTGCGCCGCCTGCCGTGGATGGAGGCGGGGGCCGTTCTGGCGATCCTCGCCCTGGCGCTGCTCCTGCTGAGCGGGGCGCGCCAGGCGCGGCCGCGCGTGACGGGCGGGGCGTTGGCGGTGCTGACCGCCGTCGTGCTGATCCTCGGCGGCTTCAGCCCGGTGATGCTGGCGCTCGGCCTTGTCGCCGTCGGCCTGTCCCTGTGGCCGGGCCAGGAAGCGGCGCGGACCCAGCGGTCGGCCTGGGGCGGCTGGCTGGGCCTGATCGCCCTGGTCTTCGTCCTGGCCTGCGCCCTGCAGGGCGCGGCGCCCGAGGCGGCGTTGCTGTTGGTCTGGCCGGTGTTGCTGGCGGCGGCCGCCGCCGCCCTGGCGGCCTGGATCGATCCCGGCCTGTCGCGCCCGCTCGGCCTCCTGCCGGCCGTCGTCGCGGCGGTGCTGGGCGGAGCCTGGCTGATGGGCCTCGGCCATTTCGTCTTCCTGGGCGTGGGGATGGACATGCCGGGCGCCCTGGCCCTGATCGCCCTTTTGGTCCTGCTGTTCGCCCGGCCCCTGGCGCCGGGCGCGAGAACGACGCGCCTGGTCTTGTTCGCGGCGGCGGCCTGTCTGATCGCGGGGGTCGGCCTGAACCTGTCGGCCCAGTTGCTCGCGCCCTCGCCCGCCGTGGCCGAGACCCTGCCCTAGGCTCCGGACTCTGGCGTCCGGCCGCGCGAGCGTTTATCGCAGCGGATCATGAGCGATCCCGTCCTGGTCACCGGCTCCGCCGGCTTCATCGGCTTCCACACCGCCCGGCGCCTGCTGGAGCGGGGCGAGCGGGTGATCGGCCTGGACAACCTCAACGCCTATTACGATCCGGCGTTGAAGCAGGCGCGGCTGGCCCAGCTTCAGGCCCATCCCGGCTATCGCCACCACACGCTCGACTTGGCCGACCGCGAGGGCGTCGCCGCCCTGTTCGCCGAGCACAGGCCGCGCCGCGTGGTGCATCTCGCCGCCCAGGCCGGCGTCCGCTACAGCCTGGAAGCGCCCGAGACCTATGTCGATTCCAATGTGGTCGGCTTCCTCAGCATCCTGGAAGGCTGCCGCGCGGTCGGTGCGGCCAACCTCGTCTTCGCCTCGACGAGCTCTGTGTTCGGCGCCAACCGCGCCCTGCCGTTTTCGGTGCGTCAGCCCGCCGACCATCCGCTGACCGTCTATGCGGCGACCAAGCTGGCCAATGAGGCCATGGCCCACTCCTACGCCCACCTGTTCGGCTTTCCGGCGACGGGCCTGCGCTTCTTCACCGTCTACGGGCCGTGGGGCCGGCCGGACATGGCCCTGTTCAAATTCACTCGCGCCATCCTGAAGGACGAGCCGATCGACGTGTACGGCGAAGGGCGGATGAGCCGCGACTTCACCTATGTCGACGACATCGTCACGGGCGTCGTCGCCGCCCTGGATCGGCCCGCCGCCATCGACCCGACGTGGGACGCGGCCGCCCCCAATCCGGCGACCAGCGGCGTCGCCCCCTGGCGCATCCTGAACCTGGGCGCGGGCCGCCCGGTGCCGCTGATGCGCTACATCGAGGTGCTGGAGGACAAGCTGGGCCGCAAGGCCAGGCTGAACCTCATGCCCATGCAGGACGGCGACGTGGCCGACACCGAGGCCGATGTGACCGACACCCTGGCCGCCCTCGACTACGCCCCGACGACCCCGGTGGAGGAGGGCGTCGCCCGCTTCGTCGACTGGTACTGCAACTTCCACCGCGAGAATTGACGCGCGCGGGTGTTCGCCTTGCAAAGGCGGTCGAACGTCAGTGATTTCTTGGAGATGCCCTGGTGGAGCCGAGGGGAGTCGAACCCCTGACCTCGTCATTGCGAACGACGCGCTCTACCAACTGAGCTACGGCCCCGACCGACAGGCAGGGGCGGGACATAGAAGCGGGGAGGGGGGCGTGTCAACGGGCCGCGCACGAATCCTTGGCGATCCGCGACGAGGTCGCTAGAAGCGGCGTGAACGAAGCAGGAGTTTCTCATGGGTTTCGCCCTTGTCTGGCTGGTGAACGCCGTCGTCACCCTGATGATCTGGTGCATCATCGCCTCGGCGATCCTGAGCTGGCTGTTCGTCTTCGACGTGGTCAATCCGCGCAACCGCTTCGTGGGCCAGGCCGCCTATGTGCTGGACACGGTGACGCGGCCGATCGTCGGGCCGATCCGGCGGGTGGTGCCGCCGCTGGGCGGCATCGACATCACCCCGATCATCGCGCTTCTGGCGCTGCAATTCCTGAGCGTGCTGTTCAACCGGACGGTCGCGCCCATGCTGGTCATGTCGCTGGGCTGAGGCGATGGGGCGCGCCGCCGTTGAACCGGGGCCACGGGGCGCGGGGATTCGGCGTCCGGCGCCCATTTCCGCCCTTGCGCGGCGCGAGCGGGCTCCTAAGGTGCCGACGACGGGTCCGTGCGGGCCGCCTTCTTTCGCGTAATTCATGACCACGATCAGGACAGTCGCCGTCATCGGCGCCGGGCAAATGGGTTCGGGCATCGCTCAGGCGGTGGCCGCCGGCGGCTATGAGGTGAGGCTGTACGACATTGCGCCGGACCGGGCGACGCTGGCGCTCGGCGAGGTCGCGGCCAGCCTGGCGCGGCGCGCGGCGCGCGGCCTGTCCAGCGAGGCGGACGCCCGGGCGGCCCTTGAGCGCATCACGCCGGTCGCCAGCCTGGCGGAAGCCGCCAAGGCCGATCTGATCATCGAGGCCGCGTCCGAGGACGAGGCCGTCAAGAAGGCCGTCTTCGCCGAGCTGACGCCGCTGCTGGGGCCGGACGCCCTGCTGGCGTCCAACACCTCCTCGATCTCCATCACCCGCCTGGCCTCGGCCACGGATCGGCCGGAGCGTTTCATCGGCCTGCATTTCATGAAGCCGGCGCCGACGATGAAGCTGGTCGAACTGGTGCGCGGCATCGCCACCTCGGCCGCGACCTTCGAGACGGCGGTCGCCTTCGCCGAGAGCCTGGGCAAGGTCACCACCGAGTCCGAGGACTTCCCCGCCTTCATCGTCAACCGCATCCTGGTGCCGATGATGAACGAGGCCGTCTATGTCCTTTACGAGGGGGTCGGCGACGTGGCCTCGATCGACAAGGCGCTGAAGCTGGGCGCCAATCACCCCATGGGGCCGCTGGAGCTGGCCGATTTCATGGGCCTGGACGTGGCCCTGGCCATCATGAACGTGCTGTATGAGGGCCTAGCCGACAGCAAATACCGGCCCTGTCCCCTGCTGGTGAAGTATGTCGAGGCCGGCTGGCTGGGCAAGAAGAGCGGCCGGGGTTTCTACGACTATTCCGGCGAGACGCCGGTCCCGACCCGCTGATGGCCGCCGCCTTCCCTTCGCTTCCGGGCCTGAAGCGCGTGGCGCCGCGGCGCGGCGCGGGCGCCCTGATCCCCGCGGCCCTGGCGGCTGCGGCCTGGCCTCCGGTGATCCTGACCCTGTTTATCTGGCCGCCCGAGAACTGGTGGTCGGGCGTGGACACGGACTGGCGGCTGGTGATGATGGCGGTCGGGCTGATCGCCGCGCCGGCGGGCCTGTGGCTGCTGCTGGACAGCCATGGCAGGACCGGTCGTCCCTCGACGCGGCTGGGCGTGGTGTGTCGTTTCACCGTGTTCGGCGGTCTGCTGGCGGGGGCGATGCAGACCGTGATGGCCGTGATCATGGCGACCCTGGCGGGCGCGGCTTCGCAGAGCCTGGCCCAGGGGGTGGGGGCGATCGAGACGGCCCTGCTGATCTATGGCGTGGGCGGCCTGCCGCTGGCCGTCATGGTGGGGGTCAGCTACGCCCTGTGGGGCGGGCTGTGCGTGGCCTATCTGGGGTTCGTCCACGCGCCGACCGTCAAGAACCGGATGGGTCTTCTGCCGGAACGGGACGTTACGGGAATTTAACGTGAACCCGAGCGCGGGTCCTGCCTAAGCCTCGACCCCTGATGCGGAGCAGGGGGCGAACATGAGAGACCAGGTCGCGACGGCGCAGCCGAAGCCGGTTTCGACGGACCAGCGCATCGTGACGCTGGACGTGCTGCGCGGCGCGGCGGTGCTCGGGATTCTGGCGGTCAATGCGGCGGCCTTCGCCCTGCCGATGATGGCGATCGAGATGACGAGCGGCCAGTCGCCCTTTCCGGCGGGGCCCGATGCGTCGGGCGTGGCGCAATGGGTCGTGGCCGTCTTCTTCCGGCAGAAGTTCGTCACCCTGTTCTCCATGCTGTTCGGCGTGTCGGTCTTCCTGGTCGGCGGCGAGCGCGGCGATGAGGCGAAGGGGCGCGTCTTGCGCCGCCGCCTGCTGTTCCTGGCCCTGTTCGGCCTGATTCACGGCGCGGCCTTCTGGTACGGCGACATTCTGCTGCTCTACGCCTGGTCCGGCCTGTTCATGATGCTGATGCGGTCGATGCCCGCCAAGCCCCTGATCTGGATCGGCGCGGGGGCGACGGTCGTCCTGGCGACGCTTCAGGCGGTGCTGATGCTGCTGACGGCGCGCTTCCCCGAGGCCATGAGCAGCGGCGGCGCCTCGGACGGGGCGGTCGCCGCCTCCATCGCCGCCTATCAGAGCGGCTGGGCCGGGGCGGCGCTGGAGAACCTCAAGGCCTGGGCCGTCGCCCAGGGCATGAGCCTGCTCATGTATGTGTTCTCGACCGTGCCGTTGATGATGCTGGGCCTGGGTCTGTTCAAGGCAGGCTTCTTCCACGGGCGGGTTCCGATGCGCGTCTATGCGATGCTGATGACGGGCGGGGCGGTGGTTCTGGCCCTGCTGGGCGTGCTGGAATGGCTGGAGATTCAGGCCGCTCCCGAGGTCGAGGCGACCGGGGGCTGGGCCATGGCGGTCGGCTCCTACCCGCTGATCGTCACCCTGGCCTACGCCTCGGCTCTGATCGTGGCGACGACGCGCGGCGTGGGCTGGCTGCGCAAGGCGCTGGCGCCGGTGGGGCGGATGGCCTTCACCAACTACCTGACCCAGACCCTGATCATGACGAGCATCTTCTACATGCCGTGGGGGCCGCGCCTGTTCGGCCAGGTCGACTATCCGGCGCAGTGGGCGATCGTCGTGGGCGTCTGGGCGCTGCAGCTGATCTGGTCGCCGCTGTGGCTGTCGAAGTTCGCCATGGGGCCGTTCGAGTGGCTGTGGCGGCGCCTCAGCTATGGGCGCGACCTGCCGCTGCGGCGCACGGCCTGAGGGCTTCGGCGGACAGTGAGTTGCGGCGGCGGAACTGATGGCTTAATCGCCGCCTCATGACCGACGAAGCCTCCCACCGCCCCGAAGCCCGCGCCCCGCGCGGGTTCGCCGACCGTCGCGGC
>JAFKFS010000038.1 GCA_017308115.1 Bordetella sp.
GGCTGTCGCAGCGGCCTGAGGGGCCGATCGTCCTGGTGGGGGTGGAGCAGGGCGCCGATATACTAGATCGTCTTCTGCATGACCGGGTGGCCAGGAGTCCTTCGCTCAGGGCGCGTCTGGTCGCCGCCTATCTGATCGAGGGCGTGACGCCCGTCGCCCGCTTCACCCACACGCCCCTGTGCCGCACGGCGGAGCAGGTTGGCTGCGCCCTGGCCTGGCGCTCCGTCGAGGAGAACGGCGAGGGCGAGGCCAGGCGCATCCTCCGGCGCGCCCTGACCTGGAATGATCGCGGCGCCCTGACAGAGGCTGCCGACGTGCCGATCGCCTGCGTCAATCCGGTGACGGGCTCGGCCGCGGCGCCTGTCTCGCAAGCGCGCGAGAGCCGTGGGGCCACCAACGCCACCAATCTGGAATGGGGGGCGCGCCCCGCCTTTCAGCGTCGTCTGGTGGAGGCGGAGTGCCGGAACGGCATCCTGTGGCGTTCGCGCCTGACGTCGGAATCCTTCCGTACGCCCGCCTCCTGGGCCGATCAGCGCAAGATCCCCGCCTATAACCTGTTCTACGCCGACATCGAGGCGGATGTGATGCGTCGCCTCGGGGCGTGGGAGGCGGGTCCAGGGTCTGACTAGGTCAGACCCGGCTCATGTTCATGGCCGCCATCAGGGCGTCGCGGATGGCGGCGTCGGTGAAGGGTTTCTGCACCGTGGGATTGCCCCGCCACTGTTCCGGCAATCCGCTCTCGCCGTAGCCGGTCGAGAAGACGAAGGGAACGCCGCGCGCCTTCAGCGCCTCGGCGATGGGGAAGACCTCCTGACCCGCCACATTGACGTCCAGCAGGGCGGCGTCGAGATCGGTCTCGTCATTCACGACCCGCAGGCCGTCGCTGATGTTCGATTCCGGGCCGACCACGGTGCAGCCCATGTCGCTGAGGATGGTCTCCAGCAGCATGGCGACCAGGGACTCGTCCTCGACGATCAGAATGCGGCGGCCTGAAAGGGCTTCGGTCATAGGATCTCCATGTCCAGGGGCAGGCTGATCTCGGCGCAGAAGCCTTCGGGCGGGTAGGAGAGATGGACCGTGCCGTGCAGGTCGTGCCGCACGTTCCGTTCGATCAGGCGCGTGCCGAAACCGCGCCGCTCCGGTTCGGGAATGGGGGCGCCGCCCGATTCGCGCCAACGAATCTCCAGGCGGGGCGACGTCTGATCGGTCAGGCGCCAATCGACCATGACCCGACCCTCGCCGGAGGCCAGGGCGCCGTATTTGGCGGCGTTGGTCGCCAGTTCATGGAAGACCATGCCCAAGGATAACGCGTGCGGGGGCGAGAGCGCCACGTGCGGTCCGTTCAAGGTCAGCCGGCCGACGCCATGCGCCAGGGTTTCATGTTCCAGCACCGCGCGCAGACCGGCGCCTTCCCAGTGGCTTCGGGTCAGCAGGTCGTGCGTGTGCGACAGGGCCAGTATGCGGGACTGGAAGGCGGCGGCGAAAGACTTGGGGTCCTCGTGCGTCCGCGCCGTCTGCATGGCGATCGACTGGACCGTCGCCAGGGTGTTCTTCACCCGATGATTCAGTTCGTCGATCATCAGCTTCTGGCGTTCGGCGGCCAGAACCACATCCGTCACGTCGTGGCCTTGGACGAAGATGCCGATGACCCGCCCCTCGTCGTCGCGGATGGGCTGATAGGCGAAGTCGATGTAACGGCATTCAAGCGGTTCGTCCGGGGTGCGACGAACGGCGAAGGCCCGCTGGCGGCCGTACACCGGCTCTCCGGTTTCGAAGACGTCGTTGAGGAAGTCCAGGTGCCCCTGTTCGTTCAGCTCAGGCAGGGCTTCGCGCACCGGCAGGCCCAGGACTTCGCGGTGGCTGACCAGGCGGTAGCAGGCTTCATTGCAGAACTGGATGGTGTGATCGGGGCCGTTCAGCACGGCGACGAAGCCCGGCGCGTTCATCAGCATGTCGGTGAGGCGCTTGCGCTCGGCCTCGAGGCGCTGGTTGTTGGCCTCGATCTTGACGGCTCGGCGGAACACCTCGTCGCCCGCCATGGCGTCGAGGGCGGAGGTCGCATCCCCCCTTTGGTCGGCGCCGAGGCGCAGGCGCAGCAGGTCCGTCACGTCGCTGGTGTGCTGCAGGATATGCGTGACCTGGCCCTTGTCGTCCTTGATCGGCGTATGGGTGCAACTCCAGTACCGATCATCGAAGACCGCTTGGCCGTCGGGGCCGGGGGTCAGGACGGGATAGTGCAGGACGGCCAGATGATCCGGCTCGCCGGTGGCCAGCACCTTGTCGAAGGACGCCCGGAGGCGGCGGCCTTCCTCCTGGCTGTCCGGAGCGTCGCCGGGGGCGAAGATCTCCATCACCTGGCGGCCGATCAGATCCTCGCGCCTGCGCTGGGTGACGTTCAGATAAGCCTGGTTCATTCCGGCGAAGCGGAGATCGCGGTCCAGAAGCATGTACGGATTGGGAGAGGAGTCGAACGCCGCCACCAGATCGATTGTTTTGGCGAGCTTCCGCAAATCCATTCCCCCTCGGCGTCTCCCTAACGCGAGACCAGCGGAAAGGGTGCCGTTTCTGGGCTAAAAATGAAGCAAAAGTAAAGGTCGCCCTCTCGCGTCCTACAGGCCCGGGCGCCATGGGGGCGTCGGGCCGTGTTGATCGTCACTCCAGCTTCGAGGAATCCCGGCCAGGCCGCTCAGGCGGAAATCGGCAGGCGCACGGTGAAGCAACTGCCCCGGCCGGGGCCGTCGCTGGCCAGCTCGATGGCTCCGTCGTGCATCTCCACCAGCTGCTTGACCAAGGCCAGGCCGATTCCGAGACCGTCGCGCGAGCGGTCGTCGGGGCCCTTCGATTGGGTGAACAGGTCGAAGATGCGATCCTGCATGTCATGCGGCACGCCCACGCCGTTGTCGGCGATGTGAATCCGCACCTGATCCTGATCGACATCGGCGGACAATCGGATGCGGCCCTCGGGCGGCGTGTATTTGGCGGCGTTGGCGAGCAGATTGCTGACCACCTGGGACAGCCGTGTGAAATCCCCCTCCAACCACAGCGGCTGGGAAGGCAGGACCACGGTCAGATCGTGGGAGGCGGCGTCGATCTTGGGGCGGCTGGTGTCGACCGCGGACTCGATGACGCTCTGCAGGCTCACACGCTCGCGCTTGAGGGAGATCTTGCCCTGGTCGATCCGCGCGACGTCCAGAAGGTCCTCGATCAGCCGCGAGAGGTGGTGGGCCTGCACCTCCATGCGGGCGTGGATGCCGGCCCTGCGTTCCTCGTTCGACTGGCGTCCCAGCAGTTGAAGCCCGGCGCGGATCGCCATGATGGGGTTGCGCAATTCATGGCCCAACATGGCGATGAAATCGTTCTTGTGGCGGTCGGCCACGCGCAGGGCGTCGGCGTAGGCCTCCAACGCGTTTCGCTGGGAGAGAATCTCCCTGCGCTGGCGATAGAGGTCGATGAAGACGTTCGCCTTGCTGCGCAGGATGTCGGCCTCGACGGGCTTCTGGATGAAGTCCACGGCGCCGGCCTCATAGCCCCTGAAGCGGCGCTGCAGGTCGGCGCTGCCGGCGGTGACGAAGATGATGGGGACGTGGCGGGCGTTCACATTGCCGCGCATGAACTCCGCCAGCTGGAATCCGTCCATGCCGGGCATCTGCACGTCCACAAGAGCCAGGGCGACCTCATGAACCAGCAGCAGCTCCAGCGCCTCGTCGCCCGAGCGGGCTTTCAGGCAGACCACGCCCTCCCGCTTCAGGAGGGCCTCCAGCGCGAGCAGGTTCTCCTCGAGGTCGTCGACCAGCAGAAGATGGATCGGCTGTTCCGTGGTCATTCTGTTCCAAGGCCTTTCAGGTGTTCGGCGATGCGTTCGAGCGGCAGCACGAGGGCCGTGTCGCAGGCCCTGCGCGCGGCCTGGGGCATGGCCTGGGCATAGGCGTCCGCGGGTTCCTCCACCAGGGCGATCCCGCCCGCGTCGGCGACGGCCTTCAACCCCTTTGCCCCGTCATCGTTGGCGCCGGTCAGGATCACCCCGATCAGGCCGGCGCCGTAGGCGTCCGCCGCGCTCTCGAACAGAACGTCGATCGAGGGACGCGAGTAGTTGACGGCTTCGTCCGAGGACAGGGCCAGGTCGCCGTTGCCCTCGATCAGGAGATGATAGTCCGAGGGCGCGAAATAGACCACGCCTGGGCGGGCGGTCTCCTTGTCTTCGGCCTCCTTGACCTCCAGGCGGCATTTGGCCTCGAACAGGGGCGCCAGGACGTTGCCACGGTCCGCCGGGACATGCAGGACGATGAAGATCGGCCAGGGAAAATCGGCGGGCAGGGCGGGCAGGAGGGCGAGCAGCGCCTGAACGCCTCCGGCGGAGGCGCCGATCACCACGGCTCGATCCGGGGACGGGCTCAAGGCTCGCGCTTCCTGTAGATCTTCTCCGCCGGGACGAAGTCGGAAAAGGCGGTCGCATGGCGCGAGAAGCGCAGGCTTTCCTTCGACCCGATCCCCAGAAAGCCGTGGCGCGCCAGGGAGTCCCTGAACAGGCCCACGGCGCGATCCTGAAGGCCGCGATCGAAATAGATCATGACGTTGCGGCAGGAGATGAGCTGCATCTCGGCGAAGACCGCGTCCGTGACCAGGCTGTGGTCCGAGAAGACGACGTTGGCGCGCAGCGACTTGTCGAACACCGCCCGCCCGTAGTCCGCCGTATAGTAGTCGGACAGCGACGACCGCCCCCCGGACTTCTGGTGGTTCTCGGTGAATTTGCGGATTCGATCGAGCGGATAGATTCCGGCCTCGGCGGCGCGCAGGGCGTCGGGATTGATGTCTGTGGCGTAGAAGAGGGTGCGGTCGAACAGGCCTTCCTCGCGGAACAGGATGGCCATCGAGTACAGCTCCTCGCCGGCGCTGCATCCCGCGATCCAGACCTTCAGCGACGGATAGGTGCGCAGGTGGGGCAGGACCTGTTCGCGCAGGGCGCGGAAATAGCCGGGGTCGCGGAACATCTCGCTGACCTGGACAGTCAGGAAGCCGAGCAGGCGGGGCAGCATCTCGGGATCGTGCAGCACGCGCTCCTGCAGGGCCGTCAGGCTGGGCATGCCGAAATGGCTTCGCGCCTGAAGCAGGCGCCGCTTGATCGACGCCCGCGCATAGTGGCGGAAGTCGTAGTGGTAGCGCTGGAACAGCGCCTCCAGCAGCAGGCCGATCTCGATGTCCTCGATCTCGTTCGTCACGGGCGGCCTCAGCGGGGCATCCAGACGCGGACCAGGGACAGCAGCTTGTCCACGTCCAGCGGCTTGGCCATGTAGTCGTTGGCCCCGGCCGCCATGCAGCGCTCCTGGTCGTCCGGCATGGCCTTGGCGGTCAGCATCAGCACCGGCAGCGTCTTCCAGCGCGGGTCCTTTCTCAGCTCGCGCGTCGCGGTCAGGCCGTCCATGACCGGCATCATCACGTCCATCAGCACCAGATCGACGGCCTTGGACGGATCGGTCGATGCCCGCTCCAGGGCCTCGAGCGCCTCCTTGCCGTTGCGGGCGATCTCGACCAGGGCGCCGCGCGGTTCGAGCACATTGGTCAGGGAGTAGACGTTGCGCACGTCGTCCTCGACGATCAGGATTCGGCGTCCCTCCAGCACGGCGTCGCGGTTGCGGGCCTTGCGGATCATCTTCTGCTGTTCGGGCGGCAACTCCGACACCACCTGATGCAGGAAGAGGGAGACCTCGTCCAGCAGCCGCTCGGGCGACTTGGCGCCCTTGATTATGATGGAGCTGGAATAGCGGCGCAGCTGTTGCTCATGGTCGGGCGACAGGTCGCGGCCGGTATAGACGATGACCGGCGGGAAGCCGTGTCCGCCTTCGCGGCTTATGGTCTCCAGCAGGGAGAAGCCCGAAGCGTCCGGCAAGGTCAGGTCCAGCACCATGCAGTCGAAGGTCTGGCTTCTGAGCTGCTCCAGGCATTCGGCGGCGGTGCCCACGCCCACGGTCTCGACGTCGCCGGAGGCCAGCAGGCGGCTGACCGCGTCGCGCTGGACCAGGTCGTCCTCGACGATGAGGACGCGGCGCACGGTGCGGGTCAGCTTGTCCTCCAGGGTGCGCAGAACCTCGGCGAGGTCTTCGCGCTTCACCGGCTTGACCAGATAGCCGATGGCCCCCAGCGACAGGGCGGTCTGGCTGTGATCCTCGCCCGAGACGACGTGGATCGGGATGTGACGGGTGTCGTCGTCCCGCTTCAGCGCGTCGAGCACCGTCAGACCTGACTGATCGGGCAGGCCGACGTCCAGGACGACCGCGCTGGGGCGATGGCGCTTGGCCAGCTTCATGGCCTCTTGCGCCGTGCCCGCGACGATGCACTGGAAGCCCAGTTCGCGGGACAGGTCGCGCACGATGGTCGCGAAGCGATTGTCGTCCTCCACCACCAGAAGCAGGCGGCGCGTCCCGGCCAGGTGGTCGCGGTCGTCCTCGACGCTTGCGGACAGGGGCTGGGGATCGGCGGCGGCGCGGGGCAGGGCGGGGGCGGGGGCCGAGGTCAGGCTCGGAGAGGGGACGGCGACCGGCGTCTCGCGCGGAGCCACGCGCGCGGCGTCATAGACGCGCGGCAGGGTCAGGGTGAAGACGCTGCCCTCGCCCAGACGGCTTTCCAGGGTGATCCGGCCGCCGAGCAGGCGCGCCAGCTCGCGCGAGATCGACAGGCCCAGGCCCGTTCCGCCGTATTTGCGGCTGATGGTGCCGTCGGCCTGCTGGAAGGCCTCGAAGACGCCCTTCTGCTGCTCCGGCGAAATGCCGATGCCCGTGTCCGACACGGCGAAGGCGATCTCTTCGCCCGGCGCGGCGGACACGGTCAGCTTCACCAGGCCGCTGTCCGTGAACTTGAAGGCGTTGGACAGCAGGTTCTTGAGAATCTGCTCCAGCCGCTGACGATCCGTCTCCATCAGGTCGGCGCCGGCGTTCATCTCGATCTCGAACGCCAGGCCGCGATCGTCGGCGACCGGCTGGAAGAGCTGGCGCAGGTCTTCGGCCAGTCGTTGCATCGACACCGCCTCGGGGCGCGCCTGGATGTGGCCGGCCTCGATCTTGGACAGGTCGAGGATGTCGTTGATCAGGGCCAGCAGGTCGTTGCCGGACGACTGGATGGTGCGGGCGTAGTTGACCTGTTCCTCCGACAGGGCCCCCTCGGGATTGTCCGCCAGCAGCTTGGACAGGATCAGCAGGGAGTTGAGCGGCGTCCTCAGCTCATGGGACATGTTGGCCAGGAAGTCGGACTTGTACTGGCTGGCCTGCTCCAGTTCGCGCGCCTTGAGGGTCAGGGCGGCGGCGCCGCGCTCCAGGTCGTCGCGCTGGGTCTCCAGCATCCGCGCCTGGTCTTCCAACTGGCTGTTGGTCTGCTCAAGCTCTGCCTGCTGCTGCTCCAGCCGCATCTGGGATTCCTTCAGCGCCCGGCCCTGTTCCTCCAGCTCCTCGTTGGAGACGCGAAGCTCTTCGCTCTGGACTTGTAGTTCCTCGGCCTGGCGCTGGGTTTCCTCCAGCATGCTCTGTAGTTGGGCGCGATAGCGGGCGGAGCGAAGCGCGGTGCCGATGGCCGGACCCGCCTCCTGCAGCAGGGCCATCAGCCGTTCGTCCGGCGCATGAAGGAAGCCGAGCTCCAGAACCGCATTGACGGCGCCGTCCGCTCGCGCCGGGGCGATCACCAGATGCCTGGGCTTGTCGCGGCCTAGGGCGGAGCCGATCGTCAGATAGCCCTCGGGCACGTCGGACAGGCTCAGCGCGGTCCCCTCGGCGGCCACCTGGCCCAGCAGGCCCTCGCGGGCGACGAAGCGCTCCGGCAGAGGGGCGTCCGACGGAACGCCGAGCGTGGCGATGCGCCGATACACTCCCCCGTCGCCCTTGAAGGCGGCCGCCGCCTGAACCCCGGCATATCGCGCCAGATAGGCCAGTATGCTGTCCGCCAACTGTTCCAGCGACTGATCGCCCATCATGGCGGTGGACAGGCCGACCTGCCCCTCATGCAGCCATTCCTGTCGGGCGCGGGCGCGCGCGCTGCGGCGGATCAGGGTGAAGACCACGACGGTCAGGGCGGCTCCGAGCAGGCCCGAAAGCACTCCGCTGAGCAGCGCCGTCCGATAGGCGGCGTCCATCTCGGCCAGGCGCTGTTGGCGTATGTTCTGCTCTTCCTGCCGCATGAGGGCGATCTGCGTGCGCAGCCCGTCCATTTCCTGCTTGCCCTGGTTCGTGCTCATGCGCGCCAGGGCGGCCTGCATGCCTTCGGCGCGGCGCGCCTGAAGGGTGGTCTCCAACTCGGCCATCTTGGCGTCGAGATGACGCCGCAACTGGTTCAGATGGGCCTGCTGGGAGGGGTTGTTTCGTGTCAGCGCGTCGAGGTCGGCCAATCGGCGGTTCAGGTCCTTCGTCGCCGCCTCATAGGGCTGCAGATACTGGACGTCGCCGGTGAGCAGATAGCCGCGCTGACCCGTCTCCGAATCCTGGGCGGCGGACAGGACGTCTTCGACCGCCACGATCACCTGATGGGTGTGGACGATCTGCTGATTGTTGTTTCGCAGCACTTCCACGTTGCGCCAGGCGACGAGGCCCGTGCCGAGAAAGAAGGCGAGCACCAGGGCCAGCCCCAACGTCGCCCAGGCTTCCATCTTCGAGCCCGCGGACGGGCGGCGTGACGATTTCATCATCTGTGACCTTGGGCGAGCATGGGGCGCCCCGCCTTAGGGGCGCTTGCAGTCCTTGCAATAACCTATGCTGGATTCGCCGCACAGCCTTGCCGGGAATCGACGCGGCGAGGCTCGATCGCGCCAGCGCGCGAGAGGTCTCGACGGGGCGAAGACGCCGCGAGGCCTAAAGTCATGATATTCAGGGAAGCATATCCCCCCGAGTGGCTCCGCGGGTAGGATTCGAACCTACGACCAGCCGATTAACAGTCGGCTGCTCTACCACTGAGCTACCGCGGAACATCCCCTCGGGGGAGGCCGGCGTATAGCAGCGCCTTTTCGATTCATGCAACGGGTAAAAGACAGAAATCGCCAAATTTTTCGCATGGGCCTGCGCTACAAGGAGCGTCATGAGTCCGATCCCCGTCCTTGATCCCGACGACCCCCGCATCGCCGCCTTTCGCGACATGAAGGAGCGCGATCTGACAGGGCGTCAGGGTCTGTTCGTGGCCGAAGGGGAGGTGGTGCTGCGCGTTCTGGCGTCCGAGGCCTCGCGCTGCGCGCCGGTGTCCGTCCTGATCGCGGAAAAGAGGTTGGACGGGTTGAAAGGGGTGCTGGACCGCCTGCCGGCCGACGTGCCGATCCATGTCGCGCCTCAGGCCGTGCTGAACGCCGTGGCGGGCTTTGATCTCCACCGGGGCATTCTCGCCCTCGGGCGCAAGCCGGATGCGGTCGAGCCGGACGTCCTGCTGGACCGCCTGCCGGAACGGGCCGTGGTGGTCGCGGCCTGCGGCATCGGCAATCACGACAACATGGGCGGCCTGTTCCGCAACGCCGCCGCCTTCGGGGCAGGGGCGGTGCTCCTGGACCGGACCTGCTGCGACCCCTTCTACCGAAAGGCGATCCGGGTCTCTGTAGGCGCCGTCCTGCGCACGCCGATGGCGGCGGGATTGGACGCCGGGGCCATGATCGAACTGCTGGCGGGCCGGGGGTTCGAGGTGCTGGCCCTGACGCCCGCCGCGGACCAGGCGCTGGCGGAGCTGAAACCGGCGCGCCGCACGGCGATTCTGCTGGGCAGCGAGGGGCCGGGCCTGCCGGAGGACATCATCGCGCGATGCCGCCCCGTCGGCGTCCGCATGGCGGGAGGATTCGATTCGCTGAACGTGGCGGCGACCAGCGCCGTGGCGCTGCATCACGTGACGACGGCCCAACTGGCGCAGGGCTGAAAGCAAGAAAGCCGCCCCGAAGGGCGGCTTTCTCGATGGTTCGTCGCGATGGAGGCCTGACCGGGAATCGAACCCGGGTGCAAGGATTTGCAGTCCTCTGCGTCACCACTCCGCCATCAGGCCGCGACCCTGCAATTCAGGGCCCCGCCATCGCGAGGGCCGTCAGCTATCAGATCGGATTGTCCGCTGCAACGCACGGACCTATAAGCGCGACACATTTCTTGGCCTGAGCCGACCTGAAGGACTTCGGATTATGGATTTCGCCGCCGCCCGCAAGGTGATGCTGGACTCGCAGGTCCGCGTGAACGACGTCACCGACCGTCAGCTTCACGCCGCCATCGGCGCCGTGGAGCGCGAGCGATTCTGCGCGCCCGATCGCGCCTTCTCGGCCTATGCCGACGTCGAGCCGGAAATCACGGGCGACCGTCGTCTGATGCTGCCGCGCGACGTGGCCAAGCTGTTGCAGGGCCTCGACGCGCGCGCCGGCGAGAAGGCCCTGGCGATCGCGGGCCCCTATGCCGCCGCCGTGCTCGCCCACATGGGGCTGACGGTGACGGCCCAGGAGTCGGACGCGGCGGTTTTCGATGTCGTCGGCCCCGCGCTGAGCCAAGCCGGAGTCGAAACCGTGGTCGCGCCGCTGCATCAGCCGCAGGGCGAGGGCTATGACCTGATCGTCAGCGAAGGCGCCGTGATCGGGCGCCCCGACGCCTGGATCGCGGCGCTGCGTCCCGGCGGGCGCCTGGCCGTGGTCGAGCGCGAGGGGGCCAGCGGCGCGGCCGTGCTCTATGTACGCGGGCGCGAAGGGGTTTCGCGTCGCGAGTTGTTCGACGCCGCCCCCGATCTGCTGGCGGAAATGGTCCCCGCGCCGGCGTTCGCGCTCTAGGGCGGTTCGCGACGACGGAAGGGGCGTCGTCTTGCGTGAAAAAAACTTAACTGGCGTCGGGCGAGGCTAGCCCCCAACTACGCCGCTAGAAAGCACTACAGGCGCGCCGAACGGGGCGTCAGGCAGGGACAGGTTCATGTTGAAACGCTCGCGCGCGCTCGCTTCGGTCGCACTGGTCGCATTGACGATGGGGGCGACGCCGGTCCTCGCCGAGTCATTGCAGGAAGCCATCGGCCTGGCCTACCGCACCAATCCGACCTTGCTGGCCCAACGGGCGAATCAGCGGGCCCTGGATGAGAGCATCGTTCAGGCCCGCGCCGGCCTGCGCCCGACGATCAACGCCTCGGCGGGCGTCGACTACAGCCGCACGCGCACGGATCGTGTGACGACGACCACGCCCGGCCGGAGCTTCCCCATAGACACCAACGGCGACGGCGTTCCCGACGCCACCGGCTATCTGCCGGCGACCAGCTCGACCACCGGCGGCTCGGTCGAAAGCGACGGCGCCAGCGCCAGCGTGAGCCTGAGCCAGAACATCTGGACCGCCGGGCGCGTCTCGCATGGCGTTTCGGCGGCCGAGGCCAATGTCCTGGCCGGCCGCGAGAACCTGCGCGAGGTCGAGCAGCAGGTCATGGCGTCCGTGATCCAGGCCTATGCCGACGTCACCCGCGACCTGGAGATCCTGCGCATCCGTCAGGAAAACCTGGCGGTCCTGCGTCGCCAGCTGGACGAATCGAACGCCCGCTTCGAAGTCGGCGAGATCACCCGCACCGACGTGGCCCAGTCCGAGGCGCGCCTGGCGCAATCGGAATCCGACCTGGCCGGCGCCCAGGCGCAGCTTTCGGTGTCGCGCGCGGCCTATGCCGCCGTGGTCGGGCAGGCGCCGTCCAACCTGCAGACCCTGCCCGCCCTGCCGGGCCTGCCGAGAGATTTCGACAGCGCCATGGACATCGGCCTGGCCGAGAACCCCGGCGTGCTCGCGGCCCTGTACGCCCAGCGCGCGGCGGAGGCCAATGTGGCGGCGGCGCGGGCGGAATACCTGCCTTCGGCGCGATTGAACGCCTCCTACGGCGGAACGGCCAATGATCTGTCCGGCTTCGACCTGGGCGACCGCACCAGCTTCACGGCGGGGGCCACCGTCTCCGTGCCGCTGTTCACCGGCGGTTTGAACCGCTCGCGCGTGGCCCAGGCGCTGGAACGCGCTAACGCCGCCCAGATCAATGTCGAGGGCGAGCGTCGCGGGGTGCTGCAGTCGGTCAGCTCCGCCTACGCCCAGAGCGCTTCGGCGCGCTCCAGCGTCCTGGCGGGCGAACAGGCCGTGCGCGCCGCCTCGGTGGCGGCCGAGGGCGTGCGTCAGGAAGCCCAGGTGGGTCTGCGCACCACCCTGGACGTGCTGAACCAGGAACTGGAGCTGCGAACTGCGGAAGTGGCCCTGACCAGCGCCCGGCGCAACGAATATGTGGCCCAGGCCCAGCTTCTGGCGGCCATGGGCCGGCTGGGCGGCCCCAATCTGGACCCGACGATCGACGCCTATGATCCGACGGACAATTATCGCGCCGTGCGCAATCGCGGCGCCCTGCCTTGGGACGGGGTGATCGAAGCCATAGACCGCATCGCCGCCCCGGCGACGACGCCGGCTGCGGACGTCGAGGACGCCCCGGTCGACCGTCAGTTGAAGGGTGAGGTCGTCCGCACCGCTCCCCAGGGGTGAAGGCGAACGACAAAACGTCCGTTGATTCCGACGGGCGTTGATGCGACGACAGTCTTCAAGGGGGAGGCGAGTCTGACGACCGGCTCCCCACGTCGCCTGCCTTGTCTCATCGGTTGGCGATCGTCCCCGTTCGAGCGACCCAGGTTGAGGTTCAGACATGACCGAACAAGCCGCCCAGGAACCGACGATGGAAGAAATTCTAGCGTCGATTCGCCGGATCATTTCTGAAGACGACGCTCCGGCTGAAGTCGCGCCTGAGCCGCAGGCGGCGCCCGAGCCCCAGCCTGAACTCCAACCGGAGCCCCAGCCCGAGCCGGCGCCCGTCGCCGCTGAAGCCCTTCAGGTCGAGGAGGAGGTGCTGGAGCTGACCGAGCCCTATGAGGCGCCGGTGGCCGAGGCCATAGGCGACATCGAGGTGGCCGAGGCCGCGCCCTTCCCGACAGAGCCCGCCGCCCCTCAGCCCCAGGCCGCCGCTTCCGCGCCCGAGCCGGAGGCCCTGGTCGGCGAAACCGCCGCCGCCAGCGCCGCCTCGGCCTTCGCCGGTCTGGCCGCCAGCTTCCAGAAGCCTGAGCCTGCCCCGGCCGCCCCGGCCGACATGAGCTTCATGAGCGGCACCACGGTCGAGGCCATGGTTCGCGAAATGCTGCGTCCGATGCTGAAGGACTGGCTGGACGCCAATCTGCCCGCCATCGTCGAGGCTCAGGTCCGCAAGGAAGTCGAACGCATCGCCCGCAACGCGGGTTGAGCGCCTCAGGACTTCGCTAGGTTTCACGACGCCCCTCAGTCCGCTGAGGGGCGTTCGTTTTTCCAGTCGAACAGGGCTTCCAGCAGGCGCACGGCCTGGCCGCGCGCGCTGACCAGGTCGGGATCGCGGCCCAACAGCAGGCGGGCGTCGTCCGCCGCTGCCAGCAGCAGCGAGCGGTGCCGGATCGGATCGGCGAAGCGATAGGCCGGGAAGCCGCTCTGCTTCAGGCCCAGCGGGTCGCCGCCGCCGCGCAGGCGGAAGTCCTCCTCGGCGATGGCGAAGCCGTCCTCGGTGCGGCGCAGGGTCTCCAGCCGCTCCTTCGCCGTCTCGCCCAGGGCGCCGTCCTCGCCGCCGTACAGCAGGATGCAGGAACTGGCCTTGGCGCCGCGTCCCACCCGCCCGCGCAGTTGGTGAAGCTGGGCCAGGCCGAAGCGGTCGGCGTGCTCGATCACCATGATGGAGGCGTTGGGCACGTCGACGCCGACCTCGACCACGGTCGTGGCGACCAGAACGGGCAGGCGGCCGTCCGCGAACGCCGCCATGACCGCCTCGCGCTCGGCGCCCGGCATCTGGCCGTGGGCCAGGCCGACCTCGGTCCCCAGCAGCTTGCGCAGGTCTTCGGCCCGATCCTCGGCGGCGGCCAGGTCGATGGCTTCCGACTCGGCCACCAGGGGGCAGATCCAATAGGCCTGGGCGCCCGCCTCGACGGCTGCCTTCAGCCGTTTGGCCACCTCGCCGATGCGCGCCAGCGGCAGGACGGCCGTGGTGACGGGAGTGCGGCCCGGCGGCTTCTCCATCAGGCGGCTGACTTCCAGTTCGCCGTACTGGGTCAGTTCCAGCGTCCGGGGGATGGGCGTCGCCGACATGGTCAGCAGGTGGACGCCGCCCAGAGCGGGATCGCCCTTGGCCTGCAGCCGCTGGCGTTCGCGCACCCCGAAGCGGTGCTGCTCGTCGATGACGGCCAGGGAGAGCCGGTGGAACTGCACCGCGTCCTGGAACAGGGCGTGAGTGCCGATGGCGACCTGAGCCTCGCCGGAGGCGAGCGCGGCCAGCTTGACGCGCCGTTCGGCCGCTGTGTCGCGCCCGGTCAGCAGCAGGCTGGACACGCCCGCCTGATCCAGCAGGGGCGACAGCTTGTCATGGTGCTGGCGCGCCAGAATCTCGGTCGGCGCCATCAGGGCGGCCTGGAAGCCGCTGGAGGCCGCATCAGCCAGGGCCAGGGCCGCGACCGCCGTCTTGCCGGAGCCCACGTCGCCTTGCAGCAGCCGTCCCATCTGCTCGCCGGCGTTCAGATCGGCGCGGATTTCGGCCACGGCCTGTTGCTGCGCCCCGGTCAGGGCGAAGGGCAGGGCGGCCAGCAGGCGGGCGGACGCCTCGCCGGGCGCGATGTGGGCGGCGGGCGTGACGTGGCGGGCGCGGCGGCGGCGGGCGAGGGCCAGTTGGTGGGCGAACAGTTCGTCATAGGCCAGCCGTTGGCGCGCCGGGGCGTCCGGCGTCAGATCCGCCTCGTTCGCCGGGGCGTGCAGGGTCTCCAGCGCCGCGCGCCAGCCGACCCAGCGCCGCGCCGCCAGCCAGTTCGGCTCCTGCCATTCCGGCAACTCGGGCGCGAGGGCCAGAGCCCACTGCGCCAGCTTGCGGATCTGGCGCGAGGTCAGGCCCTGCGTCGCCGGATAGACGGGTTCGGATAGTGGAATCTCATCCGCCTTTTCGACCGGCAGGATGTAGTCGGGGTGGGCGATCTGCACTTCGCTGTTGAAGCGCTCGACCTTGCCCGTCACCAGCCGCCGCGACCCGCGCGGCGCCAGGCTCTCGATATGGCGGGGCGATCCGGCGAACCAGATCAGATGGATGAAGCCGGTCTCGTCGATGGCCCGCACCTTGATCGGCGCGCCCGGCTTGTGCGGCGGGATCAGGCGGTCGATCGTCACCTCGAAGACGCCGATCTCGCCGTCGACCGCCTCCATCGCCGTCGTGCGGCGACGCTGGATCACGCCGCTGGGCGACAGGAACAGCACGTCGCGCACCAACGGGCCCGCCACCTTCTGCACCAGGGGCGCGCTGCGGGGGCCCACGCCTTTCAGCGTGGTGACGTCCGCGAACAGCGGAAAGAGAATCTCGGGCCTCATCATTGGACAGCATAGCTGGCGAAGCGGCGTCTGGAACGCTATCTGATCCGCCTCTTACCGAAGTGAACGGACAGGCAAGGAAACAGCGTGGCCGATATCGACGCACGTCACGAGGACGCCCAGAACCCTGACGACCGCAAGACGCGCCTGGGCCGCATCGTCTTTCGCGCCTGGCGCCGGGGATTCCGCGAGGCGGACATGGTGCTGGGCCCGTTCGCCGATCAGGTCGCGCCGACCCTGAACGATGATGAACTGACCGAGTTCGAGCGGTTGCTGGATGAAGAGGACCAATACCTCTACGCCTGGATCATCGAACGCGAACCGACCCCGCCCGAGTTCGAAGGACCCATGCTGGCCCGCATCCGCGCCTTCATGCGCGCGCACGTCGCCGCCGAAGTGGCCAAGGGCATCGGCTGATGGACGGAGCGCTGGCGCGGACTGACATGGAACTGGGCGGCGCGCCGGAGGGGCTGGACGCCCTGATCGTCGCCGATCGCCTCAAGGCGCAGGGCGGTCTCGCCCTGTTCGTGGCGCGCGACTATCAGCGCTCCGGAAATTTCATCCAGGCGTTCCGCTTCTTCGCCAAGGATGTTGAAGTTCTTGAATATCCCTCGTGGGATTGCCTGCCCTATGACCGACTGAGCCCGACGGCCTCGGTCGCGGCCCAGCGCATGGCGACCCTGACGCGGCTGGCGACGCGCGATCCGGCGGACAGGACGCCCCTGCTGGTGGTCGCCACCGTCGCGGCCGCCGCCCAGCGCACGCCGCCGCGCAGCGCCGTAACCGGGGCCGGGTTCGCCGCCAGGGTCGGCGCCGATCTCGATACGGCGGCTCTGGAACGCTACGTCGCGGCCAATGGCTATGTGCGCGCTTCCACCGTGTCGGAGCGCGGCGAATACGCCATTCGCGGCGGGGTGATCGATGTCTTCCCGCCGGGATTCGAGGAGCCGGTGCGCCTCGACATGTTCGGGGCCGAGCTGGAATCGATCCGCGCCTTCGACCCCGAGACCCAGCGCTCGACGCGCCAGTTGAAGGCTGTCTCTCTATCGCCCGTGTCCGAAGTGCTGATGGATGCAGATTCGATCTCGCGCTTCCGCAGCGGGTATCTGAACCTGTTCGGCGCGCCGGGCGATGAGCCGATGTACGCCGCCGTCAGCGAGGGCGCGCGCCGTCAGGGCGTCGAGCACTGGCTGCCGCTGTTCTACGACCGTCTCGATACGCTGTTCGACTATCTGCCCGACGCCGCGCCGGTCTTCCTCGACAGTCAGGCGGAGCAGGCGCGCGGAGAGCGATGGAACCTGACCGTCGACGCCTATGAGGCGCGCAAGGAGGCGGCGCGCGGCAAGGGCGGGGCGGCCTATCGCGCCCTGGCGCCCGAGCGGCTCTATCTGGACGAAGGCGACTGGAACGGCGCGCTGGCGGGACGCGCCGTGCGCCGGCTGTCGCCGCTGTCGGCGGGATCGGGCGAGGATGCGGGCGGCCGGCTGGGCCGCAGCTTCGCCGCCGAGCGGTCGCAGGACAGCGTCAACCTGTTCGCCGCCGTGGCCCAGCACGCCGAGGCGCTGAAGGGGCAGGGCAAGCGCGTCCTGTTCGCCTCCTGGTCCGAGGGCTCGGCGGAACGTCTGGCCGCCATGCTGGGCGATCATGGCCTGACGCACGTCGTGGCGGTGCGCGACTGGGACGATGTGCAGGGCGCGCCGGAGGGCGTCTATCTGCGCGCGGTGCTGCCGGTCGAACACGGCTTCGCCACCGACGACCTGGCCGTCATCTCCGAGACCGACATCCTGGGGGACCGCCTGGCGCGGCCCAGGCGCAAGCGGCGGGCGTCCAACTTCCTGGCGGAGGCCTCGGCCCTGACGGCGGGCGATCTGGTCGTCCACCTGGATCACGGCATCGGCCGCTATGAAGGCCTGCGCACCCTGGAGATTCAGGAGGCGCCGCACGACTGTCTCGAACTCCTCTACGCCGGTGAGAGCAAGCTCTACCTGCCGGTTGAAAACATTGATCTTCTTACCCGCTACGGCACGGACGCCGAAGGGGTTCAGCTGGACCGTCTGGGCGGTGCGGGCTGGCAGGCGCGCAAGGCCAAGGCCAAGGAGCGTCTGCGTGCCATGGCCGAGGGGCTGATCGCCCTGGCCGCCAAGCGGGCGCTGCGCGTATCCGACGCCATCACGCCGCCCGCGGGCCTGTTCGACGAGTTCTGCGCCCGCTTCCCCTATGAGGAGACGGACGATCAGTTGAACGCCATCGGCGACGTGCTGGAGGACCTGGGCAAGGGCACGCCGATGGATCGCCTGATCTGCGGCGACGTCGGCTTCGGCAAGACGGAGGTCGCCCTGCGCGCCGCCTTCGTCGTGGCCATGAGCGGCCAGCAGGTGGCTGTCGTCTGCCCGACGACCCTGCTGGCGCGCCAGCACTTCAAGACCTTCTCCGAGCGCTTCGCCGGCTGGCCGATCAAGGTGCGCCACCTGTCGCGCATGGTGACGGCCAAGGACGCCAATGAGACCCGCGCGGGTCTGAAGGACGGCGGCTTCGAGATCGTCGTCGGAACCCACGCCGTTCTGGCCGATCAGGTCGGATTCAAGGACTTGGGGCTGGTTATTGTCGACGAGGAGCAACATTTCGGCGTCAAGCACAAGGAGAAGCTGAAGTCCCTGCGGGCCGATGTTCACCTGCTGACCCTGACGGCCACGCCGATCCCGCGCACCCTGCAGATGGCGCTGTCGGGCATCCGCGAGATGTCGATCATCGCCACCCCGCCGGTCGATCGTCTGGCGGTGCGGACCTATGTCACGCCGTGGGACCCGGTGCTGGTGCGCGAGGCATTGCTGCGCGAGAAATATCGCGGCGGTCAGGCCTATTATGTCGCGCCGCGCCTGAAGGACCTGCCGGACATCGAGCGGTTCCTGCGCGAACAGGTCCCGGAGGTGAAGTTCGTCGTCGGCCACGGCCAGATGAGCCCGACCCGGCTGGAAGCGGTCATGAGCGCCTTCTACGACGGCGAATATGACGTGCTTGTCTCGACCACCATCGTCGAGAGCGGCATCGACATTCCGACGGCCAACACCCTGGTCGTGCATCGCGCCGACATGTTCGGCCTGGCCCAACTTCACCAGATCAGGGGCCGCATCGGCCGGTCCAAGGCGCGGGCCTTCGCCTATCTGACGACCGATCCAGCCAGGCCGTTGAGCCTGTCGGCCGAGCGGCGTCTGCAGGTGCTGCAGTCGCTGGACAATCTGGGCGCCGGTTTCCAACTGGCTAGCCACGATCTGGACCAGCGCGGCGGCGGCAATCTGCTGGGCGACGAACAGTCGGGCCACATCCGCGAGGTCGGGGTCGAACTGTATCAGCAGATGCTGGAGGACGCCGTCGCCGAACTGCGCGAACAGGGCGAGGCGGCGCCGGATCGCGGCTGGTCGCCCTCGATCAACGTCGGCGCGGCCGTATTGATTCCAGAGGATTACGTGCCGGACCTGAATGTCCGCCTGAGCCTGTACCGCCGGCTGTCGGACGCCGAGAAGATGGAGGATCGTGAAGCCATGGCGGCCGAGCTGATCGACCGCTTCGGCCCCCTGCCGGACGAGGCGCAGCAGCTTCTGCGCATCGTCGGCATCAAGGCCAACTGCCGCACGGCCATGATCGAGAAGATCGACATCGGGCCCAAGGGCGCGGTGCTGACCCTGCGCAACAACACCTTCCCCAATCCGATGGGCCTGGTCGGCCTGATCCAGAAGAATCACGCCTTCTGGAAGATCCGGCCGGATCAGAAGATCGTGGTGAAGGGCGACTGGCCTACGCCCGACGACCGCCTGAAAGTCGCCGAGCGCATCACCGCCGACCTGGCGCGGGTGGCGGGCGCGGCCTAGCGGGGCCGCGCCTTCATGCTGCGCATCAGGGCGCCGAACAGGTTGACGTAGTCGTCAGTCCAGGGCCGCACCTCGGTCGGGGCCAGCTTGCGCCAGCGGCCGTCGGCCTTGAAATCGGCCAAGCCTTCCTCGGTCGGGGAGATGGCCAGGGCTTCGGTCGAGGCCTCGGCCATCAGGGCGGCTTGGGGATGTTCGGCATAGACCTGATGCAACTCGGCGGCGCCCAGTTCGCGCGCGGCGGCGACGGCGGGTAGGGTGATGTCCAGGTTGCGGTTGGACAGGTGCAGCACCACCACGCCGGTAGGCTTGAGCAGCTTGAGATAGCCCTCGATCGCCTCACGGGTCAGCAGATGGGTCGGCACGGCGTCGGAGGAGAAGGCGTCGATGACCAGCAGGTCGTAGGAGCCCGGCGTCTCCTTGTTCAGGGTGAGCCGCGCGTCGCCCAGGACGGTGCGCACGGGGCCGTCGGCGCAGTCCGAGATGAAGGTGAACCACTTGGGATCGCGCGACAGCCGGTCGACCATAGGGTCGATTTCGAAGAAGCTCATCTGGTCCGAGGCGCGCTTATAGGCCGCCATGGCGCCCGACCCCTGGCCCACGACGCCGATCACGACGCCGGGACCGCGCGCCTGGATCAGCTCCGCCGCCTGACCCAGAGGCGTGGTCTGCGCATAGTACATGGTCGGGGCGCAGGCGAAGTCGGGGTGGCGCGCCTGGGCCCCGTGCAGGGTCGTGCCGTGCATCAGCACATGAATGTCGCCGCCCATCCGGGGATCGGGCGTGGCGGCCACGCGCATGACGCCGAAGAAGCTGCGTTCGGTCAGACTCCAGTCATAGCCGCGCCCGATGTAGTGAGCCGAGAGGGTCATTGCGGCGACGACGGCCGTGAACATCAACGCCCGGTCCCGGATCAGGAAGGCGCAAAGCGCGGCGATGCCCAGGATGATCTGAGCCGTCTCCGTCAGCCCGAAGTCGCTGAAGGCAGCCCTCAACGGCGGATCATAGCGCAGCATCTCGAAGAGCAGGGGCACGAAGGCGGCGATCATCAGCCCGGCTGACATCAAGCTGATTTCGCGCCGGGTCGGACGGTCGCCCAGCCAGGGCCGGGCCAGGCAGACCAGCACCATCACCAGCGGATACTCCAGCACCGTCTCGAAGACGACCGGCGCGATCAGGGCGGTGAAGGCTCCGCCCAGAACGCCCCCGATCGACATCAGCAGATAGAATTCGGTCAGGCGATCCGGGGCGGGACGGCGCGCGGCCATCTGCTGGTGGCACATCAGGGTCGTGAAGAAGAAGCCCAGCAGATGCAGGCCCAGCAGCGTAAGCCATTGGCTGGTCGTCATGCCGACCAGGGCGGCGATCATGACGGTGAAGGCCGCCTGGGCCACCAGGGTGACCGGCAGGGGAATCCAGGGCCGGGTCTGGAAGGCGATCACGAACGTCAGCAGATAGAGGGCCAGCGGCGCCACCCAGAGGAAGGGCGCGGAGGCTACGTCGGTCGAAAGGTGGGCGGTGACGCCCAGCATCAGGCTGGACGGCGCGGCGGCCAGAAGCACCAGCACCCCCTTGCGCCGCCAGGGGATGGGCGGGCTGCGCTCCTCGACCGGACGGGCCCGCACGCCGCCGCCGGCGCGCGGCGTCAGCGTCATCAGGCCCATCAGAATGACGGCGAAGACGCCGTAGCCGAGCGTCCAGCCCCATCTCTGCACGGACAGGGAGGCGAGCGGCTCGATCAGGGCCGGATAGGCCAGAAGGGCCAGGAAACTGCCCAGGTTGGAGGCGGCGTAGAGGACATAGGGGTTGGCGCCGTCGGGCCGCCCCGCGCGAATCCGCGCGTACCAGGCCTGCAGCAGGGGCGCCGTGGCCGACAGGACCGCGAAGGGGGCGCCCACCGACAGCGCCAGCGCGCCGAGCAGCCAGCCGACGGGGGCGGACGGGTCCGGCTCGCCGAGCGCCTGGGTGATGCTGAGCGGGAGGAAAAGCGCCGCAGCCGCGAACAGGGCGAGATGAACCGCCGCCTGCGCTCGAACCGATGGAATGCGCTGGAGCAGGTGGGCGTAGAGGTAGCCTGCCAGAAGGGCCGCCTGGAAGAAGACCATGGCGGTGTTCCACACGGACGGCGACCCGCCCAGCAGAGGCAGGACCAGCTTGGCCGTCATCGGCTGAACGACGAACACCAGGCCGGCCGACGTGAAGACGGCGACGGCGAAGGCCGCAGGTGTTATCGCATCGACCCTGCGATGCGCCGGCGTCAGAGTCTGTTCGGTCATTCGCGGCTTTCGGCGTCGGGCGGCTGATTCCGTCCGGCGAGGCTATGACGACTCGAGCACGGAGCGAATTCCCATGTTGCCGCAGGATATCGAGGCGACCGCTGAGACGGTGATCCGTCGGGCGACGAAGGCCGGCGTGATGATCGCCACGGCGGAAAGCTGCACGGGCGGTCTCGTGGCGGGAGCGCTGACGGCGATCGCGGGATCGTCGGCGGCGCTGGATCGCGGCTTCGTCACCTACAGCAATGAAGCCAAGGTCGAGATGCTGGGCGTGCCGCAGGACGTGCTGGAGCGCTTCGGCGCCGTGTCCGAGCCGACGGCGCGCGCGATGGCGGAAGGGGCGGCGGGGCGTTCGCGAGCGTCGATCAGCGTGTCGGTGACGGGCGTCGCCGGACCGGGCGGCGGCTCGCCGCAGAAGCCGGTGGGTCTGGTGCATTTCGCCGCCCACGGCCCGGACGGCCGCACGGCGCATGTGGAGAAGCGATTCGGCGACATCGGGCGCGAGGCGATCCGGCTGGAAAGCGTCCGCACCGCCCTGGACCTGCTGTTGAACGCCTTGCCGAAATGAGCGCGGGCGCGATGACGGTCGATGCGCGCGGCCACAGATGTCCCGTGCCGAGCCTGCGTCTGCGCAGGGCGCTGGAGGGACAGGCGGCGGGCGCCCGGCTGACCCTGCTGGCCACGGATTCCATGGCGCGGATCGACGTGCCCTTCCTGATGCGGGAACTGGGCGGCCGCGTGGTTCAGATCGAAGAAGAGGACGGCGTCCTGAGCATCACTGTCGAGACTGGCGACGCTCGGACAGGTTGACGACGGTGTCGGGCAGGGCGTCCGGTTCAGGCGGAAGGGCGCGCGCTTCCCACTCGATCTCCAGCTCCGTGGCGAAGGCCCCGCCGTAGAAGACGGCGTTGATGTTCCACGACAGCCAGATCAGCAGCACTACCACGGCGCCCACCGAGCCGTAGGTGGCGCCCAGATGGACGATCTGCTCGACATAGATGGTGCAGAGCCAGGAGAAGAAGCTGGACATGACGGTGGCGACCAGGCCGCCGATGATCGCCGCCTTCCAGGCCACCCGCTTGGCGTGCGCCATGGCGTAGCGATAGAGCATGGTCAGCCCGAGCCACAGGCCGAACGCCGGCCATACGCCGTCCAGGGGCAGGGTCAGCCAGCCGCCCGGCTGGTCGGCATAGGCGTGCTCCATCAGGCGCGAGGTCACCACGGCGCCCGAGACGAAGGTGAACAGCACGAAGGCCGCCAGGGCGACGAGGAAGGCCAGCATGTTGAACTTGAAGAAGCCGAGCGGGTTGGTCTCGTCATGAATCAGGTTCAGTCCGGCCAACAAGGCCTTGAATCCTCGGTGCGCCGCATAGGCGCCGATCACCAGGGCGACGGCGCTCTGGGCCGAGACGGTGCGCGCCGAGGCGTTCGCAAGCCGGTCGATCTCGTTCAGGAACAGCGTACGCGCGGCCGACGGGATGACGTCCGCCAGGGCGGCGGCCTGCGCGCTGACCTGACCGATGCTCAGCACCGCCTTGTAGAAGCCGATCAGGATGGCGATGGCCGGGAAGAGGGCCAGCAGGGCGAAGAAGGACACGCCGCCCGTATAGAGCATGACGTCGCGCCCCCAGCTTCGGCTGAAGGCCCGGGTCATCAGCCGCAGCCAGAGCCGGGGTTGGGCCGTGATCGGCGTGGAAGAGGTCAATCCGCACTCTCGATCGTCAAGGAAGGGGCGGAATAACCCCATTTGCGTCGAGCTGAGAAGTCCCAATGTCGTCATCGGACGGTCAGCCTTGGCCATTGCGGGCCTCGCGTCAGCGACGGTATCATGGCGGCGTCCGAGGCGGCCGCGGGGGCGATCCGATCGGGTCAAGGAGACAGTGTTTGGAATTCGATCCACGCCTTCTGGTCGTCGCCGACGATCGGCTGGACTCCCTCTGCGAAGAACTGGACCGACTGGGCTGGCGCACCGTCACGGCGCGTTCGGTCGAGGGGGCGCTCGCCGTGGCGGCCGACCTGTCTGTCGATGCGGCCCTGGTCGAGCTGGAAAGCGTCGCTGAGGGCGGGGTGGAGCGATTGCGGCGCGCCGCAGCGCCGCGCTATCTGCCGATCCTGGGCCTGGACAGGAGCCTGGACAGGGGCCTGGCGCCGGGGCGCGAGGCGGAGGCCTGCGACCTGACGTTCTCCACCGATCCTCATCCCCTGCAGCTGGCGATTCGGCTGGAGCAGATGACGCGCGCCGCCGTGGCCGAGGAGGAGTTCGTCTTGCGCCGGGCCACCTTCGCCGCTCACGGAGTCGATCTCCCCGAGCCGGCCGCCGGCGATGCGCCGATGCAGATTCTGACGGCAGGCGCGGCGGATCGCCGTTTCCTGGCCCTGTCGAACGCCCTGGCGGCCGCGGGCGCCGAGGCGGTGGCGGCGCCGACGCCCTACACCGCCTTTGACTATCTTCACGAGCGCCCCTTCGACGCGGCGGTGCTGTGGGGCGGGCGGGACCACGCCCCGGCGCTGTCGATCGCGGCTGGGATGCGCCGAAACACCCGTCTCTACCATATCCCCCTGACCCTCTATCTGCGCGAGGCCGTACAGACGGACCTGCCCGATCTGTTCGAACGAGGCTTCGCGGACGTCGCCGCCTCCGATACGCCGGAGGAGGAAACGGCCCGGCGGGTGCTGGCCCTGGCCCGCAGCCATCGGAGGCGCCGTGCGTTGAGGCGGGCTCTGGACGCCGTGCGCGGGTGCGGCCTTATGGACCCCGAGACCGGCCTGTTCAGCGGCGACCTGTTCGCCGCCCACCTGGCGCGGATCGCGGCGGCTTCCGGCGAGAGAAACCGGCCTCTGTCGCTCTGCGTCCTGCGCGTGCCGGACAATGAGGTGATGACCGCCGTGCGCAGCGGCGGCTGGCTGGAGCGGGCCATGCCCCAGATCGGCGCCATGGTCTCGCGCCTGGTGCGGGTGGAGGACACGGCGGCGCGCTTGTCAGCGGAGACGTTCGCCCTGGCCCTGCCTGCGACAGGGCTCGAGGCGGCGCGCCTGACGGGCGAGCGGATCGCGGCGGTGATCGCCTGCACCGCCTTTGACGCGGGGCCGAACCGGTCGCCCTTCGTCGTCGAACTGGACATCGGGGTGGCCGAACTGGCGCCGGGGGATACCCCGGCCTCCCTGTTGGAGCGGGCCTCGATGCAGGTGTCCTGAGGCGGCCGTCAGGCGTCCTTGTCGTCTTCGAGCTTGTGACCGTCCAGAAGCGACGACACACGTTCGCGCCCCGCCTTGGCCGCTTCGCGTTCGGCGCGGGTGAGGCCGAAGGTCACACGGTTGGTTTCGGCCGTGCGTCTGGCGACGGCCCTGTCGCGAGCCTTGCGCCTTTTGTTCAGGTTGACGATCTCGCCCATTACGCCTGTCCCTCCGGGCTGTCCCGGGTCCAGGCCCGCTTCAGCGTCGGCCGCGCGCCGATCGCATCGGCGCGCCCCTGGCCGTCGCGGCGAAGGATGTCGACGTGGCGGATGCGGTAATCGGCGCCCAGCTCCTCCAGGGGCCACGGCAGGCGGCTCGGGCGGGATTGCGGAGCATGATGGACCATCATCGACATTGTGAACTCCCCGGGGCGGCCTGACGGTGAACCCACGGCTTGCGGGTTCGTTGTCCCCGAGTCCCCACAGCCATGGAGTAGATCATGATAAACGCCTCAATGATCAAGGAACATCAGGAAGTCGTCGGCTCGGACGGCGGTCATGTCGGTCGCGTGGACCATGTCAACGGCGACCAGATCGAACTCGCCAAGCTGGACCTGGGCTCGGGCTTCAAGCACCATATGATCCCGGTCAGCTGGGTGTCCCGCGTGGATGAGCATGTCCATCTGAACCTGAGCAAGGACGAGGCCAAGGCGCGCTGGACCGAGAAACACTAGTTCGCCGCCTCAAGACGAATCAACGGAAGGCTCCGCTGCCATCGGCGGAGCCTTCGCCATATGAAGAAGCGTTGAAGCGAAAGGGCGACCGATTTGATCCGACTGATCCTGAACCTGTTGTGGTTCTTCCTGGGCGGCTTCGCCTCCGGGCTCGCCTGGCTGTTCGGCGGCCTGTTGCTGGCGCTGACGGTCGTGGGCCTGCCCTGGGCCTTCTCGGCGTGGCGGATCGCCGGCTATTCCTTCTGGCCGTTCGGACGCGAGATCGTCTGGCGCGATCCGAATCCGGCCGATCTGGGCGTCGGCTGCCTGGGCGTCGGGCTGAACGTGATCTGGCTGGTGCTGGCGGGTTGGTACATCGCCCTGGCGCACATCCTGATCGCCGTGCCGCAGTTCGTCAGCCTGATCGGCATTCCGTTCGCGTTGAAGAACGTCGAACTGGCCAAGCTGTCGCTGGCGCCCGTGGGGCGGACGATCCGGGACAGGACCTGAATTGAAAGACGCCGGTCGGATCAGCTCCGACCGGCGTCTTCATGTCCGGCGACAGGCGCGGCTTATTGCGGCGCGATCATCTTCTCGGGGCGGACGTATTCGTCGAACTCTGCGTCGGTCAGATAGCCGCCGCCCACGGCCTCCTGGCGCAGGGTGGTGCCGTTCTTGTGCGCCGTCTTGGCGATCTTGGCGCAGGTGTCATAGCCCAGCTTGGCGTTGAGCGCCGTGACCAGCATCAGGCTGTTTTCCAGACCGTGCTTGATGTTGTCCTCGCGCGGCTCGATGCCGACGACGCAGTTGTCGGTGAAGCTGATGGCCGCATCGGCGACCAGACGCACCGACTGCAGGAAGTTGTAGGCCATCACCGGGTTGTAGACGTTCAGCTCGAAATGGCCTTGCGACCCGGCGAACGACAGGGCGGCGTTGTTGCCGAACACCTGGACGCAAACCTGGGTCAGGGCTTCGCTCTGGGTCGGGTTGACCTTGCCCGGCATGATGGACGAGCCGGGCTCGTTCTCCGGCAGCGACAGTTCGCCCAGACCCGCGCGCGGGCCCGAGCCCAGGAAGCGGATGTCGTTGGCGATCTTGAACAGGGAGGCGGCGACCGTGTTGATCGCGCCGTGGGTGAAGACCATAGCGTCGTGGGCGGCCAGGGCCTCGAACTTGTTCGGCGCCGTGGTGAAGGGCAGGCCGGTGATCTTGCCGATGTTCTCGGCCACCTTCTCGGCGAAGCCGATGGGGGCGTTCAGGCCGGTGCCGACGGCGGTGCCGCCCTGGGCCAGCTCCATCAGGCGCGGCAGGGTCAGCTCGATGCGCTCGATGCCCATGGCGACCTGGTGAGCATAGCCGCCGAACTCCTGGCCCAGCGTCAGGGGCGTGGCGTCCTGGGTGTGGGTGCGGCCGATCTTGATGATGTGGGCCCAAGCCTTGGCCTTGGCGTCGAGCGCCGCGTGCAGGTGTTTCAGGGCCGGCAGCAGGTCGTTGACCACCTGTTCGGCGCAGGCGACGTGCATGGCCGTCGGATAGGTGTCGTTCGACGACTGGCTCATGTTGACGTGGTCGTTCGGGTGGACCGGCGTCTTGGAGCCCATCTCGCCGCCCAGAATCTCGATGGCGCGGTTCGAGATCACCTCATTGGCGTTCATGTTCGACTGGGTGCCCGAGCCCGTCTGCCAGACGACCAGCGGGAAATGATCGTTCAGCTTGCCCTCGATCACTTCATTGGCGGCCTGGATGATGGCGTCGGCCAGCTTGGCGTCCAGCTTGCCCAGGTCGCGGTTGGTCTCGGCGGCGGCGCGCTTGACGACGCCCAGGGCGCGCACGACCGGCAGGGGCTGCTTCTCCCAGCCGATCTTGAAGTTGCCGAGCGAACGCTGGGCCTGGGCGCCCCAGTAGCGATCGGCGGCGACCTCGATGGGGCCGAAGGTGTCGGTTTCGATACGAACTTTGCTCATGGGCTCGGGACTCGTCTCTCAGGCGTGGCGGGAAGATGCCGGGCGGTGTAGCACGCAGGCGCGGCGGGGCAAGGCGAGCCGCGTATCGACGAAAGGCGGACGGCGCGTGGACGGCTGGATCGGAACCGGAAAGGTCAGGGCGCGCGAGCAGGGCGACGCGGTCGAGATCGCCATCGACGGCCTGACCACCCAGGCCAAATACTACAAGCCGCTGGTCTATGAGTTCATGCGCAAGGAGTGGGCGTCGCGTCTCTCCCATTCTGGATTCATGGGGGGCGACTACGTCGTCGAGATCGTGATGGAGCACGTCGGCGATCCGCCATGGATGGACCTGGACAACCTAGCCAAGGCCCTGCTGGACGCCATCAAGGGCTATCTGTTCCACGACGACAGCCAGGTCGCGCGCCTGCTGGTCGAGCGCCGCGAAGGCGAGCGCGAGCGGATCACGATCCGGGTGTTTCCCAGAGGATAGGGCGCACAGAATCAGGGGCCGCGCCGGGCGCGACCCCTGTATCTCCAATTCCGATCAGAGAAGGCGCATCAGCCTGCCGCGTTCGAGATCATCGTCTGGACGTCCTTCGGCTTGGCGATGTTCGAGCCGGGGGTCTTGTAGGTCGTCAGCTTGCCGCCTTCCCACAGGCCGACTTCCAGCGCCTTGGCCGCCGGGTCGATCAGCAGATAGGCCGCGTTGAGGCCGCCCTCATGCGGCTTGTTGCCCGAGGTGAACAGGACCGCGCCGTCCTTCTCCAGCGGCGACTGGGTCTGCATATTGGTCGCGAGCACGTCGAATTTGGACCCCAGCAGCGTCTTGAGGTCGGCCGTGATCGGGCTGTCCGCCAGCAGCTTGGTCTCGTTCGGATATTTGCCGACCTGGGCGTTGAGCGCGCTCCAGTCCGAAGCCGCAGCGTCGTTCGTGGGGGACGCGGATTCAGCCGGGGCGGCAGGCGTTTCAGCGGGCGGCGTCGATTCCGGCTGGCTGCAGGCGGCCAGCGTCAGGGAAACGGCGGCGACAGAGACGAAAGACAGGCGCATGTAGACGACCTCGCTAGGATTAGGCGTTCACGGCAACGCTTGGTCGTGGCCGAAGGTTGCGCGCTTCCTGGGCCAAAAGCCGTTATTTCTTGCGAAACTGGTCCAGCGAGACGACCTTCGGCCCATCGTCATCCGAGGGTGGCGGCGGGGCGGCGTCCGGGTCGCGCGCGGGCGGCGACAGGGGCGCGATCTCGGCCTCGACGATTTCTGGCTCGTCGAACTGCAGCATGAACTGCACGCTGGGATCGTAAAAGCGGACCACGGCGCTGTAGGGCACGGTCAGAACCTTGGGCGCGCCGCCGAATTTCAGCATGACCGAGAATAGGTCCGGCTCGACCTCGAGATCCCAGTACTGATGCTGCAGCACCACCGTCATCTCGTCCGGATACTTGGCCAGGACGTCGGGCGGAACGCTGACGCCTGCGGCGCGGGTCTTGAAGGTGATGTAGAAGTGGTGGGCGCCGGGAATGCCTTCCGGCTCGGCCGCCCGCTCCAGCGCGAGACGGATCACGCCGCGCAGGGCGTCCTGGGCGAGCTGCTCGTAATGCATCTCGTCGACAGGGGGAGTTTGATCCGTCATCGGCGCCTCAGAAAAGGGGAACGCGCGACTGTTACCCGCCCGAGGCGAGCGACGGAAGACTCAAGAGTCGCCGCTGCGGCAGGAAATTCAATGCGGGGAGAGTGGGGGGCTTCTGTTGCCAGGCGCCCCCCGGGCCCCGCCTAAGGATCTGAACCCCTAGGAGTTTAAGTTCGAAATCAACCGAACCGCATTACGCGGCGAGGCGGACTTCTCCAGCGAAGTTATCGTTCGCAGTTAGATAAAGGCCCGATACGGTGGGCCAGGACGAGCGAAAGCAATCCTCTTTACACGTCCGTCGATGCTAGTCGGCCCCATACTGCCTCCGCCGATAACGCGGGGAAGACGTTGGTGGAGCCGCCGGGAATCGCACCCGGGTCCGGTCCGCTTATTACAGGCGCGTTTATCGCCATAGCCCGGGCGAACCCGAGCAGGATCAATATAGTATGGGCGGCGCAGCCTTCCAAGAGGCGGATGGAGACGATCAGGCGAAACCGGGGTGGCGTGGCCAGTCTTTCTGCTGATTGCGGAACCACGTCAGCTGGCGCTTGGCGTAGTTACGGGTGGCTTGCTTCAACGCTTCGACAGCGTCTCGCAGCGATAAGCCGCCTGTCAGATGCGCCGCCAGTTCACGAACGCCGACGGCCTTCATCGCCGGCAAGGCGGGGTCGAGGCGGCGCGCCATGAGGGCGCGAACATCGTCCAGCGCGCCGTGCGCCATCATCATGTCCACGCGCGCGTCGCAGGCGGCGTAGAGCCTGTCGCGCGGCGGCTCCACGACCAGGGCGTCGTAGCGGTCAGGCGTCAGCAGCGGGCGGGTGTCGGCTTTCCAGGCGCTGAGCGCGCGGCCGCTGGCGCGATGCACGCTGAGGGCGCGGACCAGGCGCTGCCGGTCTCCGGGGAAGACGGCGGCCTCGGCGGCGGGGTCGACCTCGGCCAGGCGGCGGCGGAAGGCGGCCTCGCCCTCGGCCTCGAACGCGGCCTGGACCGTGTCGCGGATCTCGGCCGGGACCGGCGGAATCTCGGCCAGCCCCTTGGTCAGGGCGTTGAAATAGAGGCCCGTGCCGCCGACCAGCAGGGCGGGGCGGCCCTCGGCGGCCAGATCCGCCAGAAGGTCCATGACCGCCCGACTCCAGCGCCCGACGGACCAGGCGTCGGCCGCGTCGGCCACGCCGTAGAGGCGATGCGGGATCTCGGCCTCGTCCTCGGGCGACGGCCTGGCGCTCAGGACGCGCAGGTCGGCGTAGAGCTGCTGGCTGTCGGCGTTGATGACGACGGCGCCCGTTTCGCGCGCGCGCGCCATCGCCAGGCGCGACTTGCCCGAGGCGGTGGGGCCGGCGATCAGGGTGACATGAGGCAGAGACAAAGGATCAACTCGCGAACGGACGCTTAGGGCGATAGAACGGCCGTCATCGACCCGGCAAGTCCGTCGGGCCATGAAGGAGTTTTCGCCGTGATCGACCGCGCCGCCGTTCTCGCCGCCCTCGACGCCGTCACCGATCCGAAGTCGGGTCGCGGATTGGCGGCCGCCGGGCTGGTGCAGGGGCTGGTCGTGGCCGAGGGACGCGCCGGGTTCGTCATGGAGGCTCCCCCTCATGAGACGGCGCTCTATGCTCCTGTGCGCGACGCGGCGGAGGCGGCGCTGAAGGCCCTGCCGGGCATGGAGCGGGTGTCGGTCGTCCTGACCGCGGAGGCCGTCGCCGCGGCGCCGCGCCGCACGGCGAGCCTGTCAAAGGCGGCCACGGACCAGGGACGGCCCAAGGCGCCGGTTCCGACGGATCGCCCGGCTCATGTAAGGCGCGTCCTGGCGGTGGCCAGCGGCAAGGGGGGGGTCGGCAAGTCGACCGTCTCGGTCAACCTGGCGGCGGCCCTGGCGGCGCGCGGCCTGTCCGTGGGCGTGCTGGACGCGGACGTCTACGGCCCGTCGCTGCCGACCATGCTGGGCCTGTCGGGGCAGCCCGCCTATGAGGACGGCGCCATGGTTCCGCACATGGCGCATGGGTTGAAGGCCATGTCGGTCGGCCTGCTGACCAAGGCGGAGGACGCCATGATCTGGCGCGGCCCGATGGCGTCCCAGGCCATCAATCAGATGCTGACCCAGACACGCTGGGGGACGGCCGAGGCGCCGCTGGACGTGCTGGTGGTCGACCTGCCCCCGGGCACCGGCGACGTGCAACTGACCTTGATCCAGAAGACCCCGCTGGACGGCGCTGTGATCGTCTCGACGCCGCAGGAGGTGGCACTGGCCGACGCCCGTCGGGCGCACGCCCTGTTCGCCAGGGTGGGCGTGCCGACCCTGGGCCTGATCGAGAACATGAGCGGGGACGTCTTTGGAAGGGGCGGCGCTCAGGCCGAGGCCGAGCGACTGGGCGCGCCCTATCTGGGCGATCTGCCGTTGGAGGGAGCCTTGCGCAGCGCAGGCGACGCCGGGCGACCGCTGGTGACGGCCGAGCCCACCGGCGAGGTCGCCCGCCGATTTGACGCCATGGCTCGCCGGATCGCCGCGGCGCTGGGACTGGAAGGGGGCGATAATGACTGAACGGAATACGCCGGTCGTCGTCTGCGGCGTCGACGGCAGCGACCATGCGGAAACGGCCGTTCGTGTGGCGGCGGAACTCTCACGGGCGCGCGGCGCGCGTCTGGCCTTGGTGGCGGTCAATCCGCTCAGCCCCGGCGCGGGCCATCCTGATATTCCCGGCTGGACCGACGCGGAACAGGACGCCCTTCTGCTGGCGGCGGCGCACGACGCGCGGCGCCTGGGAGCCGAGGTTCAGTGCGTGGCGACCCGGGGCCGCGATCCCGCCGAGGCGCTGATCGCCGCCGCCGTAGCCTTGGGCGCCGATCATATCGTGGTCGGAACCGGCGATCGAAAAGGCGTGGTGAACTGGCTGATGGGCTCGGTGGCCAAGGCCGTCGCCGCTCGCGCGCAGGTCAGTGTGACGATCGCCCGCTAGGCGGCCGGCTCCACCACCACGGCCGTGCCGTAGGCCAGGACCTCGGTCACGCCGGGCATGATCTCATTGGCGTCGTAACGCATGGCCAGGATGGCGTTGGCGCCGATCTCCCGCGCATGGGCGATCAGGTCGTCGTAGGCTTCCTGTCGCGCCGCCTCGGCCAGTTTGACATAGACGCCGACCTTGCCGCCGATCATCGATTGCACCCCGCCGATGGCGTCGGAGATGACGTTGCGCGAGCGCACGGTGATACCGCGCACGACGCCCAGCTGGCGTACGACGCGATGACCGGCCAGGTCGTTGGTGGTGGCGACGATCATGGGACTCTCCTCAGGTCAACGACGATCCAGAACCGTGAAGGCGAAGGCGTGGTCGTCCTTCTCGCCCGCCTCGTGCGGTTCGAACGCGGTGCGGACGAAGGCGGTTTCGTCGAAGGGCGGGAAGACGGCGTCGCCTTCCGGTTCGGCCTCGACCTCGGTGATGTAGAGGCGCTTGGCGCGGGGCAGGGCGGCGGCGAAGACGGCCGTCCCGCCGATGACGCAGACCTCGTCCACGCCGTCCTCGGCGGCCTGCTCGCGGGCGATCGACAGGGCTTCGTCCAGGGAGGCGCAGACCACGGCGCCCTTGGCCAGACCCGCCTCGGCATAGGATTCATCCTTGGTCAGGACGATGTTCAATCGGCCGGGCAGGGGGCGCAGCGGCAGGCTTTCCCAGGTCTTGCGTCCCATGATGCAGGGCTTGCCGAGGGTCACGGCCTTGAACCGTTGCAGATCCGACCGCAGACGCCAGGGCAGGTCGCCGCCCTGGCCGATGACGCCGTTCCGGGCGCGGGCGACGACAAGGGCGACATGGGGCAGGGGCAAGGGCGTCTCTCCTGGAGAATCGAAGGCGGCGCGGCTCCGCCCCGTCCGAAGGAATTAGGCGTCCGGCCGCAGCCGTTTCAAGCCTCGGCCTTCAGCCAACGCAGCCATTTGCGCTCCATGGCGGCGTTCAGATCGACGCCCGCCCGGTCGCAATAGATCAGCAGCATCCCCAGGACATCGGCCGCTTCGTCGGCCAGGGCCTGGGCGTCGGCGGCGCCTCGCGCCCTCTGGGTCAGGCGCAGATGCTCGGCGGTCAGCTCGCCCAGCTCCTCCTGCAGCTTCAGCAGGGCCCAGTCGCGGTCGCGGTCGATGGCGTGTTCGCGCGCATAGATGTCGGAGATGCGCAGGACATCCGCCTGGAGGTCGGTGAGTTTCATCGGATTCGGCCCGGATCAGACGGCGACGGCGGCCTTGATGTGCGGCCAGGACTGGTAGTCGTTCACCACGAAGTCCGAGAGCTCGAAGCCGAACAGGTCGTCCCGGTCAGCCACCGTCAGGGTCGGCAGGGGCAGGGGCGCGCGGCTCAACTGCAGCTCGGCCTGCTCTAGGTGGTTCATATACAGGTGGGCGTCGCCGAAGGTATGGACGAAGTCGCCGGGCTCCAGCCCCACGACCTTGGCCAGCATATGGGTCAGCAGGGCGTAGGAGGCGATGTTGAACGGCACGCCCAGGAAGACGTCGGCCGAGCGTTGGTACAGCTGGCAGCTCAGCTTCCCATCGGCCACGAAGAACTGGAATAGGCAGTGGCAGGGCGGCAGGGCCATGTCGTCCACGTCGGCCGGATTCCAGGCGCTGACGATATGGCGTCGGCTGTTGGGATTGGTCTTCAGGCCATGAACCAGCTTGGCGATCTGGTCGATGCTCGAACCGTTCGGGGCGGCCCAGGAGCGCCACTGCTTGCCATAGACGGGCCCGAGGTCGCCGTTCGCGTCGGCCCATTCGTCCCAGATGCTGACGCCGTTGTCCTTCAGCCAGGCGATGTTGGTCTCGCCGCGCAGGAACCACAGAAGCTCGACGAAGATCGACCGGGTGTGCAGCTTCTTGGTCGTCAGCAGGGGGAAGCCCTTGGACAGGTCGAAGCGCATCTGGCGGCCGAAGACGCCCAGGGTGCCGGTGCCGGTGCGGTCCTCGCGTCGCGCGCCGTTGTCGAGGATGTCCCGCAGCAGGTTCAGATACTGCCATTCGGGATGGTCGGCGGGCGCGGCCGCCGTGCGGGCTTCAAGATCGGCGAGGGCGACGGCGGCGTTCATGGGAAGGAAGGATGCCGCTGATTCGGCGCGGGCGGCAGGCGCTTGATTCGCTTGCTCACAGAAAAGAGAAGCGCCCCCGAAAGCCGTCAGCCCTTGAAGCCGTCGGAGCGCAGGAACGCCGCTTCCTCTTCGGTCGTGTCGCGGCCCAGGCAGGCGTTGCGGTGAGGGAAGCGGCCGAAGCGGGCGATGATGTCGCGATGAATGACGGCGAACCTATAGGTCTCGGCCTCGGTTTCCGGGTCCAGCAGGGTCAGCAGCCGTTCCTGATCGTCCAGCGATTCCGAATGCATCAGGGGCATCAGGACGAAGGCGCGCAGTTGCGGCGGGACCGCGCGGTCGTGTCCTCTGCGGATCGCTTCCTTGGAGAAGAGGAGCGCCAGGGGGTCGGTCGCGAACATATGGGCGCCGCCGCGGAAGGCGTTTCGCGGCAACTGATCCAGAAGAATGATCAGGGCCAGGGCGGCTTCGGGCGTTTCGATCCAGTGATCCAGCTCACGTCGCGCGGCGGCGAAATGGCTGTCGCCGCAACGGTCGGCGAAGGCGCGGTCGAAGGCCGCGTCCTTGGCGAACCATTTTCCAGGGCCGGCCTCGATCCAGAATTCGACGACTTCGGCGGGGGTCAGCAATCCAGTCATGCCGCCAGACTTAGCATCGGCTCGCGAAAAGGCACGGCCTGGACCGCGCCGCTCGACTTCACAATGTAAGGAAGATGGTCGGAGTGGCAGGATTCGAACCTGCGACCCCCGCGTCCCGAACGCGGTGCTCTACCAGACTGAGCCACACTCCGACTTTCGCAAATCCGGCGATCCGTGGGCCGCCGTCTGCGTCGAGGAGGGGGCTTATAACCATGCCCACGGCCCCCTGCAAGCCGGTAAATAGGCCTCGCGAAAAAAGTCTCGAGCCGATGAAAATTCTTTCCTTTTCAGGTGTTGCATCCCCCGGAGCCTTGGCGTAGATGACCGCTCCTCGCCGCGACGCACTGCGGCGGCGGGGAACGCCGGACCGCTGGGGAATGGTGTAATGGTAACACTACGGTTTTTGGTACCGTCATTCTAGGTTCGAGTCCTAGTTCCCCAGCCACCGCCCTTCTGGGATTTCGAGCGCCTTCGATCCTCTCCGCGAGGGAGGTCGCGCAGCGGGTTTTACAGTCGCCCTCTGTCCCGGCCCTCTTCAAGCCGC
>JAFKFS010000106.1 GCA_017308115.1 Bordetella sp.
TTCTCCTCGGCCCAGGCGGCGTTGTAGGCCAGCACCTGCCCCGACGGCTGCACCAGGGCGGCGGGCTCGGCCATGGCGTCCAGCATCTCGACCGCCGCGTCGCCCGCGGCGGGCCGCCGCTCGGACCGGCCGAAGGCCGACAGCCAGATCAGGGCCGTCGCCCCCGCCGCGAAGATCAGGATCAGCCCCGGCGCGGTGAAGGCGCTGGCGCGAAACGCCGGATAGGCGATGGCCGCGATCGCCAGGGCGAAGCCGACCGCCATCACCACCAGCCAGGGGTCGAAGCGGGGACGGCGGACGCTGTCGGCCTTCAGCCGGTCTTGCGGTCGGGAAATGGTCATGGCGTCTCGCCCGCGCGAATCAGGGTCCGTCAGCATACCCAAGCTCTTTCATGCGCCCTAACACGCAGAGGCGAGGCCTCGCTCATCGCCGCTTCCTCTGCTGCATGACGAAGCCGATGACCTTGGCCGCCGCCTCGAAGTGCTCGCGCGGGATGACGTCGTCCACCTCGACCGCCGCGTAGAGGGCGCGGGCCAGGGGCACGTTCTCGACGATGGGCACATTGTGCTCCCTGGCCACCTCGCGGATGCGCAGGGCGAGCGCGTCCACCCCCTTGGCGACGCAGACGGGCGCGCCGTCGCCCTGATCCGGCTCATAGCGCAGGGCGACCGAATAGTGGGTCGGGTTGGTGATGATGACGGTGGCGTCGGGCACCGCCTGCATCATCCGCTGGCGGCCGCGCTGCATGCGGATCTGGCGCAGCTTGGCCTTGACGTGCGGGTCGCCCTCGGACTGCTTGAAGTCCTCCTTCAGCTCCTCCTTGGTCATCCGCATCCGCTTGGCGAAGCGCATCCGCTGCCACAGGTAGTCGGCCCCCGCCGTCAGGGCCAGGAAGACCAGGGCCGACAGCATCAGCGCCATGGCCATGTCGCGCGCGAACGGCAGGATCATCGCCGGGCTCATCGCCGCCAGGTTCTCCAGCTCGCGCGCATGGGGCTTCAGAACCCACCAGCAGACGGCCCCGATGGCGACCAGCTTGATGAAGGTCTTGAGGAATTGCACCAGGCCGTCGGGGCCGAAGATGCGTTTGAAGCCCTCCAGCGGATTCACCTTGGACCATTTGGGCTTGATCTTGTCGGCGGTGAAGATGAGGCCCGACTGGGCCAGGTTGCCGCCCACTCCGCCCAGGATGACGGCGAACATCAGCGCCGCCAGGAAGGGCGCCGCCGCCCAGACGGCGCGCATGCCGATCTCGACGCCCGCGCCCGCCTCCAGCCCGCCGACCATGGCGTGCGGCGCCGCCAGGAAGGGGGTCAGGGCCTCGGCGATCCGGGTCGAGAACCAGCCGCCGCCCGCCAGCAGCACGCCGGCCGCCCCCGCCAGCGACAGCGCCGCCGCCACGTCCGGCGACTTGGCGACATCGCCCTTTTTCCGCGCCTCCTCGAGTTTTCGCGGGGTGGCGTCTTCTGTTTTCGACTCGGGATCGGCGCCTTCAGCCAAAGGCGCCTCCCGTGAAGAAGGCCGCCACCGAGCGGTAGCGGTCGATGAAGACGGTCCCCAGCACGCCCAGGCTGAGCGTGAACACCGACAGGCCCAGGATGACGCTGAGCGGCGCGGCGGCGAAATAGACCTGGAAGCTGGGCATGACCCGCGCCACCAGCCCCGAGGCCAGGTTGAAGATCAGGGCGAACACCAGAACCGGCGCCGCCAGCTGCACCCCGAGCATGAAGCTCTGGCTGAGGGTGCGGATCGCCATCTGGGCGAAGTCCGAGACGATCAGCGGCTTGGCCGGAGCAATCGCCTCATAGGAGCCGACCATGCCGCCGATGAACAGGTGATGGGTGTTGGTGGCGAACACCAGCGTCACTCCCAGCAGCATCAGAAAGGCCGACAGGGTGCTTCCCGGCTGGGCCTGCAGCGGGTTGGCGGTCTGGGAGAAGCCCAGCGTCGTTTGCAGGGAGACGATCTCGCCCGCCGTGGTCAGGGCGGTCATGAAGCTGCGCAGGACGGCGCCGATGGCCAGGCCCGTCAGCACCTCGCGGATGACCCAGCCGACCGTGGCGCCCAGGGTCGCCGGCAGGGCCGGCAAGGCGCCGCCCACGACGGGCCACAGCGCCAGCGACAGCACCAGGGCCAGCGACAGGCGCACGCGCGGCGGCACATAGGTCTCGCCGAAGCCCGGCAGCAGCATCAGGATCGCCCCGACGCGCGCGAAGATCAGCCCCCCGGCCCAGACCTGCTCGGCTGTCGCATAGGGCTCCATGCCTGTCCTGCCGCCCTACATGCCTGCGATGCGGGCGGCGATCTCGCGCATGAAGCCGCCCAGCAGTGCGCCCATCAGCGGCAGGAACAGCAGCAGGGACACGAAGATGGCGATGATCTTGGGCGCATAGACCAGGGTCTGCTCCTGAATCTGGGTCAGGGCCTGGAACAGGCCGATGGCCACGCCGACCACCAGGGCCACGACCAGGGCCGGCAGGCACAGCTGGATCGTCAGCCACAAGGCGTCGCGACCCACATCCAGAACTTCCACGCCGGTCATCACCGCTCCCCGAAACCCGGGGACGCTCCCGCGGGACAGTGGGCAGAAAATGCCGAGAGGATGGTTAACGACGCGCTAACCGTTTCAACAAAAGCGGCGGCCAAGCTCGGCTCTGGCCTTCCACGGCGGCTCGGGGCTATGAAGCTTCCCATGACCGACCATGCGCACACCCCGACCGTTTCCCAGGAAGAAGCCGAAGCCGCCGTCCGCACCCTGATCCGCTGGGCCGGCGACAATCCCGAGCGCGAGGGCCTGATCGAAACCCCCAAGCGCGTGGCCAAGTCCTATCGCGAGCTGTTCCAGGGCTATGAGGTCGAGCCGCGCGACTATCTGGAGAAGACCTTCGAGGAGGTCGGCGGCTACGACGAGCTGGTCGTGCTGAAGGACATCCGCTTCGTCAGCTTCTGCGAACATCATATGCTGCCGGTGGTGGGCAAGGCGCACGTCGCCTATCTGCCGACCGACCGGGTGGTGGGCATCTCCAAGCTGGCCCGCGTGGTGCGCGGCTACGCCCGGCGCCTGCAGATCCAGGAGAAGATGACGTCCGAGATCGCCCACGCCATCCAGGACGTGCTGCGTCCCCACGGCGTCGGCGTGGTCATCGAGGCCGAACACAGTTGCATGACCATGCGCG
>JAFKFS010000039.1 GCA_017308115.1 Bordetella sp.
CGCGTCGCCCGGACCGCCCGCGCCCTGGACGCGGCCGCGCGCGCCCTGGATCAGACCCCCGCCCAGCCGGTGCGGGCGCTTGACGCCGCCCGCGCGGAGGATTCTCAGGCCGCCTTCCTGATCGCCGACGCCAACGGCCGCGTTCTGGCCGCGCGAGGCGCGAGCCTGGACGGCGAGGGAGCGGCGGGCCTGTCGGTCGGCAAGGACGGCCTGACCACGCGCCGGACGACGCCCGACGGCCATGTCTTGGCGGCCCGCACGCCCCTGCCGGCGTTGAAGCCGACCGTCGCCCGGACCAGTCTCGACGTCCTGCCCTCCGGGACCGCCCCCGCCGCGCCGGACCAGCCGGTCAAGGGACCTGACGGACGGCCCCGGACCGCCGCCGTGGCCCCCATCGGCGACACCGGCCTGTCGGTGGTCGCCGCCCAGCCCCAGCCGGACGCCTTCGCCGCTTGGCTGGCCGACGCCTGGATGCTGGCCGCGCCCCTGCTGCTCGTCGTGCTGATGCTGGCGGTGATCGCCGTGCAGAACTGGCGGCAGATGCGCGCCGCCCGTCTGTGGGCGGACACCGAGCGCCGTTTCCGCGTCGCCGTCGAAGCGGCCCGCTGCGGGGTGTGGGAATGGGATCTGGCCAAGGGCGAGGCCACCCTGTCCGACTATATGGCCGCCCTGCTGGAGGTCGACGGGGGCGCCGTCCTGACCACCCAGGCCATGATCGAGCGGGTCCACCCGCGCTATCGCCAGCTGATGATCCAGGCGCTGGACGAGGCCATGGCCAGCGGCGTGTTCGAAGCCGCCTTCCCCGTGCCGCTGAGCAACGGGGGGGTGCGCTGGATCGATGCGCGCGGCCAGTCGCGCCGGCCGCATGGCGACGGCGGCTACGACAGCCTGATGGGGGTGGCCCTGGACATCACCGAGGCGCGGCGCACCAAGGCCCAGGCCCAGGCCGCCGAAAGCCGCCTGCGCGACGCCATCGAAAGCGTGTCCGACGCCTTCGTCCTGTTCGACCGGCGCGGAAGACTGATCCTCTGGAACCAGGGCTTCCAGGACGCCTTCGCCTTCCCCCAGGGCGTGGTCCGCCTCGGCGCCCAGAAGGACGAACTGAACCGCATCGCCGCAGAGGCGATCAAGGCCGAACATCCCTCGGCCGGGGAACGCGCCGGCGTGCGCGAGGTCGAGCTGAAGGACGGCCGCTGGCTGCAGATGGCCGAACGCTTCACCGGCGACGGCGGCACGGTGGTGATCTGCGCCGACATCACCGTCATCCGCCGCCAGGAGGCCGAACGGCGCCGCGCGGCGGACGAACTGCGCGCCATGGTGGCCGAGCTGGAGGCCAGCCGCGCCAACCTGGCCCTGCTCGCGCGCAAATATGAGGTCGCCATGACCCGCGCCGAGGCCGCCAATCAGGCCAAGTCCGAGTTCCTGGCCAATATGAGCCACGAGTTGCGCACGCCGCTGAACGCCATCAACGGCTTCTCCGAAATCATGGCCGCCGAGATGTTCGGCCCCTTGGGCGACCGCCGCTACAAGGGCTACGCCGCCGACATCCACAATTCCGGCCAGCACCTGCTCAGCCTCATCAACGACATCCTCGACATGGCCAAGATCGAGGCGGGCAAGCTGACCCTCCACTATGAACCGATGGCGCTGGACATCCTGTGCGCCGAGGCGGTGCGGCTGATGCGCGGCAAGGCCCAGGAGGCGCAGCTGGCCCTGACCCTGGACTGTCCCGAGGCCTTGCGGATCGAGGCCGACCAGCGCGGCTTGAAGCAGGTCCTGCTGAACCTGATCTCCAACGCCGTGAAGTTCACGCCTGAAGGCGGCGCCGTGTCGGTGACGGTCGCGCCGCGCGACGCGGATACGGTGCGCGTCTCGGTCGCCGACACCGGCATCGGCATCGCCGCCAAGGACCTGGCGCGGCTGGCCCGGCCGTTCGAACAGGTCGAGGGCCAGCACTCCAAGTCGACGCAGGGCACGGGCCTGGGTCTGGCTCTGACCAAGTCGCTGATCGAACTGCACGGCGGCGCCCTGACCATCGACAGCGAGCCGGGACGCGGCACGACCGTCTGGTTCGACCTGCCGACCCGGGCGCCCGAAGGGGCCATGGCGCCGGCCGGAGCGCCCATCCAGCGCATCCAGCCCCGCGCGGCGTGATCCCGACTCGCCCCTAGGCCGCCGGTTCAGGCGCGCCGGAGGACCTGTGGGCGGCCGCGGCAGGATCGCTCGGCGGCTCCTTCGGCTTGGAGCGATGGCGCGACAGGATCGGCGCCAGGGCGGCGCGATCCGCCGGGTCCAGGCGGCTCAGGGTCTCCACCGCCCCCGCCTCCAGCCGCGCCCGGCCGCGCATTTCCGACGCACGCGACCGTTCCAGCAGGGCGGCGACCGCCACCGCGTCGAACTGATCCGACCGCGTCAGGGCGATGGCCTCGCGCCGGGCGGCGCGGGCTTCCTCGAAATCGGGGCGCGCCTCCAGGGCCGTGGCGCGCAGGTCGCGCTTGACCTGTTCGCGCACCGCGGGCGGGCGGGCCTCCACCACCGACCAGACGGGCTCGCTGCGGCCGGGCTGACGCGCCTCGGCCGTCGCCTCCTTGACCCGTTGAACCGCCATCCAGGCCGCGCCCGCGCCGGCTACGGCGAAGATGTTGAGGGCGACCGACGCCGCCAGGGCGATCCTCAAGCCTTTCCCGTTCATCCGCCCAGAACCTCCGTGTCGTCGGCGCCGGTCAGGCTGGCCTGATACAGCACGGCGTCGGCGCGAATATCGGCCGTCATCTGGCTGGTCAGCACGACGCCGAAGAAGGCGCCGGCGCAGGCGGCCGCCGCCCAGCCCGCGCCCGACAGCCAGGCCATGACGCCGATGCCGCCCCGACGACGACGGCCCAGGCCCGCGCCCGCCGCCGCCGCGATCACCTGTTCGCGCAGGGCGTGGGAGGCCGCCACGCGCGGCGCGGCGTCCAGCAGGGCGTCCAGGTCGTCCGCCTCGCGCAGCAGGGCCGCGGCCTGCGGGTCGTCCGCCGCCAGGGCGCGCGCGCCCTCCCGCTCGATCTCGGGCCAGCGGCGCAGGTCGCCCCCATAGGCCTGCGCCAGATAGTCAAAGCGTTCTCGGGTCATCGCCGTCATCTCGTCCCCCGCCACAATCGTTCCGCGCGCCCTGCGGCGCCCCCTCGCACGCCGTTCAGTCGTCCATCCCGCGCGACGCCTGAATGCGGCGCGATGTCCGCGAGGGCGGCGCGCAGGGCGCGACGCCCTCGCGACAACAGGCTTTCCAGCGCTTCCACGCTGACCTCCATCAGGGCGGCGGCTTCGATGTTGCCGAGTTCCTGATAGTGGCAAAGGACGATGGCCTCGCGCTGCCGCTGCGGCAGGCGCGCGAGGGCCTGTTCGACCCGCGCGCCCGTCTCGGCGGCCAGCAGGCCCCGATCCGGCGCCGGGCCGTCGTCGACGCCGTCGGGCACGGCGTCCGTCGCGATCTCGCGCCGCCGCCGCAGGCGGTCGTAGCACAGGTTCAGCCCCACCCGGTGCAGCCAGGTGTCGAAGCGCGCCTGGCCGGGGGTCCAGCGCGGCGCCTGCCGCCAGGCTCTGACCATCGCTTCCTGGGCCACGTCCTCAGCCTCCGTCGCATCGCCCAGCATCCGCTGGGCGAGCGACAACATGCGCGGCAGCTTGCGCGCGACCATGGCCTGAATGGCCGCGGCGTCGCCTTCGCCCACGCGGCGCACCAGATCCTCGTCGGGGTCGACGGTCGTGGCCAATCCAGCCTCTTTGGCTCAATCCGGAAAGGTCGGGCGGGCGAGCCGCCTTGCCCGACATCATCCTACTCCGAAGCGGGCGCCGAAGGCGACGCCGATGTCGAGGCCGGGACCGAACGACGCGGCGCGCGCTTCTGGCGCGTCTCGGCGCGGCCGGCCTGCAGGGCGGCGCGGCGCTCCTCGCCCGACAGGAGGCCGTCGCGGTTCGCGTCCAGGCGTGCGAAGGCCTCGTTCGCCTTGCGCTCGACCTCGGCGATGACGATGGGGAAGCGGGCCTCGGCGCCCTGGCCGGCCAGGCGGCCGCCCATCGCCCGACGCCCGTGGTCCCGATGGCCGCGCATGATGCTCGCGCCGTCGGCGCGCGCCCCGCCCATGCGGTCGCGGCGAACCTGAGGCGCCTCGAACTCGGCGCGGCTGAGGGCGCCGTCCTTGTTCGCGTCCAGCCGGTCGAACCGGGCCGAAAGGCGCTCGGCGCGGCGTGCCTGACCGTGGGCGCGCATCTCCTCGGCCGTCACCCGGCCGTCGCCGTTCGCGTCCGCCGCGCGCAGGCGCTCGACCCGACGCTGCACGAAATCGGCCTGGCTGACCGGCTCGGCCGTCCGAGGGCGATGCGGTGCGGCCGAGGGCGTCTGGGCGATCGCCGTCCCGCTGATCGCCAAGGCCAGCGCAACACCGGCCGCGCCGCTGAAAGTCGTCTTCATCTCGATGTTCTCCATCTGGCCGGACGGCCAAGAAGCAACCCTGTCGAGATGTAGAACGCCGCCCGGATCAGATTCCGTCGCGCGCCGCCGGCAGGGCCGCCTCGAAGGCGCGGCGCGCCCGCAGCCTCAGGTCGATCAGCCGGGCCTTCAGGGTGTCGAAATCGGGCGCCCCGACCGAGCGGGCCAGCCGGGTCTGAAAGCCGGACGGCTCCTGGTCCGGGTCTCCCCCGCCCTCGAAGGCGCAGGCCATCAGCTGGCCCAGATGCTGGTGGATGCGCCAGCTTTCGGCCAGCACCGGATCCTCGACCAGGGCTTCCAGCGTCAAGACGGTCAGGGGCGCCCCCGCCTGCGCCGCCGTCAGCTGCCGATACTGGGCGGTGAATTCGGCGTCGACCTGACCGCCGGGCGACAGCTTCAGATCCCAGAATCCCTTGGGCCGCCGCTCGCGGTCCATCAGGTCGCGCATGGCCCGCACGTCGCGGGCGACATCGACGCCGGGGCGGGGCCGCCGCAAGGCCGCCTCCAGCGCCTCGGCCACGCGCGCGCCGAAGCCGTCGTCGCTGGCCCAGACCACCCGTCCGCGCGTCAGGGCCATGAACTCCCAGGTGTCCGCTTCTTCGGCGTAATAGGCCTCCAGCGCCTCCAGCCGCACCGACACCGGCCCCTTGGAGCCCGTGGGCCGCAGCCGCATGTCGACCTCATACAGCCCGCCCTCGGCCGTGTGGGCGGACAGGGCGGCGATGAGGCGCTGGGTGAAGCGGCCGTAGAAGACGTCCGCGCTCCAGCCGCGCCCGGCTGAAACGGCCTCGGGCGACGCCGTGTAGACGGTCATCAGGTCCAGGTCCGACCCGGCCGACATCTCGCGCGACCCGGCCTTGCCCAGGGCCACCACGGCGACCGCGCCGTCGAACGCCCCGCCCATCCGCTCGGCCTCCTTCAGCGCGGCGGGCGCCAGCCCCTTCATGCAGGCGTCGGCCAGGGAGGTGTTGGTCAGCCCGGCCTGCTCGGCCGTGGTCCGGCCGGTGACGATGTGCATGCCGATGCGGAAGGCCTGTTCGCGATGCAGGCGGCGCACGGCGTTCATCGCCCCTTCGAAGTCGCCCGCTTCCCCGGCCTCGCGCACCACCTGATCGGCCACGCCGGTGTCGGTGCCCAGGGCCGTCATGAAGCGTGCGTCCAGCACGCCGTCCAGGGCCTGGGGCTGACGCGCCAGCATCCGCGCCAGACGCGGCGCGAAGGCCATGACCTCGACCACCAGGTCGAACAGCTTGGGCTGGTTCAGGAACAGGGCCTGGACCTGGACCCCGGCGCTGAGGCCGGAGAAGAAGACGGCGAACCGGCGGAAGGCCGCATCCGGCGCCCCCGTCTTCGCCACCGCCGTCAGCAGTCGCGGCGCCAGTCGGGTGAACAGCTCGCGTCCCCGCGCCGTTCGCGTGGCGGGGATGCGGCCGTGGTGCCAGCTGCGGATCGTGTCGGACACGCCGGCGGGCTCGGAAAAGCCCATGCGGGCCAGGGTCTCCAGCGTGCCGGGGTCGTTCTCGACCCCCGTGAAAACCAGGCTGCCGTAGGGCGAGGACAGGTCCTCGCCGCCCTCGAACAGTTCGCCGTAGCGGGCGTTGACCCGCACCAGCAGACGCTCGATCCCGGCGTCGAAGGCGGCCAGATCGTCCTGCCCCGCCAGGGCCACCACATCGGCGCGGCGCTCGGGATCGACGGGCAGGATATGGGTCTGCTCGTCCGCCAGCATCTGGGCCCGGTGCTCGAGCGCGCGCAGTTCGACATAGGCGGCGCGCAGCTCATCGCGCGCCTCGGGCGCGACGTGGCCCGCAGCCGTCAGGGCGTCCAGCGCCTCCAGGGTGCGGGGCGAACGCAGGGCCCGGTCGCGCCCGCCCAGGATCAGCTGCTGGGTCTGGACGTAGAATTCGATCTCGCGGATGCCGCCCCGGCCCAGTTTCAGATTGGCCCCCGCCGCCTCCAGCCCCTCGCCGGTCTTGTGAACGTGGATCTGCTTCTTGATCGACTGGATGTCGAGCACGGCCTGATAATCCAGGCTGCGGCGCCAGACATAGGGAACCAGGGCCTTCAGGAAGGCCGTCCCCTCCGCCGCGTCCCCGGCGCAGACGCGGGCCTTGATGAAGGCCGCCCGCTCCCAGTTCTGGCCGACGGATTCGTAATAGGCCAGGGCCATGGGCGCCGCGACGACCGGCGGGGTCGACGACGGGTCGGGCCTGAGGCGCAGATCGACCCGGAAGACATAGCCGTCCGCCGTCCGCTCGGTCAGCAGGGTGGTGAGCCCCTGGGCCAGGCGGTTGACGAAACCCTGCGCCTCCACGCCCTCGGCCAGGGCGCCGGCCAGCGCCTCCGGCTCATAGAAGAGCGACAGGTCGATGTCCGAGGAGTAGTTCAGCTCGAACGCCCCGCCCTTGCCCATGGCCAGGACGAACAGGCCCGGAACCGGCCCGCGCGGATCGTCGGACGGCGAGACCAGCCGCCCGCGCCTGCGCCAGTCGTCGGCCGTGATCCTGAGCGCCGCCCGCGCCGCCGCATCGGCGAAACGCGACAGGGCGCCCGTCACCTGGTCCAGGTCCCAGACCCCGCCCAGGTCGCACAGGGCCGTCAGCAGATGCAGCTCCGCCTTCAGCCGACGCAGCGGCGCCTTGGCCTCGTCCGGCGCGCCGGTCAGGGCGTCCGTCGCCGCCAGAATATCCGCCAGACGCGCCTCGGGGCCGCTGTCCAGCGTCAGCCGCAGCCGATCCGGCCAGCGCCGCGCCAGGCCCGCCAGATAGGGCGAGGCGGCGAAAACGGGCTCAAGTGCTGTCCACGCCGCGTCCAGCGTCGCGAGCCAGCCGTCGGCGTCCGCCGCCTCGACCAGCCGCTCATGCAGACGCCCCGCCGCCTCGGCGTCGCGCACGGGACCGCACGGCCGCAACCGCGTCGCCAGAGCTTCGCTCACGTCTGCACCTCGGGCGCGCGGCTGGCGGCCGGCAGGATCAGGGCCACGCGCAGACCCGGCCCGCGCCCGTCATAGACGCCCGGCCCCTCGTCCAGCTGGATGCGCCCGCCGTGCGCCTCGGCCACCGCCGTGACCAGCGACAGGCCAAGCCCGGACCCCGGCTCGGTGCGGCTGTTGTCCAGACGGACGAAGCGTTGCAGCACGCGCTCGCGATCCCCGTCCGGTACGCCCGGCCCGTTGTCGGTGACGGAAAACTCAACGTCGCCGGACGAGCGCCGCCGCGCGCGGAACATCACCGCCCCGCCCTCGGGTGTATATTTGACGGCGTTGTCGATCAGATTGGCCAGGGCCTGGGCCAGGAAGGGCTGGTTGCCCTCGATCATCAGCCCCTTCTCGATCTCGGCGGCGAACTCCAGCCCCTTGTCCTCGCCCGCCGGTTCGTAGAGCTCGGCCATGTCGGCGGCCAGATCGGCGGCGTCGAACACCCTGGGGTCGGGCGCCCCGCCCGCCTGCAGCCGGGCGATGGCCAGGACGGTGTTGAAGGTCTTGAGCAGGGCGTCCGCCTCGTCCAGCGCCACGCCCAGAGCCTCGACGCCCGAGGTCCGCCCCGCCTCGGCGTCGATCAGGGCGACCTCCATCTTGGCCTTCATCCGGTTCAGCGGCGTGCGCAGGTCGTGGGCGATGGCGTCGCCCGCATGGCGGATCGAGGCCATGGAGCCTTCCAGCCGGTCCAGCATCCCGTTCAGCCCCTCGGCCAGTTCGTCCAGTTCATCGCCGGAATGGCGGATGGGAACGCGCGCCTTCAGGTCGCCGTCCTGCACCGCCGTCACCACGCGGTTCAGCCCGGCCATGGCCCGCTCGACGCCCCGGCTGATCCACAGGCCCCCGCCCACGCCCAGCACCAGCACCATGACCATCGCCCCCCACAGGGCCTGGGTCAGGCGGGCCAGATAGGCTTCGATGTCGCCGATGTCCTCGCCCACGAACAGGTGCTCGCCGCCCGACAGGGTCATCTCCACCCCGATGGCGCCGCGACGACGCACGCGGCCGTCCTCGTCCGTGTCGGTCAATCGGAAATCGTCCCAGCGCGCGGTGGACGGCGGCGCGCCCGCCTTGGGCGGGTCCAGCGGCGATTCCGAGACATTGCCGGTGATCACCGAACGATCCGGCGCCATCAGCAGATAGAGATAGGGCCCGCCCTTCAGCGTGCGCTCGACCAGCAACTGGTTCAGGGCGTCGCGGCCGCGCGTGCGATAGACGGCGGTCAGGCTCTCGACCTCGCCCTTCACGCTGGCCTCGGCCCGCGCCCGCGCCTCGGACGCCGAGGCGAAATAGACATAGGCCAGCACCGCGCTGGCCGTCGCCACGAACAGCGCCAGGAACAGCAGCGTCAGCCGGAAAGGCGTGCGACGGAAAAGGGAGGGGAGTTTCACGTCAGCCTTCTCCCTCCCCTTCATGGGGAGGGTGGTCGCGTAGCGACCGGGTGGGGCGGGCCTCGAGCTCCCCCAGAATCCCCCTCATCAACCCGTCCAGATCGTCGCGAACGGCGGCGTTGTCGAATCTCAGCGTCATGAACCCTTCGCCAGCCAGCACCGCGTCCCTCACCCTGTCCTTTAAGGCCTGCGCGTCCGTCGCGTGGGAAACGCCGTCGACCTCGACCACGAGCCGCCGTTCGAAGCAGACGAAGTCGAGATAATAACCGCGAAACGGCGCCTGCCGCCGAAAATGAAACCCTTGAGCGCGCAACAGCTTCAACTGCACCCACAGACGCGCCTCGGGCGGCGTCAGCGCCTTTCGCATAGCGCGGGCTCGGGCGACGATCGCCACGGTGTGCAAGCCCTCCCCACCCGGTCGCTACGCGACCACCCTCCCCATGAAGGGGAGGGAGAAAGATTCGCTGGTCAGGCCTCCAGCCGGTACCCCGCGCCGCGTACGGTCTGCAGCATGGCCTTGTCGAAGCCCTTGTCGATCTTGGAGCGCAGGCGGCTGATGTGCACGTCGATGACGTTGGTCTGGGGGTCGAAATGGTATTCCCAGACCTTCTCCAGCAGCATGGTGCGCGTCACCGACTGGCCCGCGTGGCGCATCAGGAACTCCAGCAGCTGGAACTCGCGCGGCTGCAGGTCGATCTCCTGCCCGTCGCGATGGACGCTGCGGGCGATCAGGTTCATCTCCAGGTCGCCGACCTTGAGCACGGTCTGCACCCCGCCCGTCTCGCGGCGGCGCGACAGGGCCTCGACCCGCGCCACCAGCTCGGCCAGGGCGTAGGGCTTGACCAGATAGTCGTCGCCGCCGGCCTTCAGGCCCGTGACGCGATCCTCGACCTCGCCCAGGGCGGACAGGAACAGAACCGGCGTCTGGTCGCCGCCCTTGCGGATGGTCTCGACCATGCCGACGCCGTCCAGGCGCGGCATCATGCGGTCCACGACATAGACGTCGTAGCCGCCCTTCTGCGACTCCAGCAGGCCGAAGGCGCCGTCGACGGCGTGAGTGACCTCATGCCCGGCCTCGCTCAGGCCGCGCACCATGGCGGTCGCGGCCTCGGCGTCGTCCTCAACCACCAGAATGCGCATGCAGCCTCCCAAGAAAGATTCGGCGGCGATGTTAGCGCATCGCCGCCGATCCCGTGAGTTACGCCTTATTCAGACTTGGCGAAGGGCAGAACCACCGAGGAGTTGGCCCCCCGCACCCGAACCAGAAGGAAGACGCCCGGCCGTCCCGCCGACCGCGCCTCATCCACAGCCGCCTTCAGGTCGGCCTCGGAGCGGACCACGCGGTTGTTGGCGCGCTGGATGACAGTGCCCACTGGCATCTGCATCTTGCCCGCTTCCGAACGCGGAGCGACGGCGGTGACCACCACGCCCTGCATGTCTTCAGGAATCGAGTAACGCTGACGCAGGGCCGAGGTGATCGGCGTTACCGTCATGCCCTCGATCGACTGGCCGACAGTCGCGCCGTCTTCGCCCGGTTGCTGGGCGCCCGAGTTCTGATCGCCGTTCAGCTCGGCTTCCGACGGACGGGTGCCCGCGCGGATGTTGAGCGTTTGGCGTTTGCCGTCGCGCAGGACTTCAAGCCGCAGGGTATCGCCGGGCTTGGCCCTCGCCACGCGACGGGTCAGTTCGGTCGAGCTGTCGACCGCCTCCCCGTTCACGCTGACGACCACGTCGCCGATCTGCATGCCGCCGCGATCACCAGGAGCGCCCGCCGTCACTTCGGCGACATAGGCGCCCTTGGTGTCTGCACTGAGACCGAGGGCGGCCGCCGCATCCTTGGACAGGGTCTGAATCTGAACGCCGAGATAGCCGCGCTGAACCGCCTCGCCGCGCATCAGCTTGTCGGTGACGGCTTTGGCCGTGGTCGCCGGGATGGCGAAGCCGATGCCGACCGAACCGCCCGACGGCGAGAAGATCGCCGTGTTCACGCCGATGACGCGGCCATAGATGTCGAACGTCGGCCCACCCGAGTTGCCCCGGTTGATGGCCGCATCGATCTGCAGATACTCGTTGTAGCCGATCGGGTCGATATCGCGCGACTTGGCCGAGACGATGCCCGCCGTCGCCGTGCCGCCCAGGCCGAAGGGGTTGCCCACGGCGATGACCCAGTCGCCGACGCGCGGCTCGGCGGCCTCTTCAAAGCTGACGAATGGGAAGGCCGATCCCTCGACCTTGATGACGGCCAGGTCGGTGCCTTCGTCGCGACCGATCAGCCGTCCCTTCAACTCGCGGCCGTCACTGAGCTTGACGGTGATCTCTTCGGCGTTTTCCACAACGTGGTTGTTGGTGACGATGAAGCCGTCCGCCGAGATGAAGAAGCCCGAACCGGCGCCGGCGGCCAGTTGGGTGTTATCCTCCTCGCCCTCGCCGGAGCCGCCCGGCGCGCCGGGAATCGGCACGGCGCCGAAGCCCGGAATCTGGAACACGCCGCGCGGGCGCTGCACCCGCGTCTTCACGTCGATCTGCACCACGGCGGGCGCGACCTGCTGGAAGATGTCGGCGAAGCTGAGCGGCGCGCCCTGCGGAGGGGCGAAAGCCAACGCCCCGGCGCCGGCCGAGGGAACCAGCTGTCCGACCTTGGCGGCGGGCGCGGCCTCGGCGCCCGGCCAGGTGATGACCCCGCCCGCCGTCGCGGCGGCGGCGAAGGTCAGGCCGACAGCGGCCCCCAGAATGAACTCCTTGCGTTTCAGCATCGTCGTCCTTGCAGTCTTGACTGGCGGATCGGGAAAGCGCCGTTCGGCCCCCCGTTCGCCCATGGATATAGGGCGTTACGGCTCAAGCCAATGCACGCCGTCGCGATGATTGTTCCCGATCATCGTTCGCCGTGTGGCGCGTCTGCGTCAGGAAGGCGGCGAAAGGCTTTCCAAACGGACAGGATCAGGCCTCGCCCTCTTCCGCCGTCAGGGCCGCCAGGGCGCGCTCCTCCTCGGGCGTCAGGGGCGCGGCCTCGCCCGCTCTGCGGCGGCGCGCGCGCAGGACCAGCAAGACGCCCGCCCCCCCGGCCAGGGCGAAGGGGCCGAACCACAGCAGCCAGGTGCCGATCCGCACCGGCGGCCGGAACAGCACATAGTCGCCGTAGCGGCGGATCAGGTCGTCCTTGATCTGGGCGTCGGTCTGCCCGGCGGCGATCTGTTCGCGCACCAGGCCGCGCAGGTCGGCGGCGATGCCGGCCGGACTGTCGGCGATGGATTCGTGCTGGCAGACGACGCAGCGGATGTCGCCGAACAGGGCGCGGGCGCGGGCCTCCTGCGCCGGGTCCGTCAGCGGCCGGTCGGGCGCCGGCGGCGGCTCGGCCAGCGCGGGCGCGGCGGCGCTGGCCAGCAGGACGGCGGCGAACAGGGCTGCGGCCCGCCTCACGCCTTCGCCTCCACGGGCCGGTCCGCCTTCTTGGCGCGCGACCCCGCCCCGACGCGCAGGCGACGGTCCAGCAGCGAGATCAGCCCGCCCAGCGCCATCAGCGCCGGACCCAGGAAGATCAGCCGCGCCCAGGGGTTGTAATAGAGGCGCACGATCCAGGCCCGTTCGCCGTCGTCGGTCGCGGCGCGATCGCCCATGACGGCGTAGACGTCGTCCAGCCCCCGGAAATCCAGGCCGACCTCGGTCGTCGTCTGGCCGCCCGCCGGGAAGAAGCGGCGCTCGGCGGTGATGACGCGCTCTCGCGCGCGGCCGTCGACCGGCATGATGGTCAGGCGGCCCTGCTCGGCCAGGTAGTTCGGCCCCTCGATGACCTGAACCGCGTCCAGCCGCGCCTTCCACGGCCCGGCGACGACTTCCCCGCCCAGCGGCAGGGCGGCGGCCGCCTCGGCCTTGAAGCTGGTCTCGACCACGGCCCCCAGAATGAAGACGCCCAGGCCCGCGTGGGCCAGCGCCATGCCCCAGGCGCCCAGCGGCAGCCCCTGGGCCCGGCGCAGCGTCTCGGCCAGCGGCGCGCGCAAGGCCTTGATCCGCACGCCCAGCTCCGCCAGCGCCCCGCCGATCAGCCACGCCCCGACGCCCAGCCCTGCGGCGGCCAGCGCCTTCTTCGGCTCGAACAGGAAGAAGGCGGCGAAGGCGGCCACGATCGCCACGGCGGCCGCCAGCCACAGGCGCTGCAAGGCGCCCTTCAGATCGCCGCGCTTCCACGCCAGCAGCGGCCCGGCGGGCAGGATCAGGCAGGCGACGATCATCAGCGGGTTGAAGACGGCGTTGAAATAGGGCGGCCCGACCGAGATGGTCGCCCCCGTCGTCGCCTCGAGGATCAGGGGATAGAGGGTGCCCAGCAGCACCGTCGCCGCCGCCGCCGTCAGGAAAAGGTTGTTCAGCACCAGGGCGCCTTCGCGGCTGATCGGGGCGAAGGCGGCGCCCGAGCGGATGGCCGGGGCGCGCAGGGCGAACAGGACGAAGGCCGCGCCCGCCGCCACGCCCAGGATGGCCAGCAGCATCATCCCTCGCTGGGGATCGACGGCGAAGGCGTGAACGGAGGTCAGCACGCCCGAGCGCACCAGGAACGCGCCCAGCATGGAGAAGGTGAAGGCCAGGATGGCCAGGAAGACGGTCCATCCCGCCAGCGCCCCGCGCCGCTCGGTGACGATGGCCGAGTGCAGCAGGGCCGCCCCCGCCAGCCACGGCATGAAGCTGGCGTTCTCGACCGGGTCCCAGAACCACCAGCCGCCCCAGCCCAGTTCATAATAGGCCCAGAAGGAGCCCAGCCCGATGCCGACGGTCAGCAGAGCCCAAGACGCCAGCGCCCACGGCCGCACCCAGCGCCCCCAGGCCGGATCGACCCGCTTCTCGATCAGGGCGGCCACCGCCAGCGAAAAGCACACCGAAAACCCGACATAGCCCGCGTAGAGCAGCGGCGGATGCACCGCCAGCGCCGGGTCCTGCAGCAGGGGATTCAGCGACGCGCCCTGAACCGGCGCCGGGTCCAGCCGGAAGAAGGGGTTGGAGGTGAAGGCGGCGAAGGCCAGAAACAGGCTCGACAGGGCCGCCTGCACCGCCACGGCCGAGGTCTTCAGCCCGAACGGCAGGCCGCGCGCCAGCGCCAGCGCCCCGCCGAAGACCGTCATCACCTGGCACCACAGCAGCAGCGAGCCCTCATGGCTGCCCCAGGCGGCGGCGACCTTGTAGAAGACCGGCTTGTCGGTGTGGCTGTTCATGGCCACGTTCGACACCGAAAAGTCCGACACCACGAAGGCGTAGATCAGGGCGCCGAAGGCCAGAAGGATCGCCCCGGCCGAGGCCAGCATGGCCCCGCCCCCCGCCCCGGCCAGAACCGGGCTGAACCGCAGCCGCCCCGCCGTGCTCAGCGCCAGGCTGAGCGCCGACAGCGCCAGCGCCAGGATCAGGGCGAAGGCGCCCAGTTCGACGATCAAGCCTTTACGCTCCCTGCTGGGCGGCGACGGCGGGCGCCGCCGCATCGTCAGGCCGCCACTCGCCCTTTTCCTTCAGGCGGTCGGCGACTTCGCGCGGCATATAGGTCTCGTCGTGCTTGGCCAGCACCTGACTGGCCTCGAACACGCGGTCGGGGCGGAAGGCGCCCTGCGCCACGATCCCCTGCCCCTCGCGGAACAGATCGGGCAGGTCGCCGTGATAGACCACCCGCGCCGTCGCCCCGTTGTCGGTGACGACGAAGACGACCGAGCCGTCGGCGGCCTTGGTCACGCTGCCCGCCTCGACCAGACCGCCCAGCCGGATCGTCTGACCGGCCGGCACCTTCTGCGGCGTCACTTCCGAAGGGGAGTAGAAGAAGGTCACATTGTCCTTCATCGCCCACAGCGACAGGCCGACGGCCAGGGCCAGCACGGGCGCCGCGGCGATGACGACCCACAGGCGACGGCGCGCCTTGGGCGATTTGGGCAACCAGCTCATGTCGATGATCCGGGACCGGCGGAAAACACCGCCGCGTATAGGGCGGGAGCCGAGGCGGGCCAACGGCTCATCGGGCGGCTCCGGCCAGACGGATCTGCAACTCGGCCCGGCGCGGGTCGGCTGGAGCCAGCACGGCGATCAGCGGGCGCCACATGGCCTCGGCCTCGGCCCGGTCGCCGCGCGCCAGGGCCGCGTCGCCCAGATAGAAGCGCGCGCCCAGCTGATCGGGGTCCAGCTTGACCGCTTGGCGGAAGGCCGCCTCGGCGTCGCCGTCGACCGCGCCGCCGTTGGCCCGGACCAGACTCTCGCCCAGCCGCGCCCAGCTCTGGGCGTCGTCGGGCCGAAGGGCCAGGGCGCGGCGGAAGGCCGAGGCCGCGCCGATGGGGTCGCCCGCCTCGAACCGGGCGGCGCCAAGCATGGTCAGGGCCAGACGGTCGTCGGGCCGGTCCTTGACCACCTGCCCCAGCACGGCCGCGACCTGCGCCGGCTCCAGCGCCTCGGGCGTCGAGGCCCACTCGCGCACGCGGGTCTCATAGGCCTGATCCTTCATCCCCGGCGCGCCGAAGACGACGTAGAGGCCGAGCGCCGTCGCCGCCGTCGCCGCGATCCCCCCCAGCACCCAGTAGCGGTCGGCCGAACCCGCGACCGGGCGGCGGTCCGCGCGGCGGGCGGCCAGCAGGCGGCGCCCCGCCTCGGCCCGGGCGGCGGTCCAGCCCGCCTCGTCCAGCAGGCCGCGCGCCTTCAACCGGTCCAGCTCGGCCAGTTCGCGCGCGCCCGCTTCACGGTCGGCCACGCTCTCGGCCTCGACGCCCCGCCGGGCGGCGGACAGCACCGCCAGCCCCGCCGAGGCGGTCACAAAAGCCGTCATGATCCAGAAGACCGTCATGGCGGCCGCTGTAGCGGATCAGGCGGCCGGAGGCGAGGCGCGAGACGCCGCAGCAGACGCGATCAGACGCCGCCGCACCGTGCGCGCGGCCTCATGGGCGCCGATCAGGCCCAGCAGCTCGGCGGTCAGTACGATGCGCTTGCGCGCCGCCGGCTCGTCGGCCGCCTGGCCGTCGTTGAGCCGCTCCATCGCCTCGTCGGCCCAGTCGGCCAGACGGTCGCCCAGGGTCTCGGCCGTCTGACGCCGCTCGGCCTCGCAGCCGAACACGGCCGCCGGGCCGCGCGCCAGCTCCACCACGGCCGCCAAGGCGCGCGCCCGCGCGGCGACCTCGGCCTCGACCGCCCCGTCCAGCCGCGGCGTCGGCCGCGTCATGCGTCCGACCAGGGCGGTCCGTTCGAGCGGCAGGACGGCGTCCACGGCCTGTTCGGCGGCGCTGAAGCGTTCGGACAGGCTGAGCGCCGCCTTCAGCCGCGCCTGCCGCACCGTCTTGCCCCAGACGCTGTCGGCCTTGAGCGGCAGGACCAGGTCGATCTCCGTCAGCGTCTCGGCGCACCAGTCCAGATCGGCCTTGAAGGCGTCCAGGTCGGCGCCGCCCGCGACGGGATCGAAGGCGGCGGCCTGGGCGGCGCGGCGCGCCAGGGCCGTGAGGATGTCATCGACGAACCCGCCTAATTCGCCCTCCCCCAGGGGCGCTTCCGCGCCCAGGTCGCGCCCTGCCCCCGACGCGGCGAGGGCGGCGACGCGCAGGATCGACCGCGCATCCTCCAGATGGGCGAAGATCATCTCCAGCAGCCGGCCGGCGCCGTCCGGCGCGATCGCCGCGGCCTGGCGCAGGGCCGGCTTCAGCTCGGTGGCCGTCTGGGGGCCCGAACGGCCGATCCAGTCCGGCAGATGAGGCAGGGCCCGCCGGGCCGTCGGCGCCAGGTCGAGGCAGGCCGCCAGTTCATGCGCCTGGCGTGTCGCTTCCGCCTGCGACTCCGCCTCCGGCCAGATTTCGTCCGCCCGGTCGCGCAGCGCCGCGGCGGCGCTGAGGCACAGGCGGTCGGCGACCATACGCGACAGGTCGTCGTCGCGGTCCAGCTGGGGCAGCAGTTCCGGTTCGCTGCATCTGGCGCTGCGCCACAGCCGCCCCAGCGCCGCAGACGGAAATTCCAGGCCCGGCAGGCCGTCGGCGCGCGGCTGGAACAGGGGCAGCAAGGGCGCGAAGGCGATGTTGCGACGCCGCCGGTCCAGCGCCTCGGTCTCGATCAGGTCGCGCAAGGCGGCCGCCCCGTCGCCCGCCATCCGTCCGGCCAGCCCCGAAAGCTGCGATACGGCCCCGTCCGGGCACCGTTCGATCAGCTGGGCCAAAGCGGCCCTCTGGGCGACCGACAGGTCCTCCATCCACGCTCCTCCGGCCGCATCGTTTCCCGGCCACGGGGCCGAAGATGCCTCCTTGCGGGTTAACAGGGGCTTTTAGGAGCGCCGGATCAAAGGCCGCGCCCGATCGCCCTCCACGAACGGCCGCTCAAGACCCTAGAATGAACGTCTCGTCGCGACCCCGTTGCGGATACTCAACCGGGTACGAGCGAGCCCTCGAATAAATCTCGCACAGAGCCGCCGTTCGAAACCAGCGTAGCTGCCACGCGCTGACGTGCGTCATAATAAATCAGGGCGGGAGGACGGGCGTTATCTGCCCTCAGCGCCGCCGCCTGCTGGTCCGACAGGGTGCTCGATCCAGCGACGAAATCACAATATCCCTCGCGCACCCATGTCGGATAGATGCGGTCGGCAAAGAAACCAAAACGTCTCCGGATCAGGGTATGGGCACGTTCGTGCGCGATGACCCCCGACAAGCTGCGCACGCCCACGATCGGTGAACCATTCCAGACTCTGTCCGACTGGAAGTCCGACCGATTCACGACGATTGCTTCAGCAGAAGGACGCGTAAAAGCGAAAGCGCCGCCCGAGCTCAAGGAGAGAAGCTTCCAACGCCACCCGCCGTCGGTCAGAAAAATCGGCTTGAATGTTTCGTTAGGCAGGTACAGCGCGCTGGCGCGCAGGAAAGTTTCTGACTTTTGAACGACGCCCGCCGCTTCATCCGAGATTGGGGCTTCCGAATACAGCTCGACCCCACCAACTACGCGATGATGAGGAAACAACAGCAACTGCGGCATGAATAATACCGACAAAGCTAAGTATAAAGCGGCTGCCGCTGAGACAAAAACGGCGGTAGAAATTAGAACTCCGCGCGCCAACATTTTCATCATGCTGTTTCTCGTTGTTGAATTCGGGCGATTGTCCGCCAGATGTCCGCCGCCCTAGCAGCCCTTCAGCCTGTCCGCTTCCGTAACTCTGAACCCTCAGCCCTCGGCCGCGGGCAGCTCCAGCACCACCTTCAGCCCGCCCATGGCGCTGTCGCCCAGGGTGACGCGGCCGCCGTAGGCGCGGGTCAGTTCATCGACGATGGACAGGCCCAGGCCGGTGCCGGGCGTGTCCTCGTCCATGCGCGCGCCGCGCTTCAGGGCCGTGTCGCGCTGGTCGGCGGGCAGGCCGGGGCCGTCGTCCTCGACCACGGCGATCATCTGGCCCGGCGTCGACGGCCCGGCCGAGATGCGGACGCGCCGCCTGCACCATTTGGCGGCGTTCTCGATCAGGTTGCCGAAGATCTCCTGCAGGTCCTGACGCTCGCCCAGGAAGGCCAGGTCGTCGGGGGCGCGCCAGTCGATCTCGACGCCCTTCTCCTCGAACACCCGCTCCAGCATGACGGCCAGTTCGTCCAGGACCTCGCTGACGTCGGTGCGCTCGCCCAGGCCGTGGGCGGCGCGGGCGGCGGCGCGGGCGCGGCGCAGGTGGTGATCGACCTGGTCCTGCATCACCCGGGTCTGGCGGCGGATCAGATCCGGCAGCGGCCCCTCCTTCGTCCCGGCCTCGGCCAGCATGACGGCCAGGGGCGTCTTCAGGGCGTGGGCCAGGTTGCCGACGTGGGTGCGCTGGCGCTCCACCGTCTCCTGATTGTGGGCCAGCAGGCGGTTGACCTGTTCGGCCAGGGGCTGAATCTCGACCGGATAGGCCCCGTCGACGCGGTGCGAGCGGCCCTGGCGCACGTCGGAAATCTCGTCCCTCAGGTCATAGAGGGGGCGCAGGCCCACCTGCACCTGGATGAAGACCGCCGTGACCAGCCCCGCCCCCAGCAGCAGCATGGCGATCCAGGTGACGGTGGCGAACTGGCGCGTGTCGGCGTCGACGTCCGAGCGGTCGATCCCGGCGAAGAAGACCACGGGCCGGTCGCGGCCGGGCAGCTGCTTCATGCTCGCGGCGATGCGCAGGGGCTCGCCCTTGGGGCCGTCGTCGGCGTTGTAGCTGATGATCTGGCCAAAGGCCGAACGCAGCCGGTTGGTCAGGTCGGGGGCGTAATCCAGCTGCGCCGGGCCCAGGGAGGCCGACCGCGCCAGCACCTGCATCCCGCCCGCCGGGGTCGGTTCGGCCACCATCCAGTATTTGCCGGACAGAAGGCGCTGGGTCCGGGCGTCCTGGATTTCGCCGATGAAGACCTCTCCCTCGGGCGTGATGGCGGCCGCCACCACCGCCTCGTCGATGGTGTCGCTCAGCATATTGCCCAGGCGGCGCAGGGCCGATTCCTGGAACATGGCCGTCAGCACGAGGGCCGCCGCCGCTAGGGCGATCAGGATCCACCCCGCCGCCAGCCAGATCAGCCGCCGGGTCAGCGACCGGCCGGGCCGGCCGAACCATCGGCCCCATCGGCTTCTGTCAGGCCGGGACGGGCCTGCGGACTGCGCGGTCATGCGGCGCTCAGGCCGCGTCGCTCTCGCCGGCCAGCGGCGACAGGCGATAGCCCAGGCCGCGCACGGTCTCGATGCGGTCGGCGCCGATCTTCTTGCGCAGGCGGCCGACGAAGACCTCGATGGTGTTGGAGTCGCGGTCGAAATCCTGATCGTAGAGGTGCTCGACCAGTTCGGTGCGGCTGATGACCCGGCCCTGATGCATCATCAGATAGTGCAGCAGCCGGTATTCCAGGCTGGTCAGGCGCAGCGGCTCTCCGTTGACCGTGGCCCGCGCCGCGCGCGGGTCCAGGCGCAGGCCGCCGCACGTCAGGGTCGCCGCCGCGTGTCCGGCCGAGCGGCGCAGCAAGGCGCGCAGGCGGGCCAGCAGCTCCTCCGTATGGAAGGGCTTGGTCAGATAGTCGTCGGCCCCGGCGTCGAAGCCCGCCACCTTGTCCGACCAGGCGCCGCGCGCCGTCAGGATCAGCACCGGGGTCGTCTTGCCCTCACGGCGCCAGCGCTCCAGCACCGAGACGCCGTCGATCTTGGGCAGGCCCAGGTCCAGCACCACCACGTCATAGGGTTCGGTGTCGCCCAGGAACCAGGCTTCCTCGCCGTCCGGGGCGTGGTCGACGGCGTATCCGGCGTCGGCCAGGGCGGTCTTCAACTGGCGCGACAGATCAACGTCGTCCTCTACAAGCAGCACCCGCATTCAGTCGTCCCCGCGAACCCGGCCGGACCGGCCGTCGACCTGGATATCCGACACGCGGCCGCCCGGATATTCCCAGCGCACCACATAGTCGCCGCCGCGCTCCTGGACCCCCAGCATCCGGCCGGGACGCCCCGCCTGGACGCGGCGCGCCACCTCGCCCGGATTGGCGCGCGGGCCGTCGTTGCGCGGCGCGTCGCGCAGACCCTGGCCCGGATAGCTGCGGGGTTGCTCCCGGCGATCCTCATCGCGATCCCGGTCGCGGCCGCGCGACTGGGCCGCCGCGTCCGCCAGGGGGACGAAGGCGATCAGGCCGGCCAAAAGAAGGGCTCGAATACGCATCATGGGTGGCGGTTTAAACCAGGGCCTCTGAACAGCGGCTGAACGCAGTCTATCGGCGTTCAGTCCTAAGAGGAACGCCGGCAGAGGAAATCTCCGTCGCGGCGCCCGGCGGCGGCCCGCCGCATGACCGCGATTTCATGCTGATGAACCCTATCTGAAACGCGCCGTTCAGACGCGGCTCAGCCGCGGTCGGCTTTCTTGGGATCAACGCAGCCCGACCGGTTGCGTCCAGACAAAGGAGCCCGACCATGGCCAAGTTCAAAACCCTGATGATCCCCGTCCTGGCCGCGACGACGGCCGCCGCCGCCCTCGGCGCCGCCCTGCCCGCTTCCGCCCAGGCCTATCGCCACGCCCCCGCCTATGAGCAGAACCACGGCGGCTGGCAGTCGATCAGCCAGCGTAAGCACGCCCTGGACCGCCGCATCGATCAGGGCGTCCGCACCCGCCAGCTCAGCGCCCGCGAAGCCGGCCGCCTGAAAGACGAGCTGAACAGCCTGGTGCGGCTGGAGCGCGCCTATCAGCGCGGCGGCCTGGATCGCCGCGAGCGGCTGGAGCTGGATCGCCGCTACGACGCCCTGTCGGCCAAGGTCCGCAACGAGCGTCGCGATCATAACGACCGCCGCGGATAACAGACGGACGGACGGACGTCGAAAGGCTGCGGGAGCCCTCCCGCAGCCTTTTTCGCGCACAGAACGCGCGCGTCCCTTGATGAGAGAAGGCGTTTCGCACGCCTGCACTGGAGCCGGCCGCCCCGCCCGCCTATCTTGGCCCCATGTCCATCGCCCGTCTCGACAGTCGCGCCCTGATCCGCGTCAGCGGCCCCGACGCCCGCCCCTTCCTGCACAATCTGCTGACCCAGGACGTGGAGACGCTGACGCCCGGCGCGCTTCGCTTCGGCGCCCTGCTGTCGCCGCCGGGACGGCTGCTGTTCGACCTCTTCCTGTGGGGCGAGGAAGACGCCGTGGTGCTGGACGTGGCGGCCGAGCGGCGCAAGGCCCTGATCCAGCGCCTGACCCTGTACAAGCTGCGCGCCAAGGTCGAGATCATGCCCCTGGCCGACGCCGTCTTCGTCGCCTGGGGCGCGGATATCCCCGAGGGCTTCGTCCCCGACCCGCGCCTGGCCGAACTGGGCGGACGCCGCTGGGGCGATCAGGGCGGGACCGACGCGACGGAGGCGGACTGGCAGGCGCACCGCCTGGGCCTCGGCGTGCCCGACCCGACGGCGGACACCCTCCTCGACAAGACCTACCCCATAGAGGCCGACTTCGACCTGCTGAACGGCATCGACTTCCACAAGGGCTGTTTCATCGGCCAGGAGACGACCTCGCGCATGAAGCGGCGCGGGACGATCAAGAACCGCATGATGGCCGTCGCCTTCGACGGCCCCGCGCCCGAGCGCGGCGCCGAGGTGCTGAACGGCGAACTGAGGGCGGGCGAAGTCATGACCGGCGCCCAGGGACGGGCCATCGCTCTGATGCGGCTTGACCGCCTGGATGGAAATTTGACCGTCGACGGCCGCTCCGTGCGGGTCGAGAAACCCGTCTGGATCCCTGATCTGTAAGGCGAAATCCGACAAAACGGAAAATCTGCTTGTCGCGATGTAAAAGTCGCTTGACGGAAATGCGATCGCCTTGGTAAAGCTCACTTGTCAACACGACAGGGGAGCTTGTCATGAATACCGAGATCACCGCTGCAGGCGCAAACGCCGCCCGCAACAAGAAGAAGATGGACGACCTGGCCGTGGTCCTGTGCGCCCTGACCGTGGTCGGCGTCAGCGCCACCGCCGCCACGCCCTTCTGGCCTGAAGCCTGGGGCCGGGCGCCGTCGATCGGCGTGGTCGTCCTGGCCGCCGGACTGGCCGTCTTCGTGGCCGTGCACACCGCCTACTGGTGGCGCAGCCTGGATGAGGCCGCCAAGGAGGCGCACAAATGGGCCTGGTGGTGGGGCGGCAACCTGGGCCTCGTCGGCGGCGGCGCGGCCGTCGTCGTCGCCGCCCTCGCAGGCGTGAACCTGCTGCCCGCCGCCGTCCCGCCCACCGACGCGGCCCTGATCGCTCTGGGCGTCGCCGCCGTCTTCGTCGCCCAGGCCGCCGGCTACGGGATCGCTTGGTGCGCCTGGTGGATCGCCCGCCGATGACCAGCGAATTCATCAACCGCCTCAAGGTTTTCCGCGCCGAGCGCGACTGGACCCAGGCCGATCTGGCCGAACGCCTCGGCGTGTCGCGCCAGACCGTCCAGGCGCTGGAGAAGGGTCGCTACGATCCCTCCCTGCCCCTCGCCTTCCGCATCTCCCGCCTCTTCGGCCAGCCGATCGAAGCCATCTTCATCGCCTGACCCGCCCGCCCTTCCGCTTCAATCACCTCATCGAAATCCAAAGGACCGCCATCATGTTCAACCTGTTCTCGACCGCCGCCGACCGTTTCTCGGGCTTCGCCATGGGCGTCTGCGGCGCCCTGCTGATCAGCCTGGCCGTCCAGGCCGTGCCCACCTTCGGCCGCTCCGCCGAAACCCCGGCCGCCGCCGCCGAGATCGTCGCCCGCTGATCCCTCTTCACGCCTCGTCGCCCGCTCCCAGCCTGCGCTGACGGGCCCTGAGCTGACGAACCGCCAGCCTTCCATCGCCTACGCCTGAAGCCCCCGCTCGGCGCTCGGCGACGCCTGAAACCCCGACAATCCAAGGACACTGCAATGACCCTCGCGCACCGCATGGGCCGATCGGCCCACTCTGTCTCGCGCTTCGCCGCCGGCCTGCTGGCCGCTCTGGCCGCCTCCGCCGCCCTGGCCGCCGCGCCCGGCGCCGCCCATGCCGAACAGGCGGCGCCCGCCCCGGCCGTCGCCCCCATCCCCCGCGCCGAGGGCGCCGGCCCGCCCTTGTGGGTGGTCCGGGACGCGGACTCCATCGTCTATCTGTTCGGCACGATCCACTATCTGCGCCCCGGCACGGCCTGGGGATCGGACAAGGCGGACGCCGCCTTCGCCGCCGCCGATCAGTTGTGGGTCGAGGTCGCGGACCAGGACGATCCGTCCGTCGTCGCCGCCGTCGCCCAGCAGCACGGCGTCACGCCCGACCGCCCCCTGTCGTCGATCCTGAGCGCCGAGGACTTCGCCGCCTTCGACAAGGCGGCCCGGGGCATCGGCGCCAGCGGCGCGGCGCTGGACGCCTATCGCCCCTGGCTGGCGGCCTTCATGGTGGCCGGAACCGCCCCGCTCCAGGCCGGCTATCGCCCCGACGCCGGGGTCGACAAGACCCTGATGGATCGCGCCCGCGCCCAGGGCAAGGCCATCCACGGCTTCGAGACCGCTGACCGCCAGTTGCGCCTGATCGCCGGCATGAGCGAAGAGTCCCAGATCGCCTATCTGAACAACTACGTCCGCAACGGCGACCAGATCGTGCCCAGGCTGGACCGGACCGTGGCCGCCTGGCTCGAGGGCGACGTCGCCGAGTTCGGCCGCCTGAACCGCCTCGACACCCGCGACGTGCACGAGGACATCCACCGCGCCGCCCTGATCGTGCGCAACGCCGACTGGACCGACCAGATCGAAGCGATGATGAGGGGTTCCGGAACGGCCTTCGTCGCCGTCGGCTCCGCCCATCTGATGGATCAGGACAGCGTCATCGACATGCTGAAGGCGCGCGGCTTCACGGTCGAGCGACTGTAGGAGCCCGTCCGATCCGCGTGAGAGGCCCGGTGGAGACGCCGGGCCTTTTCGCTTGCGCGATCGGAACATACAGGCAACATCGCCCCATGACCGAATCCGAGAAGGCCGAGGGCCGCTGCGGCTGGTGCGGGACGACCGACCCGCTCTACATCGCCTATCACGACGCCGAATGGGGCGTGCCGGAATACGATCCCCGCGCCCTGTGGGAAAAGCTGGTGCTGGACGGGTTTCAGGCCGGGCTGGCCTGGATCACCATCCTGCGCAAACGCGAGGGGATGCGCGACGCCTTCGACGGCTTCGACCCCGAAATCGTCGCCCGCTACGGCGAGGCGGACCGCGCCCGCCTGCTGGCCGACCCGCGCATCATCCGCTCGGGCGCCAAGATCGACGCGGCCGTCAACGGGGCCCGCATCTGGCTGGACATGCGGGACAAGGGCGAGGACTTCTCGACCTGGCTGTGGTCCTTCGTCGGCGGCCAGCCGCTGGTGAACCAGTGGGACCATTTCCGCGAGGCCCCGACCCAGACCGACGAAAGCCTCGCCATGGCCAAGGCCCTGAAAGCGCGCGGCTTCAAGTTCTGCGGCCCGGTGATCACCTATGCTTTCATGCAGGCGGTCGGCATGGTCAACGACCACCAAACGACCTGCTTCCGGCATGGGGAGGTTCAGCTTGGTGAAAATCCCAACGTCTGATTTCCGCCACCTGCAGTTGGCCGCTTTCGACCCGTTGCGAGCTTTCGGAGCGTCTTTCTGCCAGATCGTAGCCGCGCGAGCGAAGCTGTTTCACCTTGGCTCTTCCTGCCCCGATCTTGATTGGTGGCCGAGGAACACCTCCACATTCGGATGAGCCGCAGCAAAGCTGCGTAGCCGTTCGGCCGACGCCTCGGCGTCGGCGCGGGCGGCGGGCGCGACCGGCTGCGGCATCTGCTCCTCCCAGCCCAGGCGGGTGCTGACCGCGTCGCCGACCACCAGCTTCGGCCCATCCACGGCGTTGACCAGATAGGCGGTCGATCCCGCCGAATGCCCCGGCGTGCTGATGGCCCAGATCGAACCGTCGCCGAAGACGTCCGCCACCCCGGCGAACCGGCCGTCGGGGTCAGGCTGGAACCGCCACTCGCGCAGGGGGCCGTAGCCGCGCAGGGCGGCGTCGGCCGGGCGGCCCAGCACCAGGTTCACGCGGCTGCGCTCCTGAGCCTCGCCTGCGCCCACATAGACGGGCGTCGTGACCGGCAGGTCGACCAGCCCGCCCACATGATCGAAATGCAGATGGGTCAGGAAGACGGCGCGCGGCGGCGCCTGTCCGACCAGCCACTCAGCCGTCGTGCGCGCAATGCGGATATCAAGATCAGACACCGCCCGGCGCATCAGGCCATTCAATCGCCCGGCCAACTCAGCCGACACCCCGCTGTCGATCATCACTCGGCCGAAACGGGGATGATCCACGACATAGGCGTAGATCGTCGCCTCTTCGCTCCCCTTGGGCACGGCCGCCGTGCGGGGATCCTTGCGGTCAACGAAACCCCCTCGCCCCGCCGTCCACTGGGCGAAGCGAACGCGCTCGAAGGTCACCACGCCGGGCCGCGCCAGGCTCGCCTCCAGCGCCGAAGCGCGCGACGCCCCGCCCAGGTCGGAGGCCGCCAGCGGATGGCGGCTGGCCGGGGTGGCGCAACCGGCCAAAAGGGCCGCCAGAGCCAGACCCGCGATCACGGGCGGCCGGCGCCCTTGGCCTTGATGTGACATGTCGTATCCTCGGTTGAGTTGTCTTTCATATCGAAATACATAAAAATATAGTCGTCAAACGAATTGGAGCAGCGTTACCCCATGGCGGTCGTCGTCACCCTGCCCCCGCCGGTTCCACTGGAGCCTGACGCCTTCGTCCGCATCCGGCGGCTCAGCCGTCCGCTGGAGTGGCTGTTCACGATCCTGTTCGCGTTGGGCGCCGCCCTGCTGGCGATCGCGGTCGTCGCCGTGCTCACCTATGTCGGAACCCGGTTGCAGGTCCGCCCCGGCGGAATGCAGATCTATATCGAGGCGACGGTCCCGCCCGTGCCGTCCGGCTGGACCACCGTCGGCGCCCTGCCCTGGGTTCAGAAGATCGCCCTGACCTTGTCGGCCAGCGTGATGATGATCCCCGCCCTGGCGGTGCTGTGGGGGCTGCGACGACTGTTCCGTCTCTACGGATCCGGCGTCGTCCTGGCCCAGGAGAACGCGCGCTGCATGGGCGGCGTCGCCCTGTGGTTGATCGCCTACGCCGTCGCCCCGACGCTCGGCCATGGGCTGGTGACCCTGGCGGGTTTCGATGACGACGGCTGGTTGAGGATCGACAGCGCCAAGGCCCTGGCCCTTGGGTTGATCCTGTTCGTCGTGGCGCGTGTCATGGCCTGGGGAGCCGAGGTGCACGACGACGCCTCGCGGTTCGTCTGATGCCCATCATCGTGCGGCTGGACGTCATGATGGCGCGGCGCAAGGTGCGCTCGAACGTGCTGGCGCGCGCCATCGGCATCTCAGAGACCAACCTGTCCCTATTGAAGTCGGGCAAGGTGCGCGGCCTGCGCTTCGCCACCCTGGACGCCATCTGCCGCTATCTGGACTGCACGCCCGCCGACATTCTGGAATATGCGCCCCACTCCGAGGAGGAAGCGAAAAGTGGATGGAATGACAAAAGGCCCCTAGGTCAAATCCGACTATAAAGTCTGCGATCTACCCTTAGCTGGCGCTCGACACAGCCGCTTCTTACGACACAACTGGACCCGACGACCGCCTTCCCCCGTACTGCGGTTCGTGGCACTGACGCCCAATGCTCGCGCGCACCGCTCCCGCCAAGACCGACCGTCCCTTGCCCACCCTGATGCTGGAGTTGGAGGCGCGTGCGACCTGGAAAGGTCACGTCTGCGGCGTGGACGAGGCGGGGCGCGGGCCGTGGGCGGGGCCAGTGTCGGCGGCGGCGGTGATCCTGAACGCCGACGACCTGCCGTCGGGCATCGACGATTCCAAGGCCCTGACGGAAAAGCGCCGCACGGCGCTGGAGGTCGAGATCAAGAGCCGCGCCCTGGCCTGGGGCGTCGGCTTCGCCTCGGTCGAGGAGATCGACGAACTGAACATCCTGCACGCCACCGGCCTGGCCATGCGCCGCGCGGTCGAGGCCCTGGCCCATCCGCCGGTTCACGCCCTGGTGGACGGCAACTATCGCTTCAAGCTGCCCTGCGCCGTGACCCCCGTGGTCAAGGGCGACAGCCTGTCCCTGTCCATCGCGGCGGCGTCGATCCTGGCCAAGACGGCGCGCGATCGGCTGATGATCGAGATGGATACGGTCTATCCCGGCTACGGCTTCGCCAGCCACAAGGGCTATAACGCCCCCATCCATCAGAAGGCGCTGCAAACGCTGGGCCCCTGCCCCGCCCACCGGCGCAGCTGGGCGCCGATCCGGGCCTTGCTGGAAGCGGCCTGAGCCGCCGCATCAGACCGACAGGGCGCCGCCCAGCAGCATGCCCATCAGGCCCGCCACGATCGCGCCGATCAGCAAGATGGTCCAGTTGTCCAGCCCCCGCCCGCGCCGGAGCGACGGGCGGGTCGGACGCGCAGCCCGATGACGATCATCAAGACCACGGGCGTCCAAGCGGGAAGCGGGGGGAGGAAGGCTTGAAACCGTACGCATACGGCCAGAACGGAGAGCGCCCGGCTTTCGTTCCCCTCAGGCGGCGACCGGCAGCTGAACCGGCTGTTCCGTGACCACGAACAGATATTCCAAGTTTTTCAGTCGGCCGACCGAGCCGACCTTCTGTCCCTTCAGGTTGTGGATGCCGATGCGGGCGCCGACGTAGCGGGGGCGCGGAATCTCGATCACCTGGACATGGCCGCGCGCCGACAGCATGGCGGTCAGGTCGTCGCGGGTCAGATAGCCCTCGTCATTGAAGCTGACGATCAGGTTCGGCGCCCTCAGCCGCTCGACGACGGTCTGCAGGGCCGGGCCGATGCCGGGGCGGCTGTTGAAGGCGGACTTGCGGGTCTTCACATCGATCCGCTTGCGCGCCACGCCATAGGTCTCCGGCTTGTCCCACAGCACCAGGCTTTCCCAGCAGTGGTAGTTGCCGAGATAGGAGTGCTGGTTATAGGGCGGGTCCAGATAGACGAGGTCGGCCTCGACCTCGGCCGCGATCTCGACCGCATCGCCGTGCGTCGCCACGCACGGCCCCGCCGCCACGCCGGGCAGCAGGTCCGGCAGACGCAGCTCCAGCGGCTTCAGCGCGCGCGGCGCCCACTGCTTCATGAAGGCCATCTGCAGGCCCGCCGTGGAATCCACCCGGTCGGCCGCCTCCATCAGGGCGACCAGCACCACCGCCTTCAACTCGGGCTCCAGCCCCAGGGCCTCGATGCGCTCGCGCATGGCGTCGATGCGGGCGCCGTTGTCGGGGTGGAAGAAGCGGGCCTCCTCGCAATAGGTGCGGGTGAACCAGCCGGGCGCGGGCGCCACGGCGCGCAGTTCAGCCAGCACGGCCTCGGCCCGCTCGGCCCAGGTTTCGCGGTCGGCCTGGACATAGGCTGTGGCGAGCGCATGGGCGTAGGCGTTGTGATCGTTGGACCAGACGCGATAGCCCTCGCGCTTCAGCGCATGGCCCACGCGGGCGGTGCCGGAGAACAGGTCGCAGACCGTCCCGCCCTGCGGCCGGGCCGCCCGCACCGCGCCGATCACCTGGCCCAGAAGCGCGCGCTTTGAGCCGATGTATTTGATCATTCCGCCCCGTCAGGTCCTGCGGGCGCGCTTCGCCCTGCCCTCAACATGGGCCGGAGCATGGGCCAGACGCAACAGATTCGCCGCGCCCGGCGCGCCGAAGGGCGTTCCGGCCAGGATCAGCACGCGCTGGCCCGGCTCGGCCAGACCATAGAGCATGGCCGCCTCGACGGCGTCGTCGGTCAGGCCTTCCAGAGAGGTCGGCTGGTCGCCCAGGCGCGGCTCCAGCCCCCAGACAAGGGCCAGACGGCGCGCCGTCTCGGGCTTGGGCGTCAGGGCCAGCACCGGCTGCAGGGGCCGCTCGCGCGACATCCGCCGCGCCGTGCCGCCCAGCGTCGTGAACACCACCATGCAGGCGGTCGAGGACGCCTCGGCCGCCTTCCTCGCCGCCGCGACCAGGGCGTCGACGTCGTGGATGTCCATGCCGGCGTGGTCGGCGTCCATCAGGCCCGGCCACAGGGGATCGCGCTCCACCCGCTCCATGATGCGGTTCATGATCGTCACGGCTTCGAGCGGATAGTCGCCCGCCGCCGTCTCGGCCGACAGCATCAGGGCGTCGGCGCCCTCATAGACGGCGTTGGCCACGTCCGAGGCCTCGGCGCGCGTCGGCGCCGGGGCGCTGGTCATGGACTCCAGCATCTGGGTGGCGACGATGGCGGGCACGCCGCGCTGGCGGGCGGCGCGCAGGATCTTCTTCTGGGCGACCGGCACCTCTTCGGGGTCCATCTCGACGCCCAGGTCGCCGCGCGCCACCATGACGCCGTCGCAGTAGTCGAGGATGCTGTCCAGGTCGTTCAGGGCCTGCGGCTTTTCGATCTTGGCCAGGCAGGCGGCCTGGCCGTTCACGATGCGCTTCAGCTCGGCCATGTCCTCGGCCTTCTGGACGAAGCTGAGGGCCACCCAGTCGACGCCCAGACGAAGCGCAAAGGCCAGGTCCTCGCGATCCTTGGGCGTCAGGGCCGAGACCGGAATGACCGCCTCGGGAACGGCCACCCCCTTTCGGTCCGACAGTTTCGAGCCGCTCTCGACCGTGACGTCGCACCACTCGTCGGTGCGCTCGCCCACGCGCAGCCGCACCCGGCCGTCGTCGATCAGCAGCAGCATGCCGGGCCGCAGGGCGCGGAAGATTTCCGGATGCGGCATCTGCACCCGCGTCTCGTCGCCCAGCGCCGGATTCAGGTCGAAACGCATCGTGTGGCCCGGCTTCACCGCGATCTCGACATCGGCGAAGCGACCCAGTCGCAGCTTCGGCCCCTGCAGGTCGGCCAAGACGCCCAGGGGCCGCTTCAGCGCCATCTCGGCCCCGCGCACGGCCTTGAGGGCGGCTGCGTGATCCTCATGCGAGCCGTGGCTGAAGTTCAGGCGAAAGACATCCACCCCCGCCTGGGCCAGCGCCTTGACCATCCTCGGCGCACGGCTGGCGGGTCCGAGTGTCGCGACGATGCGCGCGCGGCGGGCTCTTTGCATGAAACTGTTCCCTCAGGCGGCTCTGGCGGCCAAGCCCCTTGCAGGGCGCTTGTTCCGCCCTTTGTGGCAAGGAAATGCGCATGGCGTAAGGCTGGCCGGGCCGATGGAAACACGAGTTTATGGACGCAGCGCCAAAGCCCTCCCCCTCGATGGGGGAGGGTTGGGAGGGGGGGCAGGCAGGCGGCGTCCTGGGGAGGCGCGAGAGACGGCGTCGCGCCTCCCTGTCCTGGCTGGAAATGTCGCGCGCTCACCCCCATCCCCGACCCTTCCCCCATCGAGGGGGAAGGGAGAGGAAAAGGGCCGCAGCTTATTTCGCCTCGCACCGCCCCTTGGCGAACTGGGGCAGGTCCATGCAGCGGCCGTCGATCGGGGCGTCCGGCTTGACCCCGATCAGATTGGCCAGGGTCGGGGCGATGTCGATGGTGCGCATGGGCAGGAAGCGCTCCTGCCCCTCGGCGCCCGGCCACCAGAAGACGATGGGCACGCGGCGGTCGTAATCCCAGGGCGAGCCGTGGCTGGAGATGGCGCCGCCGACGCGGCCCTGGCCGGTCAGGCCCGGTTGCCAGGCGCGCAGGATGTCGGGCGAACGGCCCGCCACGGCCGACAGGCGCAGGCGTTCGCGCAACGACAGCTCCTCGGGATTGTCGGAGGCCGGGATCGGCTCGGCCAGCAGTTCGTCGCGGGCGACGGCCATGGCCACCTGAGGCTCGCCGTTCAGAAGTTCGATGGCGGCGGCCAGCACCTGCGAACGCAGCGGCTCGGCCAGGGACTTGTGGTCCTTGTCGACGATGACGAAGCCGCCCGCCGAGGACACCAGCGGATCGGCCTCCAGGCCGAAGCGGGCCTTCAACGCCGCGTTGACGCGCGGTTGCAGGGCGCGGTCCACCCGGCCAGCGTCGGGATAGCCCTCGACCGCCGAACGCTCGGGAAAGTCCGAACCGCCGTGGTCCGCCGTCAGAACGACGACGGCGCCGCCCGGAATGGTCGACAGCTTGTCCAGGAAAACGCCCAGGGCCGCATCCAGACGCAGCATCTGCTCGCACATCTCCGGCCCCTGGGTGCCGTAGCTGTGGCCGATCCGGTCCGTGGCCGACAGGCTGACGCCCAGCATATCCGTAACGCCGCGACGGCCCAGTTGCCGGCTGTCCAGCAGTTCGATCGCGCCCTCGATGGTCAGCTCGTCCAGGATGGGCGAGTTGTCGAGGCGGAAGTCGGCCGGCGGCACCCTGGAATCGAAGGTCTGGCCCGCAATCGTCCACTGACCGTCCAGACGGCGGCAGGCGGCGTTGGAATAGGTCCAGCTCGGCGGCGTGCGGGTGAAGCGGTCGATCATCCGGGCGTTCAGGGCCGCCACCGGGGCCAGACGCGCCTGGGCCGACTGACCCGGCTCGACATAGGTGGTGAAGCCGAAGTTGTCCGTCAGCCAGAAGGCGCCGTCCGCCTTGTGCCCCGCCAGGTTGATGGCGCCGCGATCCTTGCCCGACACGCCATAGACGCGGCTTTGCGGGCTGACGGCCTTTAGCCAGTCGCCCAGGGTCGAGGCGGCCAGCTGTTCGGGGCCGACCGGGCCGTTGTCGGTGTTCCTGCCGTGGGCCAGGGTGTTCTGCGGCGCGGCCAGGCAATAGGTGGTCTTGCCCGTCGTCGTGTCGATCCAGTCGTTGGCCGGAATGCCGCTGCGCGCCGGGTGGGCGCCGGTCAGGACCGTCGAATGGCCGGCGCAGGTGACGGTCACGCCGTGGGTCTGATAGCCGTTGATGGAGACCATGCCCTGGTCGGCCAGGGTCTTCAGCCCGCCCGTGAACCGGCTGCGGTACTGGTTGAACAGATTGGCGCTCAACTGATCGACCACGATGGTGACGACGAGGGACGGCTCAGGACGGGCTTCGCTCTGCGCCGAAGGCTGAGGCTGGGCCGTCCCGGCGAGGGCCGGGGACGGATCCACACACAGGCCCAGGCCCAAGGCGGAAGCGGCCAGAGCGGAAGCGAGAAGTCGGCTGCGGAACATGAAACGGCTCACCTGGCGGAACAATCGGTAAGCGACACCTACGCCCCCCGCATGACGAGGCCAAGACGGTTAAGCTGCGGCTCGACGCCGTTTCGTCCTGCGCGCCCCGAAAGCCGCATTTGACCGAAGCCGCGCGAAGGCCGAATAAAGCGCCGTGATCGAGCCGCGCCCTGCCTCCCCCTCGTCCCAGCCGCTGCCGCGCAAGCGGCTGCCCGCGCCCCCCATGGGGCGGGGGCGCATCCGCGGCTTCGAGGATATCCGGCTGAGCGTCGAGCGGGCCGAATCCTCGCTGGAGGCGGCGGCGGACCGCCTGTCCCTACCCCGCTCCGGCTGGTCGTCGGGCCAGTTCGACATGCTGGCCGTCTCGGGCAGCGCGGCGGGCGGCGCCTATGGCGCCGGCGCCCTGGTCGGCCTGACCGAGGCGGGCGCGCGGCCCGAATTCGCCCTGGTCACCGGCGTCAGCACCGGCGCCCTGATCGCGCCGTTCGCCTTCCTCGGCCCGGCCTGGGACGAGCGGCTGGCCGACGCCTACACCGGCGGGCACGCGGCCGACCTGCTGAGCCTTCGCCGGCTGGCCTCGACCCTGACCGGAAGCCTGTTCCGGGGCGAGGCGCTGGACGCCCTGATCCATCCCTTCGTGGACGAAGCCATGATCGACGCCGTCGCGGCCGAGCATCGCCGGGGACGCCGCCTGCTGGTGGCGACGACCGACCTGGACAGCCAGAAGGCCTGCATCTGGGACATGGGCACGATCGCCTGCCACGGCGGCGAGGGAGCCGTAGCCCTGTTCCGCGAGGTTCTGGCCGCCTCGGCCAGCCTGCCCGGCCTGTTCCCGCCGCGCCGCTTTCCGTGCGAGGTGGACGGCGAACCGTTCGAGGAGATGCACGTCGACGGCGGGGTCGCCGCGCCGCTGTTCCTGATGCCCGAGGCCCTGCTGCGCTGGAAGCGGGTCGGGCGGCGCCTGCAGCGCAGTCGCGTCCACATCCTGGTCAATACGGTGCTGGAGCCCGCGCCGCGCACCACGGCCCAGAACGTCGCGGCCGTGCTGACCCGCAGCTTCGACGCCATGCTGCGCTTCTCCTATCGCCAGGCGCTGGGCGTCGCCACGACCTTCTGCGCGGTTCAGGGCCTGCCCATCAGCGTCGCGGCCATCCCGGACGAGCCGGAGCACGGCGGGATGCTGAGCTTTGACACGGCGACGATGCGGCGGCTGTTCGAGGCCGGTCGCCTGCGCGCGCGCTCAGGCGAGCTGTGGCGCTCGCCCGTCCCCCAGCCGCGCGGGCTGAGGTCCTGGCTGGAGCGGCTGTCGCCCCAGACCTGAAGGGAGCCGCGGGAAAGGCTGGTGCGGGCGGCCGGGGTCGAACCGGCAAGGGCTTTCGCCCGACGGATTTTAAGTCCGTTGCGTCTACCAGTTTCGCCACGCCCGCCAGCCGAAGGGCTGTATAGCCAGCCCGCCGCGCCTCGCCAAGCCGCGCCTCAGCGCCTCGCCGCTCGCGCCGCGCGGAAGTCCACGTCGGAATCGGCGATCAGGCGCACCAGGGCCGCCCAGGCGGCGACGTTCTGGGTCATCTGGGCCGGGTCGATCTTGTCCAGGGTGTCGTCGGCCGTGTGGTGCAGGTCGAAATAGCGCGCGCCGTCCTGGCGCAGGCCGAAGACCGGGACGCCCGCCTGGGCCAGGGGGCCGATGTCGACGCCGCCGTGCAGTTCCGCCTCGCCCGGCAGGACGCCCAGCGGGCGAAGGACCCGCTCCGCGACCTTGGCGAAGTCGGTGTTCTGCGATCCGGGCGGCAGGCCCAGGGCGTAGACGCGGTCGGCGCCGAAGTCGCTTTCGCCGGCGATGACGTGCTTATCGACGCCCGCGCCGATGTTGCGGACATAGGCGCCGCCGCCGTTGCCGTG
>JAFKFS010000040.1 GCA_017308115.1 Bordetella sp.
CCCGAGGGGAGAAGGGTTCATGCACCGCCTCCGACGATCTTCAACCCGCCCATATAGGGCTGCAGTGCGACCGGAACCGCGATGGTCCCGTCCTCCTGCTGATAGTTCTCCATCACCGCGACCAGGGTGCGGCCGACCGCCAGACCCGAACCGTTCAGGGTGTGCAGGAACTCGGTCTTCTTCTCGCCCGCGCGCTTGAACCGGGCGTCCATGCGCCGGGCCTGGAAATCGCCGCAGTTCGAGCAGGAGCTGATCTCGCGATAGGTGTTCTGCGAAGGCAGCCAGACCTCAAGGTCATAGGTCTTCTGCGCCGAGAAACCCATGTCCCCCTTGCACAGCAGCACCTTGCGATAGGGCAGCTCTAGCGCCTGAAGCACCGCCTCGGCGCAACCGGTCATGCGCTCATGCTCGGCCTCGGAGTCCTCGGGACGGCAGATGGAGACCATCTCGACCTTGGAGAACTGATGCTGGCGGATCAGGCCGCGCGTATCGCGCCCCGCCGACCCGGCCTCGGCCCGGAAACAGGGCGTCAGGGCCGTCAGGCGCAGGGGCTCAGCGACCTCGTCCTCGGACAGGATTTGCTCGCGCACGAGGTTGGTCAGGGAGACTTCGGCGGTGGGGATGAGCAGATGCCCGCCCGCGCGGAACAGATCTTCCTCGAATTTCGGCAACTGTCCCGTGCCGAACATGGCGTCGTCCTTGACCATGTAGGGCGGCGCGACTTCCTGATACCCGTGCTGGTCGGTCTGAAGGTCCAGCATGAACTGGCCAATAGCGCGTTCCAGACGCGCCAGTCGGCCCTTCAGCACGGCGAAGCGCGAGCCGGACATTTTCGCGGCGGCTTCAAAGTCCAGAAGACCCAGAGCCTCGCCCAGATCGGCGTGATCCTTGGCCGGGCCGGTCGTGCGGGGCTCGCCCCACTTCAGGATTTCGACGTTGTCGTTCTCGTCCGCGCCGTCGGGCACGTCGGCGGCGGCCAGGTTCTTCAGCCCGGCCAGCAGGTCGCGCAGTTCGGCGCCCCTGGCGGCCTCGGCCTCGCCAGCCTCGGCGATTTCGCCCTTGAGCGCCTCGACCTCGGCCTTCAGGCGGTCGGCTTCGGCCATGTCCTTCTTGCCCATGGCGGCGCCGATGGCCTTGGAGGCGGCGTTGCGCTTGGCCAGGGCGTCCTGACCGCGCGTCTGGGCGGCGCGCAGGTCGATGTCCAGCGCCAGAATGCGCGCGACGACATCGGCGGCGTCATCCACGCCGCGCGACGACCAGCCCGCGACGAAGGCTTCGGGATTGTCGCGAATGGCTCGGATATCGTGCATGGCGTCGCTCTTTCGGCGCTCAGGGAAGGAGAGCGGAAGGCTGTAGCGCCCCGCGCGGAGTCGGGCAAATGCTGAGCGTCCCTTCCACCGAACTCGACAAGCCCTCCCCCTCCATGGGGGAGGGTTGGGTGGGGGTGAAGGCAGGGCATTTGATGGCGGATCTCAGGAGACGCAGCGTCTCTCGCGCTTAATGCAAGAAGCGTCGCGCACGCACCCCCATCCCTGCCCTTCCCCCATCGAGGGGGAAGGGAAACCGCTTCTATTGTCGCGCCGCCTTCACCCTGATCTCGACGCCGATGGCCTTGGACACCCAGTCGCCGCCCGCGTCGGACGCCATGCCCATGTTCAGCGCCGTGCGGTCCAGCTCCACCCTGCCCGTGACCACAGCCGTCCCGTTCGCCTCGTCGAAGGTGAAGGGCAGGACGACCGGGACCGTCGTCGTCTTGATGCGCAGGGTTCCGGTCGCCTCATAGCGGTTTGCGCCCAGCGCCTTGAACGCCGTCGCCTCGAAACGCGCGGTCGGCCAGGTCGCCGTGTCGAACCATTCGGCGCCCGGCAGGCTGCCTTCCTGGGTGGCGTCGCCGGTCTTGGCCGTGCCGGTCTGGACCGTCACCACGGCTTTCGAACCCGCCAGATCGGCCGGATCGAACCAGATCTGCGCGTCCCACTGCTCGAACCGGCCAGTGAAGGGCTTGCCGGCATGGGTTCCGGTGAACTGGATGGTCGAGGCGGCCTTGTCCACGGTCCAGGCGGCGGCCGCGCCCGGCGTCACAGCGGCGTCAACCGCGGGCGCGGCGGCGGGGGTCGAGGCGACCGCCTGCCCTTCCGCCCTGGGCGCGGGCCTGGCGGCCAGGCCGAAGGCGGCGCCGATCACGACCACGAAAGCCACGCCCGCCAGCCGCTCTGCCCAGCGGACGGCCGGGGTCGGCTCTGGCGCGAGGCCGTGCGCGCCGTCGCCATGCGGCAGGACCGGGATCATGTGCGACAGCACGCCGTCGCGATCCACGAACTGGTGCTTCAGCGCCGCCCCGACATGCAGGGCGACCAGGACGATCGCGCCCCAGGCCAGCTTGCTGTGCGCGCCCATGGCCATCCACGCCGTCGCGCGGCGGGCGGCTTCGGAAGCGTGCTCGATGAAGGGCAGGTGCGGAATGGGGAACAGGCCGAACCAGCTGGTCGCCACGGCCAGCGGCGCATCCGTCGCCACAGCCCAGCCGGTCGAGACATAGGCCCACCCCGTCAGCGGCAGGGCTAGCATCAGGGCGTAGAAGGCGGCGTGCGTCGCCCGCGCGGCGAACCGCTCCCACCCCTTCATGGCGCCCGGCAGAGCCGGAACCGGGTGCGTCAGCCGCCACGCGATCCGCAGCGCCGTCAGCGCCAGGATCAGGAAGCCGATCGACTTGTGAATCTGGAAGACGCGATAGGCCAGCGCCTGGCTGTCAGGCTCGACGATGGCCTCGCTCATCCACCAGCCCATCGGGATCATCGACAGGATGGCGACCGCGATCAGCCAGTGCAGGGCGATGGCGACGGCGCTGTAGCGGCTGGGGCGGCGGGTCATAAGAACTCTCGCGTCAGTCTGGACATGAAGAGGGCGGGACCGAACGGCCCCGCCCCTTCGTCGTGTCGCCGCCTATCAGGCGGCCGGGGCCGCCGGGGCGACTTCCTTGATGAACTCGGCGTCGAAGCGGATCGTCACCTCGTCGCCGACCGGACCCAGCGGCATGCCGAAGTCGGTGCGCTTGAACTTGCCTTCCGCCGAGAAGCCGATGGCCGGCGCCGGAACGAACGGGTGCTTCTCCAGGTCGCCGTTGAAGGTGGCGTCCAGCGTCACCGGCTTGGTCACGCCCAGGAAGGTCAGGTCGCCCGTCACCTTGGCGGTGCGTGCGCCGGTCAGCTCGACCTTGGTCGACTTGAAGGTGATCTGCGGGAAGGCCCCGGCGTTCAAGAAGTTCTTGTTCTTGGCGATGTCCTCGCTCCAGCTCTTGAAGCCGGTGGCGGCGTGGGTGCCGACGTAGTCGCCCGGATAGTTGGCGTCGACCGAGGCCGGATCGATGGTCGCCTCGACCGTGCTGTTGGCCAGGTTCGCCGTGTCCAGCGTGATCTTGGCGTCGAACTTGTTGAAGCGCGCCGTGTAGTTGGAGATCGAGTTGTGCGGCAGCGACCACTGCAGCGAGGCGTGGGTCGGGTCCATCGCATAGACGCCCGAGGTCGCCTTCAGCGCGACCGGCGCGCTCGAGGCGGCGTCGGTCTTGGGGGCGCCGGCGGTGTCGGCGGGCTGGCTGCAGGCGGCCAGCAGGGCGGCGGCCGAAACGGCGATCAGGGCGGCTTTGATCTTCATGGGAGGGAAACCTCGGTCAGGCGGTTGAAAGGAAAACTGGACAGACAGTCCGGAAACAGGTCGATTGTCCGCCCGGCCTCGCCGTCGGACTGCAACAGTATATGTTGCCATTTATGCGCTTCAAGCCCTCGATCACGAAAATCGCCTCAAGCCTCACGAAAAAAGGATTGGGGTGCGTCCGGCGACGGCGGCGCCTATCCTTGCGACTCACATGACGATCCGCCGCCTCCCCCCCGAAACCGTCAACCGCATCGCCGCCGGCGAGGTGGTCGAACGCCCGGCCAGCGCCATAAAGGAACTGGTCGAGAACGCCATCGACGCCGGCGCCCGCAGCATCGAGATCCAGGCGGACGGCGGCGGCCTGACCCGCATACTGATCGCCGACGACGGCAAGGGCATTCCGCGCGACGAACTGCCGATCGCCATCGAACGCCACGCCACCTCGAAGCTGGAGCCGGACGACGCGGGCGACGTGGACCTGCTGCGCATCTTCACCCTCGGTTTCCGGGGCGAGGCCCTGCCCTCCATCGGCTCGGTCGCGCGCCTGACCATCACCACCCGCGCCAGGGCCGAGGCGGGCCGGCCCCAGAACGACGCCTGGGCCGTTTCAGTGGAGGGCGGCGCCCAGCGCCCCCTGTCGCCCGCCGCCTTCCCCGGCCCGCACGGCGCGCGGGTCGAGGTGCGCGACCTCTTCTACGCTACCCCCGCCCGGCTGAAGTTCATGAAGTCCGAGCGGGCCGAGGCCATGGCCATCTCCGAAGAGATCAAGCGTCAGGCCATGGCGCACGAGGCCGTCGCCTTCACCCTGACGCTGGACGGCAAGACGACGCTGCGCCTGCCCGCCGAACACCCCGGCGACGAGGGACGGCTGAAACGCCTCGGCGCCCTGCTGGGCCGCGACTTCGAGGCCAACGCCCTGCTGATCGATCAGGAGAGGGACGGCGTGCGCCTGTCGGGCTATGCGGGCCTGCCGACCTATTCGCGGGGCAATGCGGCGCACCAGTTCCTGTTCGTCAACGGCCGCCCGGTGCGCGACCGCCTGCTGCAGGGCGCCCTGCGCGGCGCCTACGCCGACTTCCTGGCCCGCGACCGGCACCCGGCGGCCGCCCTCTTCATCGACATCGACCCACTCTATGTCGATGTGAACGTCCACCCGGCCAAGGCGGAGGTGCGCTTCCGCGACCCGGCCCTGGTGCGCGGCCTGATCGTCGGCGCCCTGCGCCACGCCCTGCACGCGGCGGGACACCGCGCCTCGACCACGGTGGCCGCAGACGCCCTGTCCGGCTTCCGGCCGCATACGGGGGAGGCCCTCTACAACCCCGGCGCGACCCAGACATTCGGCGCCGCCGCGCCGGGCTGGAGCGGCTGGCAGGGCTGGTCGCAACCGGACGCCGCCGCCCAGAACCTGCCGGGCCTCAACGAGCGCTCGGGCCGCGTCGAACATACGTGGAGCGGGGAAGCCGCCGCCCCCAGCTTCCGCACCCTGGGCGAAATCCAGGCTGAACACGCGGGCCAGATCACGCCCGGCGCCTCGGCCCCCGTCGATCTGATCGACTATCCGCTGGGCGCCGCGCGGGCCCAGCTTCACGCCAACTACATTGTCGCCCAGACGCGCGACGGCCTGGTCATCGTCGATCAGCACGCCGCCCACGAACGGCTGGTCTATGAACGGATGAAGGCCCAGATGGCCGACGGCGCCGTCACCCGTCAGGCCCTGCTGACGCCCGAAGTGGTCGAACTGGACCCCGCCGAGGCCGAGCGCGTCGCCGCCAAGGCCGAGGAACTGGCCGAGATGGGCTTGATCGTCGAAGCGTTCGGCGCGGGCGCGGTGCTGGTGCGCGAAACCCCAGCTCTGCTGGGCGATACCGACGTTCAGGGCCTGATCCGCGACATCGCTGACGACCTGTCCGAACACGGCGCCGCCCTGTCGCTGAAGGAGCGCATGGCCGAGGTCTGCGGCACCATGGCCTGCCACGGCTCCGTGCGCTCCGGCCGCGTCCTGTCGGCGCCCGAGATGAACGCCCTGCTGCGCCAGATGGAGGCCACGCCCCACTCGGGCCAGTGCAACCACGGCCGCCCCACCTATGTGGAGTTAAAGCTGCACGATCTCGAAAAGCTGTTCGGCCGGCGGTGACCTCGTCCGGCTCGACGCAGGCGAGCACGCAGAGGCCGCAAGGGATCAGGACGCCGCAAGCGCCCGCGCGGCCTTCGCGCCTTCGCGGAAAACCTGCATGGTGACGGTTGCGGCCGACTCGCGCCGCGAACGGGCCGTGACCGCATGACCGCAACCGCCGCGCCTTCGACCGCCATCGCCGCGCCCGACGCGCCGCGCCGATCCAACGCCGTCCTGGCCGCCTTTTCCGGCCCCTGCCTGCCGCTGGCGGCCTTCGGCGTGGCCCTGCCCGTCACCTTGCCGGAATTCTACGCCACCCACGTCGGCGTGGAGATGGGCATGGTCGCCGCCGTCTTCATGGCGGTGCGGCTGATCGACATCCTGTTCGACCCCTTCATCGGCTGGGGCATGGACAGGACCCGTACTCGACTGGGCCGCTATCGTCCGTGGATGGCCGCGGCGACGCCGATCCTGATGCTGGCCGCCCTGATGATGTTCGTGACGGTCCAGCCGGGCGCCGGGCCGATCTACCTGTTCGCCTGGCTGCTGGTTCTGTACCTCGGCTTCTCGATGGGGACCCTGGGCCAGCTGGGCTGGGCCGCCGTCCTGGCGCCGCAGTACGACCAGCGCAGCCGGGTCTACGGCTGGTGGCAGGTGTTCAACATCATCGGCGTCATCCTGATCCTGATCCTGCCGACCATCGTGGTGAAGACGGGCCTGGGAAGCTACGTCGACGGCGTGCGGATCATGGGCTGGGCCATCATCATCGCCCTGCCCCTGACCATCGGCCTGGCCATGATCGCCGCGCCCGAGCCGGTCAACGCCGGGGCCGTGCCGCATGGCGGACCCGGCGCCTATCTGGCCCTGTTCAGGCTGAAGACGGTGCGCAAGCTGCTGATCGCCGACCTTCTTCTGGGCATAGCGCCGGGCATCACGGGGTCTCTGCTGTTCTTCTTCTTCGGCCAGATCAAGGGCTACGATCACACCCAGGCCTCGCTGTTCATGCTGATCTACTTCATGGCCGGCCTGGTCGGGGCGCCCCTGTGGGCCTGGCTGGCGACCCGGATCGGCAAGGATCGCGCGCTGGCCGCGGCCAGCCTGATCTTCGCCGTCTTCTACGTCGGCGCGACCCTGGTTCCCGGCGGCAACTTCGCCCTGACGGCGGCGGCCATGTTCATCGCCGGCCTGCCCTATGCGGCGGGTCTGTTCCTGCTGCGCGCCATGATGGCGGACGCCGGCGACGAGGTGCGGCTGGAAACCGGCGTGGACCGCACGGGCCTGATGTTCTCCATCCTGTCGGCCACGACCAAGATGGGGCACGTCTTCGCCCTCGTGCCCTACGCCATCCTGCCGCTGGTCGGGTTCAAGCCTCTGCCGGGCCCCGAGGGGAACAGCAACGTCTCCCTGCTCGTCCTGCAGATTATGTTCATCGCCGTGCCGGGCCTGCTATTGGCGGGCGCCGCCTGGGTGCTGAAGGGCTATCCCCTGACTGCGCGCAGGCACGATGAAATCCGCGCCGCCCTGGCGCAGAGAGACGCCGGACACGCCTGAATGACACACCCCGTCGACCGCCTGAAGGACATCATGGTTCGCCTGCGCGATCCGAACGGCGGCTGCCCCTGGGACGTGGAGCAGACCTTCGCGACCATCGCCCCCTATACGATCGAGGAGGCCTATGAGGTCGCCGACGCCATCGAGCGCGGCGACATGGACGAACTGAGGGTCGAGTTGGGCGACCTGCTGTTCCAGGTCGTCTTCCACTCGCGCATGGCCGAGGAAGCCGGACATTTCCGGCTGGAAGACGTGGCCGAGGCCATGGCCGACAAGCTGATCCGCCGCCACCCTCACGTCTTTGGCGACGAAGCCGCCAAGGCCAGCGGCCCGGCCCAGAAGGCGCGCTGGGAGGACATCAAGGCCGCCGAGCGCAAGGCCAAGGAACAGCACGGCGTGCTGGACGACGTCCCGCTCGGCCTGCCCGCCCTGACCCGCGCGGCCAAGCTGACCAAGCGCGCGGGCCGCGTCGGCTTCGACTGGCCCTCCACCGACGAGGTGTTCGACAAGCTGGCCGAGGAGGTCCAGGAGCTGCGCGCCGAGATCGCCGCCGGCGACAAGGAAAAGGCCCGCGAGGAATTGGGCGACCTGCTGTTCGTCGTCGCCAACCTGGCCCGCAAGCTGGAGGTCGAGCCCGAAGACGCCTTGCGCGCCGCGAACGCCAAATTCGTTCGCCGTTTCGAGTTCATCGAGGCCGAACTGAAGAAGGACGGCCGCACGCCGGATCAGTCCGACCTGCCCGAGATGGACGCCCTGTGGGACGCCGCCAAGGCGGCCGAGCGGGCATGAATCGTGGGCCGTTCGACCTCATCATCTTCGACTATGACGGCGTGATCGCCGACAGCGAACGGCTGAACAATGCGGTGATGGCCGAACTGCTCAGCGAGATCGGCCTGCCGACCACGCTGGACGACGCCCTGGCGACCTATCTGGGCAAACGCTGGCTGGATTGCGAGCCGATCATTTCGGAGCGGCTGGGCGCGCCCTGCCCGTCCGGCGTTCAGGCCGAATGGACCCGCCGCTGTCACGAGCGCGCCCGGCGCGACCTTACGGTCGTGGCGGGATTTGACCGTTTTCTGACTGAACGCGGCGAGCGGCGCTGCATCGCCTCCTCCAGCCCGCCCGACTGGATCGAATTGGGGCTGCGTCATTTCGGCGTCCATGAGGCCTTCGCGGGGCCGATCTTCAGCGCAGCCGTCCATGTCAGCCGAGGAAAGCCGCATCCCGATCTGTTCCTTTACGCCGCCCAGGCCATGCAGACCGCGCCGGAACGCACCCTGGTGATCGAGGACAGTCCGACCGGCGTCCTGGCAGGCGTCGCGGCGGGCATGACTGTCATCGGCCTGTGCGCGGGCGGGCACATCCGCGGCGACCACCCTCAACGCCTTGCTCAGGCCGGAGCGCATCAGGTGTTGGACAGCTACGCCGACCTGACGGCCTGGATCGCCGGGACCGCCTAGACGTAGCGCAACTCCTGCAGGTCGATCTCGCGGATCAGCTTGCGGGCCATCTCCTCGTCGATCAGCCGCTGGCGGCCCAGACGCACCAGCTCCTCACGCTCGGCCGCCAGGCCGGCCAGGCGCAGGCGACGCTCGATGTCGTCGGCGCGGCGGGCCTGGACCACGGCGTCCTCCGCCATGCTGGCGCGCATGTCGATGCGGTGGCGATAGACCTCCATCACCCGGGTGGCCGTCTCGGCGTAGAAGTCGGGGTCGACCTTGCCCTCGGCCATGGCGTGCTGGGCGTCCTCGATGGCGCGGATGGCGGCCCAGGCGGCGGCCACGCGGGATCGGCTCTCCTCGGCCTGATGATCGTCCTCGGGCGGCAGCTGAATCCCCTTCAGCAGGCGCGGCAGCGCCACCGTCGCCAGCACCAGGGAGACGATGATCACCCCCGCGGCCAGGAAGATCGCCAGGTTTCGCGCCGGCATGGGCGATCCGTCGCTCAGAACGAACGGCAAGGTCAGGATGCCCGCCAGGGTGATCGCCCCGCGCACCCCCGCCAGAGACATGACGGCCACCAGCCGCAGGCCGACCTTGGGCGGGGCGCTGCGGCCCTTGCGGCGAAACAGGGTCAGCTTCAGCGACGTCCAGACCCAGACGAAGCGCAAGGCGGCCAGGGTCGCCACGATGGCGAAGACATAGACGGCCAGCCACCAGATCTCGTCATGGTCGGTCGAGCGGATCACCTCGGCCGCCCGCGCCAGGATCGAGGGCATCTGCTCGCCCAGGATGACGAAGATCAGGCCGTTGGCGACGAACTGCACCGTATCCCACACCACGGCGCGGCGGATGCGGGTCGCCGCCAGGGCCGAGCCCTGCCGTTCGGTGAAGCTCATGGTCACCCCCGCCGCCACGGCCGCAAGGATGCCGGAGGCATGGAGGGCCTCGGCCGCCAGATAGGCGGCGAAAGGCATCAGCAGGCTGATGAGGATCTGGCCGCCGACGTCTTCGCCCCAGCGACGGCTGATGAAGGTCTTGACCAGGCCGATGGCCAGGGTGACGACCACGCCGACGGCCACGCCCGCCAGCGCCAGCCAGGCGAAGGTTCCGAAGGCGCTGCTCAGGGAAAAGGCGCCCGTGGTCGCCGCGATCACCGCGATCCGCATGCAGGTCAGGCCCGTCGCGTCGTTCAGCAGCGACTCGCCCTCCAGGATGTGCATCAGCCGCTTGGGGATCGGCGCCCGCCCGGCGATGGCCTGGACCGCGATCGGGTCCGTCGGCGACAGGATGGCCGCCAGGGCGAAGGCCACGGCCAGGGGCATGGCCGGGATCATCCAATGGATCAGGAAGCCCAGGCCCAAAACGGTGAAGACCACCAGCCCCAGCGCCAGCTCCAGAATCACCACCCTGTCCCGGAACAGGGCCTCCTTGGGGATGCGCCAGCCGTCCACGAACAGCAGGGGCGGCAGGAACAGCAGGAAGAAGATGTCCGGCTTCAGATCGACCGACTCGCCGGTGATCATCACCACCCCGGCGCCCAGGGCGATCTGCACCAGCGGCAGGGCGATGCGGGTGATGCGAGCCGCCCATCCCGACAACACCACGGCCAGCAACAGGAAGAGGACGGTCTCGATCAGATGCATGACAAGATCAGTCGATCACGTCCGGATACAGCCGTTCAAGCCGCCCCAGGGCGGCGGGATGCAGCCGGACCGCCAGATGGACCCGGCCGTCGTCATCCGTTTCGCGTCCCGTCACCCGGCCGTTGGCGTAGACCCAGGCCAGCAGGTCGCCGCGATGCGGCTCGACCGTCAGCTGAATCTCGGGATCGTCGTCGATCAGGCCGGCGATGATCTCGCGCAGGGTCTCGATCCCCTCGCCCGTCCAGGCGGACACGGCGACGGCCTGCCCTTCGCGCGCCAGGCGTTCGGCCTGCCCCGTCACGGCTTCGCGCGTCTCGGGCTCCAGCAGGTCGATCTTGTTCCAGACCTCAAGGATGCGGCGCGTCTTGCCCTCGGGCGTCGGAATCTGCGCCAGCACCGCCTCGACATCCTTGGCCTGGGCGGCGCTGTCGGGCGAGGCGATGTCGCGCACGTGCAGGATCAGATCGGCCTCGCCCACCTCTTCCAGGGTGGCGCGGAAGCTCTCGACCAGTTCGTGCGGCAGGTCCGAGACGAAGCCGACCGTGTCGGCGATGATGGCGGGCCGTCCCTGCGGCAGGCGGATGGTGCGCTGGGTCGTGTCCAGGGTCGCGAACAGCAGGTCCTTGGCCAGCACCTCGGACCCGGTCAGCCGATTGAACAGCGTCGACTTGCCCGCATTGGTGTAGCCGACCAGGGCGACCGAGGGGAACGGAACCTGCCTGCGCGCCTTGCGGTGCAGGCCGCGGGTGCGGCGCACCTCCTCCAGTTCGGCCTTCAGTCGGACGATGCGGTCGGCGATCATCCGCCGGTCCAGTTCGATCTGGGTCTCGCCGGGGCCGCCCGTGCCGCCCGTGCCGCCGCGCTGGCGCTCCAGGTGGGTCCAGGTCCGCACCAGGCGCGAGCGTTCATATTCCAGCCGCGCCAGTTCGACCTGCAGGCGGCCTTCGCGCGTGCGGGCGCGGCGGCCGAAGATCTCCAGGATCAGGCCGGTGCGGTCGATGACCTTGATGTCCCAGAAGCGTTCCAGGTTGCGCTGCTGCACCGGCGTCAGCTGATCGTCGATCACGACCGCCTCGGCGTCGGCGGCCAGAATCAGGGCCGCGATCTCTTCCAGCTTGCCCCGCCCGATCAGGGTGGCGGGCGTGACGGAGCGCAGGCGCACGATCTCCTGCGCCCGCACGTCCAGGTCCAGCGCCTGGGCCAGGCCCACGGCTTCTTCCAGGCGTTCGGACGCATGGCGCGCATTGTCGCCGCGACGGTCGGGGTGGATGACGACGGCCCGGATCAGCGGGACGGCGTGGTCGATGAGTTTGGAGGTCAATCAGTCTTCTTCGGCGTCGGGCTCGTACAGTTGCACGGGCGCGGACGGCATGATGGTCGAGATGGCGTGCTTGTAGACCAGCTGCGATTGGCCATCGCGACGCAGCAGCACACAGAAGTTGTCGAACCAGGTGACGATGCCCTGAAGCTTGACGCCGTTCACCAGGAAGATGGTCAGCGGGGTCTTCGTCTTGCGGACGCTGTTCAGGAAGGTGTCCTGGAGGTTCTGTCGTTTGTCTTGCGACATGGCAGGTTGATCCTGTTCTTGGTTATTCGCGCCGGCATGCGGCGCAGGTCGATACAACCAAGAGACCTTAGACGCGGCTCTGGCGATGTCGCAACAGCAGAAGTCCGTTTACCGACACCGCTTCATGCTTAAGGTCGAATCCGTGCTCACGCCGCCGCTTTTCGCCCATAAATGGTTGCGCCATGAAAACCGCCATGGTCGGTGTGCCCCAGTTCAAAATCCACCACCCCCTCGGAAAAGAGGATGGCCGCGATCACGGTCAGGTCATAGTCGAACATCACCATTTCGCCCTTTGGCAGGGCTTTCAAGGCAGCGTCGTTGGCGATGACCGGCAAGCCTTCGCTCATCAGCACCCGCCCCCCTGGCGCAGCGGCCAACGCCGGATCACGGTACAGCGCAAACTGTAGAGTAACGAAGCCGCCCGGAGCCAACCGCTTCATGAGCTCTCTGAGCAACGAGTAACCGCGCTCGGGAGGGATGTGTTGAAACACTATGACCGACAGAACCCAGTCGAACAGCCGATCTGGCATCTCCCGACCGAATTCCGCCCCGACCACGGGCGTGCGCCGGGCCTCGGCTAACATGGATTCCGCTATGTCTACGCCGAAAGCATCGCCGGTGACGGCGGCCAGGGCGCGCGTGACTCGACCCACGCCACAGCCGAAATCAAGCGCAGAGGCCGGCGCAAAATCAGAATGGCGCAGACGGAAACGCTCCATCAGTCCTCGGACATCGTCTTCCCCCGTCCGAAAGAACTCGGCCCGCGCCTTTTCGTTGAGATTCTCCGTCTTGAAGCGCGGATCGGCCAACACGCCGAAGTAAGGATTGGCTCGACCGATCTCCTCCCAGTCTGCATCCGTGTCGCGCTGACAAGTCTCAGGATCGACCTCGGCCCTGGTCTCGGAATCGACATCGACCACGCCCCTACGCGGGAACAGGTTCTTAAACATGGTCACTCGCTAGATGGCTTCGCGCCGCGCCTGTTCCAGATAGATCTCGCGCAGGCGGGTCGCCACCGGGCCGGGCTTGCCGTCGCCGATGCGGGTTCCGTCCAGCGATGTGATCGGCATGACGAAGGAGCTGGCGGCCGTGACGAAGACCTCGCGCGCGCGCTTGGCCTCCTCGACGCTGAAGGCCCGCTCTTCCAGCTCGATGCCCTCGGCCTCGACCAGCTTCAGGATCGCCGCGCGGGTGATCCCGCGCAGGATGTTGGCCTGGGTGTCGCGGGTGCGCAGCTTGCCGTTCTCGTCGATGATCCAGGCGTTGGTCGAGGAGCCCTCGGTCACCATGCCCATCTCGTCGAACAGGATGGCTTCATAGGCCCCGCGTTCGCGCGCCGCCTGCTTGGCCAGGGCGTTGGGCAGAAGGCCGACCGTCTTGATGTCGCAGCGGCCCCAGCGCATGTCCGGGTGGGTGACGCCGGCGGCGCCCTTGGCGGCCAGGGCCTCGCCCTTCTTGAGGTCGATCGACTTGGCGGTGATGACGACGCTGGGCGCCACGTCCCGGGGGAAGGCATGGTCGCGCGGGGCCGTGCCGCGCGTGATCTGGATATAGACGATGCCGTTGCGCACCCGGTTCCGACGGATCGTCTCGCGCAGGACGACGCCCAGCGCCTCGGCCGACATCGGAATGTCGATCCGCAGCTCGGTCAGGCTGCGGGCCAGGCGGCTCAGGTGCCCCTGATAGTCCGCCAGCCTGCCGTCGAAGACGGACCAGACCTCATAGACACCGTCGGCGAACTGGAACCCGCGATCCTCGATATGGACCACGGCCTGGCCGTGCGGCTGATAGACCCCGTTTACATAGGCGACCCTGGACATCAGGCGCCCTCTCCTTCCTCGTCTCCGCCGCGTGCGGGCGAAACGCCCAGCGACTTAAGTTTGCGATGCAGCGCGGACCTCTCCATGCCGATAAAGGCGGCCGTGCGCGAGATATTTCCGCCGAACCGCATGATCTGGGCCGACAGATATTCCCGCTCGAACACCTCGCGCGCCTCGCGCAGCGGCAGGGCGATGATGCGGTCGGCGCCCAGGGAGGCCGGGCTGGCGGACGAGGCCACCTCCTGCGGCAGCATGTCGGCGGTGATCGGCTCGTCCAGACCGCCTGTCGCCAGGATCAGCAGGCGTTCGACGTTGTTGCGCAGCTGGCGGACGTTGCCCGGCCAGGCGTGAACCTGCAGGACCGCCAAGGCGTCGTCGGCGATCCGGCGATGCGGCAGCCCCTGGGACGCCGACAGATTATCGACGAAATACTCGACCAGTTCGGCGATGTCCTCGCGCCGTTCGGACAGCGGCGGAACCCGGATCGGCACCACGTTCAGGCGATGAAACAGGTCCTCGCGGAAACGTCCCTCGGCGATTTCGGTGCGCAGGTCGCGGGCGGTGGAGGTGACGACGCGCACGTCCACCTGAACGTCCTGCTCGCCCCCGACCCGGCGAAAGCTCTGTTCCACCAGGACGCGCAGGATGCGGCTCTGGCTCTCGCGCGGCATGTCCGCCACGTCGTCCAGATAGAGGGTGCCGTTGTGGGCCCGCTCGAACACGCCGATCTTGCGCGGACGGCCGTCGCCGCCCTCCTCGCCGAACAGTTCGACGTCGAGGCGTTCGGGCGTCATGCCGGCGGCCGAGATGGCCACGAACTCGCCCTTGGCGCGAGGGCTGGCCTCGTGAATCTGACGCGCCACCAGCTCCTTGCCGGACCCCGGAGGGCCCGAAATCAGGACGCGGCTGTTGGCCGGAGCCACCTTGGCGATGGTGGCCCGCAGTACCTGGGCCGCGACCGACTTGCCGATCAACCCGCTGGGCGTCAGCGTCTGGGCCCGCAGGCGGCGGTTTTCGCGCTTCAGCGCGGCCGCTTCCAGGGCGCGCTCCACCACCACGACCAGGCGGTCGGACTTGAACGGCTTTTCGATGAAGTCATAGGCGCCGCGCTTCAGCGCGCTGACCGCCGTCTCGATGTTGCCGTGGCCGGAAATCATGACGACCGGCAGGTCCTCGTCCAGTTCGCGCACCACATCGAGCAGCTCCAGCCCGTCCAGGCCGCCGCCCTGCATCCAGATGTCGAGCACGGCCAGAGAGGGCTTGCGCGCCCGGATCGCGGCCAGCGCCTCGTCAGAGTTGGCGGCCGTGCGGACCGAGTGTCCCTCGTCCTCCAGCAGGCCCGAGACCAGTTCGCGGATGTCGGCCTCGTCATCGACGACCAGAATGTCAGCACCGGTATTACGCATGACGCCTCGCTTAACTCGCCGTGCTCGCCGCGCCGGAGACGCGGTGAGCGGGCTTATGATCCTGGGTCAGGGGGAAGATCAGGCAGACGCGCGCGCCCGACAATGTCTCCGCGTCAGCCAGCCGCAGCTCGCCGCCGTGGTCCTCGCAGATGCGCTTGACGATGGCCAGGCCCAGGCCCGTGCCCTTCTCGCGCGTGGTCACATAGGGTTCGGTCAGCCGGTCGCGATCCTTGGCCGGCAGGCCGACGCCGTCGTCCTCGATCGTGAAGACCGCGCGCCCGTCCTCGACGTCCAGCCGGGCGATGACGCCGAGAGTGCCCTCCGCGACAGGCTCCCGCGCCCGCCTGGCGCCGACGGCCTCGCCCGCGTTCTTCAGGATGTTGGCCAGGGCCTGACGGACCATGCGGCCGTCGCACTGAAGCACGACCTCCGGCAGGGGCTCGATCAGGTCCACCCCGATGTCGGGCATGGCCACCCGCTGGGCGAAAACGGCTTCGCGCAGCATCTCCGCAGGCTTCTCCCTTGAAAAGCGGGGCGCCGGCATCCGGGCGAAGGAGGAGAATTCATCCACCATGCGGCCGATGTCGCCCACCTGGCGGATGATGGTCTCGGTGCAGCGGTCGAACACCTCGACATCCTCGCCCACCTGCTCGCGATAGCGGCGGCGCAATCGTTCCGCCGACAGCTGGATCGGGGTCAGAGGGTTCTTGATCTCATGGGCGATGCGGCGCGCCACATCGCGCCAGGCCGCGTTGCGCTGGGCCGTGACCAGGCGGGTGATGTCGTCGAAGGTCAGGACCATCTCGCCGCCCTGCCCCCCCTCGATGCGGACGCGCAGCCGCAGGGCCTCGCCGTCGCGGCTGACGTCGATGTCCTCTTCGATATGGGCTTCGCCCCGTTCCGACAGTTCGCCCAGTTCGGGCGCCACCTCGGCGAGACGCCGGCCCTGGACCTGTTCCGGAGCGAGCCCCAGAAGCTGGCTGGCGCTGTCGTTGATGGCGGAAATCCGTCGCTGGCGGTCCAGGCCGATGACGCCGGCGCTGACCCCCGAAAGGACCGTCTCGATGAACAGGCTGCGCCCCTGGGCCTCGTCCGAGGCAGTCTTCAGCGCGGCCTGCTGCGTCCGGATGTCCTCGGTCATCCGGTTGAAGGCTTCCGACAGGACGATGATCTCGGCCGGTGCGCCGGTGTTGTCGACCCGCGCGTCCAGGTCCCCGCCCGCCACCTGGTCGGCCGCCTTCACCAGCCGCCCGATCGGCGCGGAGATCGAACTGGCCGCCGACATGGCCAGCCAGACCGCCCCGACCAGAACCAGCAGCGCCGTCTCCAGATAGCTGAGCGCAAAGGCCGCCTGGATGCGGGCGCGGCTTTCCTCGGCGGCGCGATAGGCGGTGATGGACTCCTCGCCGTTGCGCATCCGCTGGATCAGGCCCGGCGCCAGCGGCCGAACGACATAGAGATAGGCGTGGCCGTAATCCGGCAGGGGATAGAGCGCCCGCACCATGTCGGGATTCTCGGTCACGGTGGTCGGCGCCACCTCGCCGCCGGCCACGGTCTCGAAGGCCTCGCGCGGCGGGGCCACATAGGGCGGTGCCCCCGGTCGTTCGCCGCTGGCCAGGACGCGCCCCTGCTCGTCCAGAATATAGAGCGCCGGATAGCCGAAGAAGTCGCCGATCTGGGACAGGGCGCGCGAAAACTGGATGCGATGGTCGAACAGGTCGCGCACCCCGCCCAGTTCCGTCGCCATCGTCTCCAGATCGACCTCCAGCCCGGCGCCCACGTCGGCGACATAGGCCCGGCCGATCTCGGCGCCGTTCTCGACCGCCGAGCGGACGTTCGTGCTGAACCACTGATCCACGCCCCGGTTGACGAGCAGGCCGAACACCAGGGCGATCAGCACCGCCGGCACGACCGAAACCAGGGAGAACAGGGTGACGAAGCGCAGGTGCAGGCGCGCCCCCGGATCGTTTCGATTGCGGGTCAGGCGCAGCACCCGCCCGCCGATCACCGCCGCCAGCCCCGCGATCAGGACGAGGTTGGCCAGAAGAATGTAGAGGACGGCGCGGCTGGCCGCCGTGCGGGCGTCCCCGCCCGCCGTGGCCCCCGGCGCGATCGCCACCAGCCAGATGGCCGCCGCCGTGACCAGGAAGGCGACGGCGTAGGCGGCTCCGAACAGGGCCCGCGCCCGGCCGTCGGCCAGACGCCCCCAGAGCGAACGCTCAGAGACCTGTTCTTCGATCGGGGCGGCGGGCGTGTCCGACATCACGCAACAACTTCGGCCACCTGTGGCTCATTTTCAACAGCCAAGTTGCCCAAATACGTCATGCCGCGCCACAACAGGCCCAGGGCGGATTCGACCTCGTCCGGCGTTTCCAGGCGGCACAGCCGCGCCTTGGCGGCGCGCCGTTCGGCCGGATCGGCGGGCCAGGGGGCCTGCTCGATGTACCAGCCCAGGTGTTTTCGGAACATCTTCAGCCCCAGCGGCAGGCCGTAGAAGGCTGCCGACGCCCGCAGATGCTGAATGACGATGGCCAGCCGCTCCTCGCGATCCGGCTCCTGAAGCTGCGTTCCGTCGATCAGGGCGCGCTCCAGATGCGCCGCCAGCCACGGACGGCCATAGACCCCGCGACCCAGCATCAGGGCGTCGGCGCCCGACCGGCCCAGCGCCTCGCGCGCCTGTTCGGCCGTGACGATGTCGCCGTTGACGATGACGGGAATGGCGACCGCCTGCTTGACCTCGGCCACGGCGTCCCAGTCCGCGACCCCGGTGTAGAATTGCTTGCGTGTGCGGCCGTGCACGGTGACGGCGGCCACGCCCAGGTCTTCGGCCCGGCGCGCCAGATCGGCGGCGTTGCGGCTGTTCTCGTCCCAGCCCAGGCGCATCTTCACGCTGACCGGGCGGCTGACGGCCTGGACGACGGCCTCCATGATCCGCGCCGCCTGATCGGGCGTGCGCATCAGGGCCGAGCCGCAGGCGGCGCCGGTGACCTCCTTGGCCGGACAGCCGAAATTCAGGTCGATGACGTCGGCGCCCGCCGCCTCGGCCATGCGCGCGCCCTCGGCCATGGCGGCCGGATCGCCCCCGACCAGTTGGATGACCGTCAGGGGCAGGCCCGCGCCCACGGCGGCGCGGCGCACCACGTCGGGCCGCCCGCGCGCCAGTTCGGCCGAGGCCACCATCTCCGTCGCCACGTAGGCGGCGCCCAGCCTTGAGGCCAGTACGCGGAACGGCAGGTCCGTGATCCCGGTCATGGGCGCCATAAGCACCCGCCCGGCGATCTCTACATCGCCGATCTTCAAGCCAGTCGTCATGCGCTCCTTAGCGCCGAAGTCGGCCCCTCTCGTCAAGCGGCGCCGGGACGCCTAGAAGACCGCCATGGGATTCTCAGCGATCGTCGTGGCCGCCGGCTCGGGCTCGAGGGCGGGCGGCGCCAAGCAATGGCGCCGTGTCGCCGGCAAGCCCGTCTTGCGCTGGTCCGTCGAGGCGCTTCTGCGCGCCGGAGCGCGAGAAGTCGTCGTGGCCGTCGCGGCCGACGCCGGGGCGGAGCTTCAGGCCGCCCTCGCCGGGCTGGAAGGATGGCGGCCCGTCACGGGCGGCGCGACGCGCGCCGGGTCGGTGCGCGCGGGCCTCGCGGCCCTGACGGGCGCCGACGATGAGCCCGTGCTGATCCATGACGCCGCCCGTCCCTTTCTGAGCGCCGAGGTGATCGCGCGCCTGCTGGCGGGCCTGGCCGACGCCGACGGCGCCCTGCCCGCCCTGCCCGTGGCCGACAGCCTGCGCCGGGGCGATCACGACAGGGTCGTCGGCGCCGTCGACCGCGAAAACCTGTGGCGCGCCCAGACGCCGCAAGCCTTTCGCCTCAAGACCATCCGCGACGCCTACGCCGCCTGGCCCGAGGGCGAGACCGCCACGGACGAAGCCGCCGTGGTCGAGCGCGCGGGCGGCCGCGTCCGACTGATTCCCGGCGATCCGCGCCTGATGAAGCTGACCTATCCAGAGGATTTCGCCATGGCAGAGGCCCTGTCGCCCGCCCGCACCGTCGTCCGTATCGGCCAGGGGTTCGACGTCCATCGCTGGGGCCCCGGTTCCTCGGTCTGGCTGTGCGGGCTTGAAATTCCGCACGACCGGACCCTGATCGGCCATTCCGACGCCGATGCGGGCCTGCACGCCCTGACCGACGCCATCCTGGGCGCCCTCGCGGACGGCGACATCGGCGACCACTTTCCGCCCAGCGACCCTCAGTGGAAGGGCGCGTCCTCCGACCGTTTCCTGGTTTACGCCGCCGAACGGGTCGCGGCGCGCGGCGGCCGAATCGTCAATGTCGACGTGACCCTGATCTGCGAACAGCCCAAGGTTAAGCCGCACCGGCAGGCGATGCGCGAACGCCTGGCGGCGTTGTTGGATCTGCCGCTGGACGCCGTCAGCGTGAAGGCCACGACCAGCGAAGGCCTGGGCTTCACCGGCCGGGGCGAAGGCCTGGCCGCCCAGGCCGCCGTCTGCGTCGAACTGCCTGCCTGAAAGAAGCGCTTCAGGCTTCACTTTACGCTCGCGTCGCAACCGCGGGCTGGCATAGTCGCCCGATGCGAAGCCTGTTGTTCAACATCGCCTATTGGGCGCTTTCCATCACCTACGGCCTGGCCGCCGCCTTCGCGGCCCTGGCGCCCGGCCGGGCCGCGACCGGCTGGATCATCCGTCGCTATGTCCGGCGCATGGTGCAGGCCATGGCCCTGTTCGCGGGCATCCGCATCCAGGCGCGCGGCAAGGAACGTCTGCCGCAGGGCGCCTTCATCATCGCCTCCAAGCACCAGAGCTGGGGCGATGGCTTCGCCACCTATGACCAGTTCGACGACGTGGCCTTCGTCACCGGCGACCATCTGGAGAAGTTTCCCCTGCTGGGAACCGTGCTGAAAAAGCTGGGCGCCATCGTCGTCAACAACTGCGGGGGCCACGCCGCCCGCGCCGCCCTGAAGGAACGCGCCGCCGACGCCCATCGCGAGGGACGCAAGATCCTGATCTACCCGGAAGGAAATCTGGCCAGGGTCGGCGAGAAGTTCCGCTATCGCTCGGGCGTCTGGCACATGTACCGCGACTTCGACATGCCGGTCGTGCCCCTGGCGACCAACCTGGGCCTGTTCTGGCCGCTGGAAGAGTTCCACAAGACCCCCGGCACGGCGACGCTGGAGTTCCTCGATCCCATCCCGACAGGCCTGCCCAAGGATGAATTCCTGGCGCGGCTGGAGGCGGCGGTGGAAAGCAAGACCGCCGAACTGATCGCCGAGGCGACGGGCCGACCGGCCACGCCGGCCGTTCTGGTCCCCACGCCGGATGAGGCCGCCAAGGCCGCCGCAGCGGCCGAGGCGGTCAACGCCGCAGCCTAGGCCGCCGGGATCACCGCGCCTTCATATTTCGAGGCGATGAAGTCCTTGATCGCCTGGCCGCGCAGGGCCTGGGCCAGAGCCTGGACGCGCGGATCGTTCTGATTGTCCGGGCGGGCCACCAGATAGTTCACATAGGGGCTGTCGGCGCCCTCCAGCTGGAGGGCGTCGGTCTTGGGCTTCAGCCCGGCGTCGAGGGCGTAGTTGGTGTTGATCACCGCCGCATCGACCTGGGGCAGGATGCGCGGGATGGTCGCGGCCTCGACCTCGCGGAAGACCAGGGCCTTGGGATTGGCCGCGATGTCGCGCACGGTCTGAAGCGGGTTGGCCCGGTCCTTCAGCACGATAAGGCCCGCCGCCTGGAGCAGGAGCAGCGACCGCCCGGTGTTCGAGGCGTCATTGGGCAGCACCACCTGGGCGCCGTTCGGCAGGTCGGCCAGGGCCTTGTGCTTGCGCGAATACAGACCCAGCGGTTCGACGTGGACCCCGGCGACCGTGATCAGGGTCGTTCCGCGCGCCGTGTTGAACTCGTCCAGATAGGGCTTGGTCTGGAAATAGTTCACATCCAGCCGCTTTTCAGCCAGTTGCACGTTCGGCTGAACGTAGTCGTTAAAGACCTTGATCTCGATCGGCACGCCCTGGGCGGCCAGGATGGGCTTCACCTGCTCCAGGATTTCGGCGTGCGGCACGGCCGTGGCGCCCACCAGCAGGGGCGCGCCCTCGCCTCCCGCCTTCTTGCCCGCGCCCTGGCCGCAGGCGGCGAGCGTCAGGACGGCGGCGGCGGACAGCAGCAGCGAACGGCGGATCATGGGCGGGCCTTCGATAAAATCAGCGGTGCGAGACCTTAGCGACCAGCCGGTCGCCGATCATCTGCAGAATTTGTACGAGTATCAGCAGCAGAACTACGGTCACGGCCATGACGTCGGTCTGGAAGCGCTGATAGCCGAAGCGGATGGCCAGGTCGCCCAGGCCGCCTGCCCCCACCACGCCCGCCATGGCGGTGTAGCTGACCAGGGCGATGGCGGTGACGGTCCCCCCGGCGATGATGCCCGGCAGGGCCTCGGGCAACAGGGCTCGCGTCACGATCTGGAAGGTCGATCCGCCCATGGCCTGAGTCGCCTCGACCACCCCCTTGTCCACCTCGCGCAGGGCCGTCTCGACCAGACGCGCATAGAAGGGGGCCGCGCCGACGACCAGCGGCGGAATGGCGCCGGCCACCCCCAGCGAGGTGCCGACCAGCAGCACCGTCACCGGCAGCATGACGATCAGCAGGATGATGAAGGGCACCGAGCGCAGCACATTGATCACAAGGGACAGCACCGCGTTCAGCACCGGATTGGCCGCCAGCCGCCCCTTGCCCGACAGATAGAGCAGCACGCCCAGCGGCACGCCCAGGATCACGGTCAGCACCATCGATCCGCCCAGCATCAGCAGGGTGTCGATCGTCGCCTTGCCGATATCGGCCCAGTCCACATTGGCGAACATCAGACCGCCTCCACCACGACGCCGCGCGCGGCCAGTTGCGCCAGGGCGGCCTCGGCGTCCCCGCCGGTGAAGGCCACCGTCATCTGGCCATAGGGCTCGCCCCGGATGCGGCTGATCCGGCCCGACAGGATGGAGTAATCGACCCCCGCCGTGCGCGCGACGCGGCTCAACTCCGGCTCATAGGTCGAGGGGCCGCGGAAGGTCAGCCGGGCCATGCGCGCCCCGGCGGGCGCGACCGAGGCGTCGACCGCCTCCTCGCCCTCGGCCAGCATGGCGCGCGTCACGGCGTGCCGCGGATGCAGGAAAACATCGGCGGTTGCGCCCTGCTCCACGATCCTGCCGTCCTTCAGCACCGCCACCCGGTCGCAGACCCGGCGCACCACCTCCATCTGGTGGGTGATCAGCACGATGGTCAGGCCGAGGTCGCGGTTCAGGCCGTCCAGCAGGGTCAGGATGTCCTCGGTCGTCTCGGGATCCAGGGCGCTGGTCGCCTCGTCGCACAGCAGGACGCTGGGCCCGCAGGCCAGGGCGCGGGCGATGCCGACGCGCTGCTTCTGGCCGCCCGACAGCTGGGCCGGGTGCTTGCGAGCATGGTCGGCCAGGCCCAGCTGGGCCAGCAGATCCGCCGTGCGCGCCTTCACCTCGACCTCGGGCCGCCCTTCCAGCCGCAGGGGAAAGGCGACGTTGTCCTCGATGGTCTTGGCGTTCAGCAGGTTGAAATGCTGGAAGATCATGCCGATGCGGCGCCGCGCGGCGCGCAGTTCGGCGGGGTTCAGGGCCGTGATCTCCCGCCCGTCGACGAAGACCTTGCCCGCGTCAGGCGTCTCCAGCCGGTTGATGGCGCGGATCAGGGTGGACTTGCCCGCCCCCGATCGGCCCACCACGCCGAACACCTCGCCGCGCCCGATATGCAGATCGACGGCGTCCAGCGCCGTGCGCTCGCCCGCCGCGCTGCGGTAGCGCCGGGTCACCCCCTCCAGTCGGATCATGTCAGTCGGCGTCCAGGGCGGCGGCGGGGATGATGGTGACGCTCTCGCCGCAGCCGCAGGCGTCGGTCTGGTTCGGATTGCGGAAGACGAATTTGGACGACAGTCTGGTCGTCTCATAGTCGATCTCGCTGCCGATCAGGAACAGCACCGCCTTGGGGTCGATCAGGATGGTGACGCCCTTGTCCTCGACCACCTCGTCCAGCGGCTGAATCTCTTCGGCATAGGCGAAGACGTATTCCTGTCCCGCGCAGCCGCCGTTCTTCACCCCGACGCGCAAGGCCACATAGTCCTTTTCCGCGTTGTCCATGATCTCGCGCACGCGGGCGGCGGCGGCGTCCGTCAGGGTCACCGCCTTGGGCCGGGGGCGTCGGGGTCGGGTCGTGGTCTGAAGCTCGGTCATGACAGGCCTTCTCAGAACATGTTCAGGGCCAGCTTGGCCTCGTCGCTCATCTTGGAGGCGTCCCACGGCGGGTCGAACACCAGATTGGCCCTGGCGCTGCGCACGCCGTCCACCTTGGACACGGCCGTCTCGACCCAGCCGGGCATTTCGCCGGCGACGGGACAGCCCGGCGCCGTCAGCGTCATCTCGACCAGGACGTCGCGGTCGTCGGAGACATCCACCTTGTAGATCAGGCCCAGCTCATAGATATCGACCGGGATTTCCGGGTCATACACCGTCTTCAGCGCCTCGATCAGGTCGTCCGTCAGCCTGTCCAGCTCGCCCTGGGACAGGGCGCTCTTCTGCGGTTCGTCCCAGCTGGCGGCGAAGGCGTCGCTGTCGCTGATCGCGTTTTCGGTCTTGGCGTCCATAATCGTCACACGAAGAAGTTGCGCGCCTTGATCAGCGCGTCCACGAAGGCGTCTGTATCCTCCATGGTGTTATATAGGGCGAAGGAGGCGCGCGTGCTTGAGGTCACGCCCAGTCTCTTCGCCAGCGGTTCGGCGCAGTGCAGACCGGCCCGCACGGCGACGCCGTAACGGTCCATGATCTGGGCCACGTCATGGGCGTGCGCGCCTTCGACGGCGAAGGTCAGGATGGCGCCCTTGCCTTCCGCCTCGCCTAGGATTCGCAGCCAGTCGTGGCCGGCCAGGCGTTCGACGGCGTGGCGATACATCGCCATCTCATGCGCCTTGATCGCGGCCGGATCGTACTGACCCAGCCACTCCAGCGCCGCGCCCAGACCGATAGCCTCCAGAATCGGCGGCGTCCCGGCCTCGAAGCGGTGCGGCGGACGCGCATAGGTCACGCGCTCCTTCTCGACGGTCTCGATCATCTCGCCGCCGCCCTGATAGGGCGGCAGGGCCTCCAGCGCCTCGGCCTTGCCGTACAGGACCCCGATGCCCGTGGGCGCGAACAGCTTGTGCCCGGTCAGGACATAGTAGTCGCAGCCGATGGCCTGAACGTCCGGCGCCGCGTGGACCGCGCCCTGACAGCCGTCGATCAGCACCCGCGCCCCGACCGCACGGGCCAGACGGGTGATCTCGGCCACCGGATTGATGGTCCCCAGCACGTTCGACATGTGGGTGACGGCGACCAGCTTCGTCTTCGGCCCCAGCAGGGCGGCGAAGGCCTCCATGTCCAGCGAGCCGTGGTCCTTGATCGGCGCCCATTTCAGCACCGCCCCGCGTCGTTCGCGCAGGAAGTGCCAGGGCACGATGTTGGAGTGGTGCTCCATCTCGGTGACGATGATCTCGTCGCCCGGCTGGATCGACAGGCCGACGCCGTTGGCGACCAGGTTGATCGCCTCGGTCCCGCCCTTGGTCCAGACGATGTTTTCGGCCGATGGGGCGTTCAGGAAGCGGGCGACGATTTCGCGCGCGCGTTCATAGGCCTCGGTCGCCTCGTTCGACAGGGTGTGCAGGCCGCGGTGGACGTTGGCGTAGCCGCCCTCCATCGTCGCCACAAGGGCGTCGATCACCGCGCGCGGCTTCTGCGCCGAGGCCGCGTTGTCCAGATAGACCAGCGGCTTGCCGTTCACCTGACGCGACAGGATCGGGAACTGCGCGCGGACGGCGTAGGGGTCGAACCCCGTCATGGATGCGTTGGTCACAGGCGAGCCGTCAGCCATTCCCGCACCACCTCTCTGGCGCCTTCGTGTTCGATGCGGTCGACGACCTCGATCAGGAAGGCGTGGGTCAGCAGAGCGCGGGCCTCGTCGGCCGAGATGCCGCGCTGCTGCATGTAGAACAGGGCGCTTTCGTCCAGCGTCCCGACGGTCGCGCCGTGGGCGCACTGCACCTCGTCGGCGTAGATGATCAGTTCGGGCTTCACGTCGATCTCGCCGCGATCCGAAGCGATCAGGCCGTGGTGGCCCATGCGGGCGTCGGTGTCGTCGGCGCCCTTCTGGACCAGGATCTTGCCCTGGAAGACGCCGCGCGCCTCGTCCCGGACCACGCCCTTGATCAACTGGCTGGTCACGCCGTTGGGGGCGACGTGGTCGATCACCGACGTCTGGTCGCAATGGCGTGCGCCGTTCAGCAGATAGAGGCCGTCCACGCGCGCATCGGCGCCCTCGGCCCCGTGGCGCAGGCGGGTCTCATGACGTTGCAGCCTGGCGCCGGTGGCGATGACGGTCTGGCGATAGCGGCCGCCCGCCTCCAGCCGAACCTCCGCCTCCGCGACCGAAATGGCGTCGGCGGGTTCGTCGGTCAGGACGACGCGGATCACCTCTGCGTCGGCGGCGACGTCGATCTCGACCTTGTTGTGCGCGACATAGGCCGAGCCCATGCCCTCGTGCGTCTCCAGCAGCAGCAGGCGCGCGCCGGGGCGTGCGACGATGCGGGCCGCCGCCGTATGGCCCGTGCCCACGGCGTCGGAGATGAAGCGCAGGCGCAGGGTCTGATCGCCCGAGGCGATGAAGTCCGTCACCCCGACCGGGCGGCCGTTGGCGAAGACGACGGCGTCGCCGCCCAGGTCGTAGAACGGTCCCGGCGCGCCGACGACAGCCGTGCCGGACGGCTCAGGCGCTTCACGAAGAAAGCGCTTCAGATCACTGTATTTCCATTCTTCGACTCTCCGCGACGGGAAGGTCGCGGCGTCGGTCAGGTCCAGCCGGGCGAGCGCCTTCATGCCGCCTCCGGCAGGAATTTGTCATAACCGCCCGCTTCCAGCTCCAGCGCCAGCTCCGGCCCGCCCGAGGCGACGATGCGGCCGCCGGCCAGGACGTGGACGCGGTCCGGTTTGATGTAGTCCAGCAGGCGTTGATAGTGGGTGATCACCAGCATCGATCGCTCCGGGCTACGCATGGCGTTCACGCCGTCGGCGACGATGCGCAGGGCGTCGATGTCGAGGCCCGAGTCCGTCTCGTCCAGGATCAGCAGCGACGGCTCCAGCAGGGCCATCTGCAGGATCTCCATCCGCTTCTTCTCGCCCCCGGAGAAGCCGACGTTCAACGGCCGCTTCAGCATGTCGAAGTCCATCTTCAGCGATTGCGACGCCGCCTTGACCAGCTTCAGGAAGGCCGGGGCCGAGACCTCTTCCTCGCCGCGCGCGCGCTTCTGGGCGTTCAGCGCCGTACGGATGAAGGTCATGGCCGGCACGCCGGGAATCTCGATCGGATACTGGAACGACAGGAACAGGCCCGCCGCCGCGCGCTCGGCCGGCTCGATATCCAGCAGGTCCACGCCGTTCCACGAGGCCGAACCGTCGGTCACCTCATAGCCGGGACGGCCCGACAGGCTGTAGCCCAGCGTCGACTTGCCCGCCCCGTTCGGCCCCATGACCGCATGAACTTCGCCCGCAGGCACGTCGAGCGACAACCCCTTGAGGATCGGCTTTTCGGCGACGGAGACGTGGAGATTATTGATCTTAAGCATTGTATTTCTTTTCAAATCACTCAGCCGACCGAGCCTTCGAGGCTGATCGCCACCAGCTTCTGGGCCTCGACGGCGAACTCCATCGGCAGTTCCTGCAGGACGTCGCGGACGAAGCCGTTGACCAGCAGGGCCACGGCCTCTTCTTCCGACAGGCCGCGCTGCTGGGCGTAGAAGAGCTGGTCTTCGGACAGGCGGGTCGTGGTCGCCTCGTGCTCCAGCTGGGCCGAGCCGTTGCGGACCTCGATATAGGGAATGGTGTGGGCGCCGCATTCCTTGCCGATCAGCAGGCTGTCGCACTGGGTGAAGTTGCGCACGCCCGTCGCCTTGTGGTGGATCGACACCAGGCCGCGATAGGTCGAGTCCGACTTACCCGCCGAGACCGTCTTGGCGATGATGCGGCTGCGGCTGTTCTTGCCCAGGTGCAGCATCTTGGTGCCGGTGTCGGCCTGCTGATGGCCGTTGGTGATGGCGATGGAATAGAACTCGCCCGAGCTTTCCTCGCCCTTGAGGATGCAGGACGGGTATTTCCAGGTGACGGCCGAGCCGGTCTCGACCTGGGTCCAGCTGACCTTCGATCGGTCGCCCCGGCAGTCGGCGCGCTTGGTGACGAAGTTGTAGATGCCGCCTCGCCCTTCGGCGTCGCCGGGATACCAGTTCTGGACGGTCGAATATTTCACCTCGGCGTCGTCCAGGGCGACGATCTCCACGACCGCGGCGTGCAGTTGGTTCTCGTCGCGCATCGGCGCGGTGCAGCCTTCCAGATAGGAAACGTAAGCGCCCTTGTCGGCGATGATCAGGGTGCGTTCGAACTGGCCTGTCTGGCTGGCGTTGATGCGGAAATAGGTCGACAGCTCCATCGGGCAGCGCACGCCCGGCGGAATGTAGACGAAGCTGCCGTCGGAAAAGACCGCGCTGTTCAGGGCCGCGAAATAGTTGTCGCTGACCGGCACGACCGAGCCCAGGTATTGACGCACCAGGTCAGGATATTCTCGCAAGGCCTCGGAAATCGGCATGAAGATCACGCCCGCCTTGGCCAGCTCCTCCTTGAAGGTGGTGACGACCGAGACGCTGTCGAACACGGCGTCCACGGCCACCTTGGGCGCGCCCTGGACGCCGGCCAGGACCTCCTGCTCCTTCAGCGGGATGCCCAGCTTGACGTAGACGGCAAGCAGTTCGGGATCGACCTCGTCCAGCGACTTCGGTCCCTCCTTCTTCACCGGCGCGGCGTAGTAGTAGAGGTCCTGATAGTCGACGGGCTCGTACTTCACCGCCGCCCAGGTCGGCTCCTCCATCGCCAGCCAGCGCTCATAGGCGGCCAGACGCCATTCCAGCATCCACTCGGGTTCGCCCTTCTTCTCGGAGATGAAGCGGATGATGTCGGGGTTCAGGCCCTTGGGGGCGAACTCCTGCTCGACGTCGGTGGTGAAGCCGTACTTGTACCGCTCCAGCTCCGCGACCGTGTCGATTGTTTCCTGAACGATAGCCATGAGTTACGCGACTTCCTTTGCGCGCTCTCGCAGGCGCGCCCTATGCTTGTCCCAGGCCGCGACCCAAGCGTCGGCGAAGCGGGTCCAGTCAGCCTCGGTCGTGCCCCAGCCGCCGGAGACGCGCACGCCCCCGGTCGCCAGGTGATGCAGGCCCATGGCGCTGATCGCCTTGGACGGCTTGACCTTGCCCGAGGAGCAGGCCGATCCGGCCGAGACCATGACCCCGGCCAGATCGAGGGTGATCAGTTGTTGCGGGCTGTCCCAGCCCTCGACCGCCATGAACAGGGTGTTGGGCAGGCGCTCGACGGCGCCGCCGATGATGACGGCCCCGGCCGCCTTGACGCGCGCCTCGGCCGCGTCGCGCCAGGCGACGTGGGCCATGGCGGCGTCCAGATCGCGGGCGGCGCAGTCGGCGGCGACGCCGAAGCCGGCGATCCCCGGCGTATTCTCGGTCCCGGCGCGCAAGCCGCGCTCCTGCCCGGCGCCGTGCAGGATGCGAACGGCCGAAACGCCGTCCTTCATCACCAGCGCGCCGACGCCCTGCGGCCCGCCCAGCTTGTGCCCCGAGAGGGTCAGGCTATCAGCGCCCAGGGCGCGCATCTTCACGGGAATCTTGCCCGCCGACTGGATGGCGTCGACATGCAGCCAGCCCCCCGCCGCGCGGACCCGCTTCGCCGCCTCGGCGATCGGCTGGATCACGCCGCTTTCATTGTTGGCGTGATGGATGGCGACGACCGCGCGGCCCGGACGCGCCAGCACATCGGCCAGCCAGTCCAGATCGACCACGCCGTCGGCGTCCACCGGCAGGACCTCGACCGGAACGCCGCTGACCGCTGCGGCCTCGGCCACGCAGGGGTGTTCGGTGGCGCCGACGATCAGGCGCTCGCAGCCGGCCGCCAGGGCGCTATGGATCGCCTGGGCGTTGGCCTCGGTCCCGCCCGAGGAGAAGACGATCGCGGTCGGATCGGCGCCGACCAGATCGGCCACCTGGGCGCGCGCCGTCTCGACGCGCGCGCGCGCGCGGCGCCCGGCGGCGTGAACCGCCGACGGATTTCCGTTGTCCGCCAAGGCCCTGGCCATGACTTCCTGAACCTCTGGACGAACCAGGCCCGAGGCGTTGTAATCTAGATAGACGCTCACGCCGCCGCCTCCATCGAGGGGTTCGCAGCCTGTCCCATGCGGGCCCGGCCCGTCCGCTTCTCGATCACATCGGCCAGGCTGACGCTCGAGAGATAGCGATGGATCTCGGCCCCGAGGTCCTCCCACAGATCGTGGGTGATGCAGCGGACCCCGCCCGTCATGCATCCGCGCGGCGTGCCGTGAGCGGCGCAGCGCGTGGCCCGGATCGGCTCATCGACGGCCAGGACGATATCGGCCACCACGGTGTCCTCCGCCCGCCCGGCCAGGCGATAACCGCCCCCCGGCCCGCGAACGCTCTTCACCAGCCCGCCCTTGCGCAGGCGCGCGAAGAGCTGCTCCAGATAGCTGAGCGAGATTTCCTGACGTGCGGCGATCTCGGCCAGGGAGACGGCCCGATCCGATCCGTTCTTCGCCAGATCGGCCATCGCCATGACGGCGTAACGTCCCTTGGTCGACAGACGCATCCCAATACCTCAAAATTCTAACGCTTTGCGGGTCCGCTGTGCTAGACCCCCGGCCTCGCCGGCGAGCGCGTCGTGCAGGGGGGACTTAGAAAGTCCTACTTGCGCGGTCAAGTATTATCCGCTCGCGAAACCTCTGTTGATCGTAGGGACCGCGATCCATGCCTGAAGTCATCCTGCCCGGCGCCGCCGGCCGCATCGAAGGCCGTTACTCGCCCGGCAAGCGCCCCGACGCGCCGATCGCCCTGATCCTGCACCCGCATCCCAAGGCGGGCGGGCATATGAACAACCCCGTCGCCCTGACGATGCATCAGCTGTTCGTTCAGCGCGGCTTCGCCACCCTGCGCTACAATTCGCGGGGCGTGGGTAAGTCCCAGGGCGAGTTCGACAGCGCCATCGGCGAACTGGCCGACGCGGCCACGGCGCTGGACTGGCTGCAGGCCAACAACCCGGCCGCCACCCAGACCTGGGTCGCGGGCTATCAGTTCGGCGCCTACATCGGCATGCAGCTGCTGATGCGCCGCCCCGAGACCGACGGCTTCATCTCGGTGTCGCCGCCGTCGAACATCTATGACTTCAGCTTCCTGGCCCCCTGCCCGGCCTCGGGCCTGTTCCTGCACGGCACGGCCGACACCGTGGTTCCGCCCGCCGAGGTCGAGCGCGTGGTCAACAAGCTGCGGACCCAGAAGGGCATCGTCATCGACTATGAGCTGGAAGAGGGCGCGACCCACTTCTGGCAGGACCACATCGGGGCGGTCGAACGCCGCGTCGGCGCCTATCTGGACAAGCGCCTGGCCGAAAACCCGGCCTGACGGCCGGAAGATCAGCGCGGAGGCAGGGCCTCCGCGCGCATCCGCCACAGGCACCAGACCACCCCGTCGCCAGGATCGATCCCGTCGTCGACAGGGAGATAAGGCGGCGCCAGAGAGGCCCGGTCCGCGAGGGCTTCAAGGCGCGGCGACGATGATCGTTGCTCAGTGCTCGCCTTCCGCCGCCGCCACGGCGGCGGGCCGGTGGGCGCGGACGCACCAGACGACGCTGACGATCATCAGGATCATGGCGACGACCTCGATCACGGTCGGGCCGCGCCGCTCCCAGATGAAGCCGTAGATGAAGGCGAACAGGGTCTCGGACACGATCATCTGACCCAGCATAGTCAAGGGCAGCAAGCGGCTGGCCTGGTTCCAGAAGGCGTTGCCGATCACAGAGGCGAAGATCGCCACCCCCGCGCTGACGCCGATCAGGCGCAGCCAGGCGTCGTCCGTCATGCCCTCCAGCATGAACAGCGAGGGGATGACCAGCGCCAGCGCCAGGGCCCCCGTGACCACGCCGGTCAGCAGCGACCACTCATGCGGGGTGACGTCGGGCAGGCGTCCCATCCAGCGGCTGTTGCCGACGGCGAAGGCGGTCCAGGACAGCAGGGCCGCCAGGGCGCAGCCGAGGCCGATCAGGGTGGCGGTCCCGCTTTGCGCCGCCGCGCCGCCGCCCTGGCTGAGCGACTCCCAGCCGATCAGGCCGACGGCCAGGGCCGCCACGGCGATGGGCGGCGCCACGCGCGACAGCGGCGGCGCATCCTTGTCCCTCAGGCCCCACAGGGCCACCACCACAGGCACCATGCCGACGATCAGGGCCGAAGCCGCGACGCCGGCGTAATGCACCCCGACCACCAGGAAGGCGAAATAGACCAGGTTTCCCGCCAGGCTCAGCCAGACCAGGGCGCCCCACGCCTTGCGCGTCAGCGCCGCCGTCGCCCGCCGCCAGCGCGGCGCGATCAGCAGGGCCGCGATCAGGCCGTAGGCGAGATAGCGCCCCGCCGTCAGCAGCAGCGGCGAGGCCTCCGGCACGACCTTGGGCGCGAGGAAGACCAGGCCCCACAGGGCCCCCGCCGCCAGACCGCCGGCGACGCCCCAGAAACGCGATGAAGCCGCCAACGCTTACTCTTCTCCCGGCTCAACGATCCGGCCGCCGGTCATCGGCGCTGCGACTCCCGTCGTGCCAGGGAAGCTGATCGGCAGGCCCAGACGGCAGCGCGCGGCGAGAAAGGCGAAGGCCTCAGCCTCGATGGAGTCGCCGCGCCAGCCCTTGTCCTCCGCCGTCGAGACGGGGACGCCGACGCGCTCGCGGATGGCGGCCAGCAGCGCCGGATTATGGCGACCGCCGCCGCAGACGACGATCTCCTTCGGCTGCTGCGAACAGCAGGCGACGCCCAGGGCCACGGCCTGCGCCGCGAAGGCGGTCAGGGTGGCGGCGGCGTCCTCCAGCGACAGTCCGGCCACGGGATCCAGCGAGAAATCGAACCGGTCCAGCGACTTCGGCCCGGTCGCGGCGAAATAGGGATGGGCCAGATAGGCGTCCAGCACGGCCCGATCAACCGTCCCGGCCGCCGCCAGACGGCCGCCCTCGTCCATGCGTTTTCCGGTGCGCGACTGGACCAGCAGATCGACCATGCCGTTGGCCGGGCCGGTGTCGAACGCCTCCAGCCCGCCGTCGGCGCGGATCAGGGTGATGTTGCCGACCCCGCCCAGGTTCAGCACGGCGACCGGCCCCTCCATCCCCGCCTTGCGGACCAGGGCGGCGTGATAGACGGGCGCCAGCGGCGCGCCCTGCCCGCCCGCCGCCACATCGGCGCTGCGGAAATCATAGGCGACGGGCACGCCCAGTCCCTCGGCCACGCTGACGGCGTCGATCAGCTGGACGGTGCGGCCCGGCCGGTCGGGCGTCGGCGCCTCGTGCAACACGGTCTGGCCGTGGACGCCGACCAGATCCAGCGCGCTGGACTTCACCCCGTTCACCGCCATGAAGCCGAGGGCGGCGGCCAGGTGCGCGTCGGCTACGGCCATGCGGGCGTCCTCGAAGCTGTCCGGCTCCTCCTCGTCGCGCGCCCAGTCGAAGGCGTCGTCGATGGCGTCCTCGATGACGGCGCGGGTCTCGCCGTCCAGCTTCATCTCTCCGGCCGGGCCGAAGGACAGGATGTCGTGGCCGTCCGTCTCGATCACCGCCATGTCCACGGCGTCGAGCGAGGTGCCGGTCATGAAGCCGAGCACGCGCAGGGTCTTTTTCGGGGAGGTCGTCATGGCGGCTTGACTGCCACGTCGGGCGCGACGTAGCTAGCGTCCATGATCGCGCAATCGGCCCTTTCCGCCGCCTATTACTACGGCCTCTGCTAGAGAGCGGCCGCGATCCTTGCCGCCCTTCCCTCGGCGGCGTTATTTCCTCGGAAGACGGCCGCCGGTTCTGATGCTACGGACCCGACCATGACCGAGCCCACGACCCAGACCATTTCTGAAACCGCCTTCAAGTCGGACTTCCTGCGCCTGATGAAGGCGCGCGGCTATATCCACCAGATCACCCACCCGGTCGAACTGGACGAGGCGGCGGCGTCGGGCGTGGTCACGGGCTATATCGGCTTCGATGCGACGGCTCCCAGCCTGCACGTCGGCCACCTGATCCAGATCATGCTGCTGCGCCGCCTGCAGCAGGCCGGGCACAAGCCGATCGTCCTGATGGGCGGCGGCACGACCAAGGTCGGCGACCCCTCGTTCAAGGACACCCAACGCCCCCTGCTGACCGAGGAAAAGATCGCCGAGAATATCGCCGGCATCAAAGGCGTGTTCGAGAAATTCCTGACCTTCGGCGACGGCCCGACCGACGCCATCATGCTGGATAACGACGAGTGGCTGTCGCAGCTGGGCTACCTGCAGTTCCTGCGCGATTACGGGACCCACTTCACCATCAATCGGATGCTGAGCTTCGACTCGGTCAAGCTGCGCCTTGATCGCGAGCAGCCGCTTACCTTCCTCGAGTTCAACTACATGCTGATGCAGGCGACCGACTTCCTGGAGCTGAACCGTCGCTATGGCTGTTCGCTGCAGATGGGCGGCTCTGACCAGTGGGGCAACATCATCAACGGCGTCGAACTGACCCGCAAGGTGGACCACAAGGCCGCCTTCGGCCTGACCACGCCGCTGCTGTCCACCGCCTCGGGCCAGAAGATGGGCAAG
>JAFKFS010000041.1 GCA_017308115.1 Bordetella sp.
CCGCCATCTCTCCTCCCCACAGTGTGGGGGGGGGGACCGCGCAGCGGTGGAGGGGCTGTCCGCGCGCGACCTGATCCTGAGCGGGATAGCGGCCGTGGCTGGCCCCTCCACCACTTCGTGGTCCCCCTCCCCATTGCATGGGGAGGAAAGGCGCGCCTAGCCGCGCTCGACGCACATCGCCACGCCCATGCCGCCGCCGATGCACAGGGTGGCCAGACCCTTCTTGGCGCCCGAGCGCTTCATCTCGTGCAGCAGGGTGGTCAGGACGCGCGCGCCCGAGGCGCCGACCGGGTGGCCGATGGCGATGGCGCCGCCGTTGACGTTCACCTTGGCCGGGTCGAGGCCAAGCTCCTTGACCACGCACAGCGACTGGGCGGCGAAAGCCTCGTTGGACTCGATCAGGTCCAGGTCGGCGACGGTCCAGCCCGCCTTCTCCAGCGCCTTCTTCGAGGCCGGGATCGGGCCGGTGCCCATGATGGCCGGATCGACGCCCGCCGTGGCCCAGGAGGCGATGCGGGCCAGCGGCTCCAGTCCACGCGCCCTGGCTTCATCGGCGCTCATCAGCACCAGGGCGGCCGCGCCGTCGTTGATGCCCGAGGCGTTGGCCGCCGTCACCGTGCCGTCCTTGACGAAGGCGGGCTTCAGCTTCTCCATCGCCTCGAGGGTCGCGCCGTGGCGAATGTATTCGTCCTGATCCACGACCACGTCGCCCTTGCGGGTGGCGATGGTCACCGGAGCGATCTCGTCGGCGAATTTTCCGGCCTTCTGGGCGGCCTCGGCCTTGTTCTGGGAGGCGACGGCGAAGGCGTCCTGCGACGCGCGGTCGATCGACCATCTGGCGGCGATGTTCTCGGCCGTCTGGCCCATGTGATAGCCGTGGAAGGCGTCGATCAGGCCGTCCTGCAGCATGCTGTCCTTGAGGCCCAACTCGCCCATCTTCTGGCCGTTGCGCAGCTGGGCCGTGTGCGGCGACTGGCTCATGCTTTCCTGACCGCCGGCGACGACGATCTTCGCATCGCCCTGAACGATCTGCTGATAGGCCAGGGCCACGGCGCGCAGGCCCGAGCCGCACAGCTGATTCAGGCTCCAGGCCGGGGTTTCATTGGCCAGGCCCGCGCCGATGGCGGCCTGACGCGCCGGGCCCTGGCCTGCGCCCGCCTGCAGCACCTGGCCCAGGATCACCTCGTCCACCTCGGCGGCGGCCACGCCCGCCCGCTCCAGCGCCGCCTTGATGGCGACCTCGCCCAGCTTCGACGCCGGAAGGGTCGACAGGGCGCCGAGGAAGGAGCCTACCGGCGTGCGGGCGGCGGAGACGATCACGACGTCGGTCATTTTATTCACTCCCTGGAGAAATTCCTTGCGCGAAGTTGTGCCGCATTCGCAGCCGCCCGTCACCTGTTGCGATGCAGCAATCCGCAAAACTTCATCGCCGCGCCGCACCATCGGCTCGGAACGATGCGCGCGGCCGCGCTTTCAGAAAGGCGAAGGAGACGTGATCGTGCTGAAAAACCTCGCCCGCCGCATCTGCACCCCCGACGACCTGGACATGATCGAGCATTACCAGACGCGCGCCGAGCGGCTGGCCGATCTGTGGGTGCACGCCGTGGGACTGGCGCTGGCGGCGGCCGGGGGCGTGGCCCTGGCCGTGCTGGCCAGCGTCTATGCGGGGGTGGGCGCGGCGGTCTCGACGGCGATCTACGCCCTGTGCCTGGTGGCCATGCTGACGGCCTCCACCGTGTACAATCTGACCCATCCCTGCGCGGCGCGGCCGGTGCTGAGGCGGCTGGACGAGGCGGCCATCTTCCTGATGATCGCGGGCAGCTACACCCCCTTCACGACCCAGAGGTTCGAAGGCGCCTGGTCCGTGGGCTTCACCCTGGCGGTGTGGACGATGGCGCTGGTCGGGGCAGGGGTGAAGATGCTGGCGCCGCGCCTGTCCGACGCCTTCTGGAGCACGGTCTACGTCCTGTTCGGCTGGGTGGCGGTCTTCGCCCTGAAGCCGATGATCGAGACGGTGCATCCGCTGGCGCTGAGCCTGCTGGTCGCGGGCGGGCTGATCTATACGGCCGGGGTCTTCGTCTTCATCAGTCAGAAGGTCAGGTTCCGCCGCGCCATCTGGCACGGCTTCGTCGTCACCGGGGCGGGCGTGCACTGGGCGGCCGTGCTGATCGGCGTGGTGCTGGTCCAGGCCTGACCGCCGCGCCAAACACGGGACTCGCCTTCGCCGACGCAATGCGGGATGCTTGGGCGTTGCAACATCGCGAGAACAAGCGTGACCGACAAGAAATCCGAGGGCGGAAAAACCCGTGACGGCATGGTCGTCATCAAGAAGTATGCGAACCGGCGGCTCTACAACACCGCCACCAGCGCCTATGTGACGCTGGACGATCTGGCCCGCATGGTGCGCGACGGGGTGGAGTTCGTGGTCTATGACGCCAAGACCAATGACGATCTGACGCGCCAGATCCTAACCCAGATCATCTTCGAGGAGGAAAGCCGGGGCGAGGCCCTGCTGCCGGTGCAGTTCCTGCGCCAGCTGATCGGCTTCTACGGCGACTCCATGCAGGGCGTCCTGCCCTCCTATCTGGAGATGTCGCTGGACGCCTTCACCCGCCAGCAGGAGCAGTTGCGGGGCCAGTTCACCCGCGCCTTCGCCGCCGCGCCCGGCGGCAATCTGATGGAGGAGGCCGTGCGCCAGAACATGGCCATGTTCGAGCGCGCCATGCGGATGTTCCCCGGCTTCGCCCACAGCCGCCCCGAAGGCGAAGCGGCCGAGGCCGCCCCTGCAGCAGCCCCCAAGCCGGAAGCCGGGGCGGAACCCAGGGCCGAGGGCGCGGCCCTGGACGAGATGCGCCGCCAGATGGACGAGATGCGGGCCCAGATCGACCGTCTCGCCCGGTCCAAGGGCTGAGGCCGAGGTGACGGACGAGATTCGTCCCATCGGGGCGCAGGGCCCGCTGAACGACCCGGTCGTCGACGACCGCCGCGAGGGCGACCGGCGCCGTCGCGAGCGGCGCCGGTCGCGCGCCCTGGTTCCGACCGAAGCGGAAGCGTCGGAAGGGACGGTCGATCCTGCCGCCTCCTCGGCAAAGCCTGCCGTCGCCTCGCCTCCGTCGCCCGCCGCCTTCGCCGCCCAGGTGCTGGGCCAGTCGGGCCAGAAGCGCGGATTGAAGGGCGGCGCGCCGGTGCTGGACGCCGCGCGCACCACCTATCTGGGCCGGGAATATTCGGGACGGCACGACCGGAGGCCTTCGCCAGGGCGGTCGCGCAAGACGGAGATCTGACGCCGACTGGCGCCTGATTTGCGAGGGCGGGGAGGTCAACCGCCTTCGGATCGCGCCATGCCCGCCGTTCTCAGCCTCGCCGCCCGCCTGTTCGACGCCACCGTGGTGGCCGTGATTTTTCTGGCGTTCAGCTAGGACGCCACGGCTCCCTGCCCTGCCTTGATCCTCGGGCTTGCCCCGCGGGTTACGGCGTAGAAGGGGGCCGCCCGGGCGCAGGACAGCGGAGCGGCGGCCGCCTCAGAACTCGCTGATGTCGCCCGGACGGCGCGCGCGAGACTTCAGCCACATCACGCCCAGCAGGTCCGAGAAGGACGCCCTCAGCCGTCCCCAGTTGGTGTATTTCGACCGGCCGGTCTCGCGGTGGCGGTGATCGACGTCGAGGTAGCGGTTCTCATACCCCTCGCGGATCATCAGGGCCGGCAGATAGCGGTGGATGTGATCGAAGTAGGGCAGACGCAGGAAGACGTCCCGTCGGAAGGCCTTCAGTCCGCAGCCGGTGTCGTCGGCGTCGTCGCCCAGCAGCTTCCTGCGGATGCGGTTGGCCCAGACGGAGGCGCGGCGCTTGGCGTTGCTGTCCTGACGCTTGGCGCGCACGCCGCCGACCAGGGCGACGCCGGGCGGGGCCTCCAGAAGCGCGTCGACCAGGCGCGGGGCGTCGGCGGGCGGGTTCTGGCCGTCGCCGTCCAGGGTCACCACGATCGGCGCCCGCGCGGCCAGGACGCCGGTGCGCACCGCCCGGCTCTGCCCCGCATTGGTCCCGTGCGACAGCACCCGCAGGGCGGGCAGTTCCGCCATCGCCGCCTGCAGCTCGGCCAGGGTCGAATCCCGACTGGCGTCGTTGACGAAGATCATCTCATAGGACCGTCCGGCGAAGGCCTCGGCGATCTCGCGCGCCAGGGGCACGGCGGCGCCGGATTCGTCATGCACGGGCACGACGACGGAAATGTCGGGCGAGGAAGCGGAGCGGTCGATCATCGCCCCTCCTTAGCGCAGGCCGCGCCCCGGCGAAACGGCGACGCGCGGCGTTGCGTCTCATGGCGCGAAGGCGTCGGGAAGCGGACAGCTTGACCACAGCACAATGGAATCTCCGATGGCCGCCGCCCGTGAACTGCCGCTTGATCTGCCCCACGCCGCCCTGCCTCAGGCCGACTGGGCCGACCGTTTCGGCGTCGAGGGCGTGGCCGGGCCGCTGACGGCGCGTCAGGCGATGGAGCGGATGATGACCGGCGCCCCGGCCTGGGTCGACCGGCTGATGGCCCTGCGCAATCGGCTGGTTCGACTGGCGGGACTGAAGACGGCCGGGATCGACGGCTTTCCGGTGCTGGCCGAACAGGAGGATGAGATCGTCGTCGGATTTGACGACCGTCACCTGGACTTCCGCCTGGTGATCCGCGTCGAGCCGTCGCCCGGTCATGCAGGACGGGGCGTCAGCATCGCCACCCTGGTGGACCGACACAATCTTCTGGGCCGCGCCTACATCGCCGCTGTCACGCCCTTTCACAGGCTGATCGTGACCCGAATGCTGGGCGCCCTTTCAAGCTGAAGCTTCCGGGCGCCGCGTCCGGCGTGATACGACAGCGGCATGAACCGCCCGAACCTGGATCGCTACATCGCCGGCTGGCGCGGCCCTGTCCTTGCGGCCCTGCTGGCCCTGATCGCCGGCCTGCCCGGCCTGCTGCTGCTGCCGCCGCTGGATCGCGACGAGAGCCGCTTCGCCCAGGCGACCGCCCAGATGCTGGAGGGCGGGGACTATGTCGATATCCGCTTCCAGAACGACCCGCGTTGGAAGAAGCCCATCGGCATCTACTGGATGCAGGCGGCGGCCGTCGCCGCGACCTCGGACGTCGAGGACCGCAACATCCAGCCCTATCGCCTGCCGTCCCTGCTGGGCGCCATGCTGGCGGCCTGGGCCGTGGCCTGGGCGGGCGCGGCCCTGTTCGGCCAGAGGGCGGGCTTCCTGGCGGGCGTCATGCTGGGAGCGACCTTCCTGCTGTCGACCGAGGCGGGCATCGCCAAGACCGACGCCATGCTGGCGGGCCTGACCACCCTGTCGATGGCGGCGCTGGCGCGCATCTACATGGCGACGCGGGCGGGCGAAAAGGCGAACCGGCTGCACAAGCTGCTGTTCTGGGCCGGGATCGGCCTGTCCATCCTGATCAAGGGACCGATCGGCCTGCTGGTCGTGGCGCTGGCCGTCATCGCCCTGTCGATCTGGGATCGAAACATCAAGTGGCTGGGGCAGTTGGGCTGGGGCTGGGGCCTGCCGCTGACGGCCCTGCTGGTCGGGCCGTGGGCCATCGCCATCACCATCGCCACCGACGGCGGCTTCTGGCGCGAGGCCATCGGCGGCGATCTGGCGCCCAAGATCGCCGGCGCGCACGAAAGCCACGGCGGCTTCCCCGGCATGTATCTGCTGCTGTCGCCGCTGCTGCTGTTTCCCGTCACCCTGATGCTGCCCGCCGCGCTGTCGACGGGCTGGAGCCGTCGGGCCGAGCCCGCGATCCGCTTCGCCGTCTGCTGGCTGGTCCCGGCCTGGCTGATGTTCGAACTGGCGCCGACCAAGCTGTGGCACTACACCCTGCCCACCTTCGGGGCGATCGCGCTTCTGGCCGCCGCCGCCCTGACACAGCCGATCGGCAAGGTCTCGCGCGTGACCGGCGCCCTGCTGGGGCTGTTCGCGGCTGTGGTCATCTGCCTGATCACCGTCTACGGCCTGACCGAGTTCGGCCGCTCGACCGCCCAGACCTGGGCCACCGTCACCATCGTCTTCGCCGTCATGGCCGCCGCCGTGGGGGGCTTCCTGCTGGTCAACCGCGCGGCGATCACCGGGATGCTGATCGCCGTCGTCTTCGGCCTCCTGGCCCACGCGGGCCTGGCCGGGACCATCCGCCAGCTGCGTCCCCTGTCGATCGCACCCCGTCTGGTCCAGACGCTGGAGTCGGCCGAGCTGAGCCCCGCCCAGGGGCGCTACCCGGGGCCGGTGGCCATCACCACCTTCCATGAGCCCAGCTTCGTCTTCCTGACCGGCAAGGACACCCAGCTGACCGACGGGGCCGGCGCCGCCCGCGCCCTGGCCGAGGGCCGCAGCCGCATCGGCCTGGTTCTGAACGGCAAGGGCTATGACCGCGCGCTCGGCACGGCGGTGGACGAGGTCAACGTCGCCATGTCCGCCACCGACGGCTTCGGCCTGAAGAACCAGGGCCTCAGCGTCGACCAGCAGGTGCAGATGCTGTCCGACATCATGGCGGGCCGCGCCAATGCGGACGGCGCGCCGGGCGCGACGCCGAAGCTGTCGGCCACCCTGTCCTGCGTCTGGGGCTGCCCCTTCGACGGCGAGGTCTCGGTCCAGCAGGTCGGCGACCTGGTCGCCCGCATCGCCGCCCTGGGCGTCGAGGAGATCGCCCTGGCCGACACCATCGGCGTCGGCGATCCATGGAGCGTGACGAAGAAGGTCGAAGCCGCCCGCAAGGCCGCGCCTGACGCGACGCTGCGCCTGCACTTCCACGACACCCGCAACACCGGCCTGGCCAACGCCTATGCCGGCGTCGAGGCGGGCGTCGACGTGCTGGACGCCTCGGTCGGCGGCATCGGCGGCTGCCCCTTCGCCCCAGGCGCGACCGGCAACATCGCCACCGAGGACCTGGTCTACATGCTGGAACGCGCGGGCTTCACCACCGGCTACGATCTGGACGCCCTCATCGGCGCCGCCCGCTGGATCGGCGACAAGATCGGCAAACCCAACCCCAGCGCCCTGAGCCGCGCGGGGGGATGGCCGACCCCGTCCTAAGGCGTCGCCGGTTGCGCCTGGGAGCCAGCCTGCCTATAGGCCCGAGTTCGGCGACATTCTATTGTCCACGACTGGATCTGGAGTTTCCCTGGCTTGACCTCCTCCCAAGGCTCTCTCGGCGTCGCAGGCCGGATCGATCGGTTTTTCCGGAGGCTTTATCATCTGCCGCGCGAGACCCGGATCATAGACGCCAAGGTCACCCGCATCGAAGCTGACCTGGCGGCCCATACAAGAGAGATGCGCCTGCTCCTGAACGCCCTCGTCACGCCCGAGCGGGACATCTGGCACGGCGCCTTGCAGCCTAATGGAGAGGAGCCGAGCCCCGGCGCATTCCCCACCGGCGCCCTGTGCCGCGAGGAAGACTTCAGCCAAGCCTATTTCAGCTACTGGAGCACACGGCTGGCCGAGCCGCTGCGCTACCACCGGAAGCTGTGGGAATTCGTCTTTATTTGTCAGGCCTTGTGGGAACGCGGGGCTATCGCTTCGGGCCATCGCGGCCTTGGCTTCGGCGTCGGGGTCGAACCGCTGGCGGCCTTCTTCGCCTCGCAGGATTGCCGCATCCTGGCCACCGACCTGGGGGCTGACGAAGCTATCGATATGGGGTGGACGGAAACCAATCAGCACGCCGCCGGCAAGCTCGCCCTGCGCAAGCCGTGGGTCTGTCCCGACGATCTGTTCGACCGAAACGTCGAGTTCCACGAATGCGACATGAACCATGTCCCCGCCGACTACGTCGATTTTGACTTCTGCTGGTCAGCCTGCGCCCTGGAACATCTGGGCAGCATCGAGCACGGCCTCGCCTTCATCGAACGCTCCATCGACTGCCTCAAGCCGGGCGGCTGGGCCGCGCATACGACCGAATTCAATGTCAGTTCCGAAGACATCACCGTGGACCATCAGCCGACGGTCCTCTTCCGTCGACGCGACATCGAGGATCTCCTCGAGCGACTGCGGGACAAGGGGCATAACGCAGTCCCCGTGAATTACGACGCCGGCGTCGGAGTCCTGGACCAGTTCATCGACGTTCCGCCCTACCGCGAGCAGCCGCACCTGAAAATGGCGCTGTCAGGCTTCGCCACGACCTCTATCGGCATCCTGGTCCAGCGCGGGAGATGAGCGCCGCGTATTCGACAAGGCCCGCACCAGTCTAACCGCCCAGCGGCCCGCCACGCTTTTTGCGCGGATGGCCGCGTGCAACCGCATCTCGCGGCGATAGGTTCGCATCAGCTTGCGATAACGCTTGCGCTGGGGGTCCAGCGCGATCGCTCGTTCCAGAGCGATCACGGCGGCCGCGTTCTCGCTGCTGGCCCACAACAAGGTGCTTTCCCAGGCATGGAGGTGGGCCAGGTGCGGCATCGCCTCGACCGCCTCGCGCGCATGGGCGCGCGCCTCGGGATAGCGCCCGCCCGCCAACAGGGCCTCGGTGTAGGGAACGAGGTAGTTGGGGTCGCGATTGGTGGCGCTCAAAATCCCTTCGAACTGCGCAACGGCTTCATCATGGCGCCCTTCCCGAGACAGGAGTATGGCCAGCGCCGAACTCGCCAGCGGGTTGCCGGGGCTGACCTCAACCGACCGCTGCGCCAGCGACAGCGCCAGTTCGCGACGATGCGGGGGCTGGCTCAAGGCAAGGGTCGCCACATAGACGCCGCTCGTGCGGCGCAGACGGCGCGCCTTGAGAGCGAAGATTGCGGCCTCCAGCTCCCCGGACAGCGTCTGGAGCACCAGTTCCTTCAACACCCCGACTTCGCCCAGATAGGTGGTGGCGGGATGAGAGACGTGGTGCAGTCGAATCGGCACGATGTCGATATCGCGCTGGATCAGAGCAATGTGTCGGCCGTCCTCCTTCGACGGGTCGAACACCACCACCGGCCGGGCCCGGCAGGCGATGCGGCCGTCAATCTCAGGCAACCAGCGAATGCGCTGGCTGTCTTGCAGCCAACGCTGTTCAAACGGCGTCTTCCTGGGATCGATCGAATACTGCGGCGACAGGGCCAGCACGGCGTTAGCGCCTGCGGCGTCGGCGAACCGCAGGGCTGCGTATCCCCCCATGCTCGAGCCATAGGTCATGACCCGTTCGGCGCCGGATACGGCCTGACGTACCGCCTGCATGGCCGCGGCCATTTCTGGATACTGGTACCAGTCCTCTCGGACACCCATGACATGGATGGCCGAAATTCCGGCCGTGCGCAGGAATTCCTGCCCGAACCCCGGGCGATCAAAACCATGGCCGATGCCATAGTTGTCGAACGTCACGACCCAGCGGCTTGCGTCCGAAGCGGGTACGCTGCGGACAACGACATTGTCGCTGCGAAAAAGGTCAAGCATTCGGACTCCTAGACCGAACTCCTTAGACCGATTTGAGGCCGCACGAGAAGATTGCCGCGCAGTGCAATCACACCGCGCGGCCTTCGTGTCTGGCGAACCCTACAGGTTCAACAGCGCCGGGTCGCCGCCCTGGGCCGCGATGTTGATGCTGATGGCTTTTTCGGCGGCGTAGCGGATCAGGCTGTTGGGGCCGCCGGCCTTGGGGCCGGTGCCGGAGAGGCCTTCGCCGCCGAAGGGCTGGACGCCGACCACCGCGCCGATGATCGAGCGGTTGACGTAGACGTTGCCCGCCGGGACCAGCTCCATCACTTCCCTGGCGAAGGCGTCGATGCGGCTGTGGACCCCCAGGGTCAGGCCGAAGCCGCGCGCGGCCAGCTTGCCCGCGACCTTTTCCAGATCCTTGGGCTCATAGCGGTAGACGTGCAGGATCGGGCCGAAGACTTCGCGTTCCAGGAAGTCCGGGGTCGGGATTTCGGCGATGACCGGGGCGAACAGATCGCCCTTGTCGGCGCCCGCCGGCAGTTCGGCGCGGGCGATGATCTTGGCTTCCTTCGATAGGCGCTCGACGTGGGCTTCCAGGTTGGCGCGGCTTTCGGCGTCGATCACCGGGCCGATGTCGGTCCTGGCGTCGGTCGGATCGCCCAGCACCTGGGCCGCCAGGGCGCCCTTCAGGCCCTCGATCAGGGCGTCGGCCGAATCCTTGGGCGCATAGAGGACGCGCAGGGCCGAGCAACGCTGCCCCGCCGAGCCGAAGGCCGACAGGATGACGTCGTCGATGATCTGTTCCTTCAGCGCCGTGGTGTCCACGAACATGCCGTTCAGGCCGCCCGTCTCGGCGATGAAGGGGATGATGGCGCCGGGACGCGCGGCCAGGCCGCGGTTGATCGCCGAGGCGGTGTCGGTGCCGCCGGTGAAGGCGACGCCGTCGATGCCCGGATGGTTGGTCAGGGCGGCGCCGACCGTCTCGCCGCGGCCGGGGATCAGGGCCAGCAGGTCGGGGTTCAGGCCCGCCTTGTAGTAGAGGCGCACGGCTTCGGCGGCGATCAGCGGCGTCTGCTCGGCGGGCTTGGCCACGACGGCGTTGCCGGCGGCCAAGGCAGCCGCGATCTGGCCGGTGAAGATGGCCAGCGGGAAGTTCCACGGGCTGATGCAGGCGAAGACGCCGCGGCCGTGCAGGACCAGTTCGTTGGTCTCGCCGGTCGGGCCCTTCAGGGTCTGGCGGCCGCCGAAGTCGCGCTCGGCCAGCAGGGCGTAGTAGCGGCAGAAGTCTGCGGCTTCGCGCACCTCGGCCACGCCGTCGTTCAGCGTCTTGCCCGCTTCACGCGACAGCAGGGCGACCAGACGGTCCAGATCCGTTTCCAGGGCGTCGGCCATGGCGCGCAGCACCGGGGCGCGGCCCGCGCCGCCCAGACGGTCCCAGGCGATCTGGGCCTTGGCGGCGGCGTTGACGGCGGCGTCGACGTCCTCGGTCGAGGCTTCGGAGACATGGCCCAGCACGCGGCTGCGGTCATAGGGGTTGGTGACGTCCTGCGGGTTCACACCCGCCCGCAGCTTGCCGCCGATGATCGGACCGGCGGTCAGCTTCTCGCTGTCGACGCGCTCCAGCGCCGCCGCATGGCGCTCGCGGTCGGAAGCCTGCGAATAGTCGCGGCCGAGGGAGTTCTGACGGTCACCGTAGATGTTCATGGGCACAGGGATCTTCGGATGGCGGTCGGGCTGGGCCTCGACCGAGGTGATGGGATCGGCGGCCACGTCGGCCGCAGGCACACGCTCGTCCAGCAGGGCGTGGACGAAGGAGGAGTTGGCGCCGTTCTCCAGCAGGCGACGCACCAGATAGGGCAGCAGCTCCTCGTGGCCGCCGACGGGCGCATAGGCCCGCACGACGACGTCGCCCCATTCGACCTTGGCGCCGTCGTACAGGGCCTCGCCCATGCCGTGCAGGCGCTGGAACTCGATGGTGACGCCGCGATCGGCGGCCATGCGATGCACGGCGGCCAGGGTGTGGGCGTTGTGGGTGGCGAACTGGGCGTAGATGTAGGGCGAGGCCTCGATCAGCGCCCTGGCGCAGACCAGGTAGTTCAGGTCGGTCGCCGGCTTGGTCGTGAAGACCGGATAGTCGGTGCGGCCGTTGACCTGGGCCAGCTTGATCTCGGTGTCCCAATAGGCGCCCTTGACCAGGCGCACCATCAGGCGGCGGCCCGACGACTTGGCCAGTTCGGCCAGCTTGGCCACCGTCTCGGTGGTGCGCTTCTGATAGGCCTGGACGGCCAGGCCGAGGCCTTTCCAGTCGCCCAGGGCCGGTTCGCGCGCCAGCCGATCCAGCAGCTTCAGCGACAGGGCCAGGCGGTCGGCCTCTTCGGCGTCGATGGTGTAGTTGATGTCGTATTTGGCGGCGATCAGGGCCAGGCGCAGGATGCGGGGATAGAGCTCCTCCCACACCCGGTCCTCCTGCACCGCCTGATAGCGCGGCGACAGGGCCGACAGCTTGACCGAGACGCCGTGGCCGCGCTCGGGGCCTTCGCCCTTGGCGGTCCGGCCCACGGCCTCGATGGCGTCGGCGTAGATTTTTTCATAGCGTTCGGCGTCGGCGGCGGTGCGGGCGCCCTCGCCCAGCATGTCGAAGCTGCACAGCCAGTTTTCCCGATCCGAGCGCTTCAGCGCGCCCTCGATGGTGCGCCCGACGACGAACTGCTCGCCCATGATCTTGACGGCGGTGGCGACGGCCTGACGGATGACCGGCTCGCCCAGCCGCCCCACCAGACGTTTGAGGAAACCCGGCAGGTCGCTGCGCGCCTCGTCGTCCACGTCGACCAGCTTGCCCGTCAGCATCAGGCCCCAGGTCGAAGCGTTGACGAACAGGCTGTCCGACCGACCCAGGTGCGAGGCCCAGTCGGCCGAGCCGATCTTCTCGGCGATCAGGCGGTCGCGGGTGTCGGCGTCGGGCGTGCGCAGCAGGGCCTCGGCCAGGCACATCAGCGCCAGGCCCTCACGGGTGCCCAGGCTGAACTCCTGCAGGAAGCTCTCGACCACGCCCTGGCGCTTCTGGCTCTTGCGGGCGCTTTCGACCAGGCGGACGGCGTCGTCCAGGACCGCCGCGCGGCCCGCCGCATCCAGGGGCTGGGCGGCCAGAAGTTCGGCCACGACCGCGCGCTCGTCCCGGTACTTGTTCCGGTCCAGCTCATCCCAATGGCGAAGATCGGTGGGCGTCATGAAATCAATCCTGTGAATTTCCGCATATATGGTGAGAGCCCCCGAATGTGCATCGCATCACTCAGCCCCCAACCGCACATAATTTAGAAAAGCGCAGATTCTTCTGGGGAAACCGTCATTCCAAGATCCGGTTCGGCTTGAACACGCCGTCCGCAAGACGGCTCGTCCCAGGCCCCACCGGCTTATCATGGCGTCTCGCCTTCGTCATGCGGAGCGTCTAGAAGTTTCGGCTTCGCGAAACGGCTCAAGGCCCTATCGACTTCATGCGCATCGTTCTGGTCACCGACGCCTGGGAGCCTCAGGTCAACGGCGTCGTCCGCACCCTGACCCGCACCGTGGCCGAATGCCGCGCCATGGGTCATGAGGTGGAGGTCATCGAACCCAGCCAGTTCAAGACCATCCCCTGCCCGACCTATCCCGAGATCCGCCTGGCCCTGGGCGCCGAGGAGGAGATTCGCGAGCGCCTGCGCGCCTTCGAGCCCGAAGCCGTCCACATCGCCACCGAAGGCCCCCTGGGCATCGCCACCCGGCGCATCTGCGTGGAGTGGAAGCTGCCGTTCACCACCAGCTATCACACCAAATTCCCCGAATACGTCTCGGCCCGTTTCCCCATCCCGGTGCAGGTCGGCTACGCCTACATGAAATGGTTCCACAAGCCGTCGGGACGGCTGATGGTCGCCACCCCGACCCTGCGCGACGAACTGGTCGAGCACGGCTTCAAGAACGTCTCGCCCTGGACGCGCGGGGTCGACACCGACCTGTTCCGCCCGGACCTCGAGCCGATCTACAAGGAGATGGGCGGCGATGAGTGGCCCCGCCCCTTCTTCCTCAACGTCGGCCGGGTGGCGGTCGAGAAGAACATCGAGACCTTCCTGGAACTGGACCTGCCGGGCACCAAGATCATCGTCGGCGACGGTCCGGCCCGCGCCGAGCTGGAAGAGAAATATCCCGAGGCGAAATTCCTGGGCGCCAGGTTCGGGGAGGAGCTGGCGCGCTGTTTCGCCGACGCCGACGTTTTCGTCTTCCCCAGTTGGACCGACACCTTCGGCCTGGTGATCCTGGAGGCCATGGGCGCGGGCACGCCGGTCGCCGCCTACCCCGCCCACGGCCCGATCGACATCATCCCTGGTTCGGGTGCGGGCGTCATCGACGAGGACCTGAAGACCGCCTGCCTGAAGTGCCTTGAGCTCGACCGAAAGGCCGTCCGCGCCTATGCGGAGAAGTTCAGCTGGCGCGCCTCGGCCGAGCAGTTCGTCGAAAACCTGCAGCCCTATCCCGAACCCGCGCGCGGCCGCTTCTGGCGACGCCTGCGCCGGGTGGCGCGCCTGCGGCGCCGCGCGGCGGCTTAAGCGGCCGCCCCCTTCCGTCATCCTCGGATCAAGCCCAGGATGGCGGTGCATTAGCCCTTCACAAGGAAAGAAAGCGCCGCGATCACCCGACCACGGCGCTCATCCCCTCATCCGAGCGCCTCCGGCGCCCACCTTCTCCCGCAGGGAGGAGAAGGACGTTCTCGACATCAGTCGCCTCAGTTCGGGCGGGCCATGGAGGTCATGGCCGAGGCCTTGGCGCGTTCGGCCGCCAGCTGATCGGCGGGCAGAGGCACCAGGCCCCGGTCCTGCAGATAGCCGCCGCGACCGGCCGAGCCGTCGGACATGAACTCCTGGACGAACTGTTCGAGGCCCGGCGTCACGCCCACGTGGGCCTTCTTGACGTAGATGTAGAGGCTGCGGGCCAGCGGATAGGAGCCGTCGGCGATGGTGGCGACCGAGGGGGCCACGCCGTCGATGGTCTCGGCCTTCACCGTGTCCATGTTCTGCTCCAGGAAGGAGAAGCCGAACACGCCCAGCGAACCCGGCGTGCGGGTCAGAGTCTGGACGATGGCGTTGTCGTTCTCGCCCGAGTCGATCCAGGCGCCGTCCTCGCGCAGGGTGTGGGCGAGGGTTTCGAAGCGGGTCTTGTCCTGCGCCTCGATGGCGGCCGCCGCCGGGATCAGCCTGGCGCCCGGCGCCATGCCCAGCTCCAGGAAGGCGTCGCGCGTGCCGGAGGTCGGCGGCGGGCCGTAGACCTGGATGCGGGTCGCGGGAAGAGCCTTGTTGACGTCGTTCCAGGTCTTGGCGGGGTTGGCGCCCAGCCGGCCGTCGGCGCCCGGCGTCTCCTTGGCCAGGGCCTCATAGAGGTCGTTCAGCTCGAGGTTGAAGCTCTGGCCGGTGCGGGCGGTGGCGACGACGATGCCGTCGTAGCCGATCTTGATCTCGACGATGTCGGCGACGCCGTTCTCGACGCAGCGGTCGAACTCGCTCCGCTTCATGGGGCGCGAGGCGTTGGCGATGTCCGGGGTCGAGGGGCCGACGCCGGCGCAGAAGGCCTGGATGCCGCCGCCGGTGCCCAGGGATTCGACGCGCGGCGCCGAACCGCCGCCGCCGTTGCGGGCGAAGGTCTCGGCCACACGGGTGGCGAAGGGGAAGACGGTCGAGGAGCCCGCGGCCCAGATGCCCGTGCGGGCCTTCTGCGAGCCGGGGGCGCCGCCCTCGTTGTTTCCGCAGGCCGCCAGGGCCAGCAGGGCGGCCGCGCAGGCCGTGAACTTCAGTGTGCGGATCATGGCCGGACCGTCTCCAAGTCGTCAGTGTGCGACGCTTAGAGCAGGAGAATGTGACGGTCCGGCCAGACCTTTGTGACAGTCAGGGCAAACCTGCCAGATCTATCGTCAGAGCAGGCGCTTGCGCATGATCTGGGACAGGGTGTCGATCAGGGTCACGGCGATGACCACGATGATGACGATGGCGGACACGGCCTTGAAATTGAAAGCGTTCATGCTGTCGAACAGCACCTGGCCGATGCCGCCCGCCCCGATCAGGCCCAATACGGTGGCCGAGCGGCTGTTCGATTCGAAACGGTAGAGGGCGAAGGAGGTCCACAGCGGCGCCACCTGGGGGATCACGCCCCAGACGATCTCGTGCAGCTTGGAGGCGCCGGTGGCGCGCACGCCCTCGACCGGCCCCTTGTCGATCGACTCGACCGCTTCGGAGAACAGCTTGGCCAGGACGCCGGCGGTGTTCAGGGTGATGGCCAGGACGCCGGCCAGCGGGCCCAGGCCCACGGCGGTGACGAACAGCAGGCCGATCACCAAGTCCGGCACGGAGCGCAGCAGGTTCATCACCCAGCGCACCGGCGTCACCACCCAGGCCGGGGCCATGTTGCGGGCGGCGGCCAGGCCCAGGGGAATGCCGAACAGCACGGCCATGAAGGTGCCCCACAGCGCGATCTGGATCGTCTCCCACATCTTGGCGACGAACATCCTCCAGTCGGAGAAGTCGGGCCTCAGCAGGTCGTGGACGAACATCTTCATGCTGTCGTTGCCCGAGAACAGGCGCGAGATGTTGCCCAGATCGACGGCGTCGACGCTGTACAGCAGGACGGCGATCACGCCGCCCCAGACCAGGACGTCCATCGCCCAGGAGACGACGGACTTCTGCGGCGCGGCCGGAACCGGCGACGCGGGAAGCGGAGCTGCGGTCAAGGCTGGACCTCGCGCAGGCTGCGCAGGCGCTGAATCTCGGCCTCGGCGGCGGCGACGCCGGCCTTGTCCCCCTTGGCCTGGGCTTCGCCGCGCTTCTGGTCTGCGATCATTTCGCGGATCGGGTTGAGGTAGGAATCATCCGCCGGCGCGAAACGGGAATACTCCAGCCCCGCCAGCACCTTGCGCTGACGCTCGGCCTCGGGGCCTTCGCCCTGGCCGTAGGTCAGGAAGAAGCCGCGGATCTTCTCCTTCAGGGCCGGGTCCAGATCCTGGCGCACCACGATGCCGCTTTCGGGCACCGGCGGCGAGGTCCAGATTTCCTCGATCTGGGCGGCCAGCTGAGCGTTCTCGCGGCGCATGAAGATCAGGTTGACGCTGTTGGAGGTGGCCACGTCGATCACGCCGGTGGCCACGCCGAAGGCGTTGGCCTGGTGGTTGGCCGAGCGCACGGTCTTGAAGCACTGGGCCGGAACGATGCCGCGTTCGTTGAACAGGAAGGTCATGGGCGCGAGGGTGCCCGAGGTCGACTGGGCGTCGCCGATGCCGAAGTTGTAGACCTTGCCGCAGGCCAGCACCTTGTCCAGCGTGATGCCGGAGCCCTTCTTGACGATCAGGGTGGACTGATAGGAGTCCAGCCCCTCGCGGTTGACGGTGCGGGCGATGACCTCGGCGTTGGCGCGGTCGATGGCCTCGACCTCGGGCTTGGCCGAGAACCAGCCGACCTGGGTGTGGTTGCCGCGCATGGCCTCGACCAGAACCGTGTAGTTCGAGCCGAAATAGGGCTTCACCGGCACGCCGATGGCCTTGGACATGTCATCCAGCAACGGCTGCCACAGGGGCCCGGCCGAGGCCTGGCCTTCGGCCGACAGGATGGAGAAGGTGATTTCCGACGGGGCGGCGCCGGACTTGGTCTGCTCGCCCTTGCCGCAGGCGGCGAGGCCCAGGGCGACGGCGACGGCGGCGGCGCCCAGCAGGCGGCGGTTGATGGCGATGCGGGTCATGCCTTGGCTTCCCAGAACGCGTCCTCGTATTCGGGACCGTAGATTTCGATCAGGCGCTTGGTGTCCAGGCCGGTCGAGGGCCCGTCATAGACCACCTTGCCCTTCTGCAGGGCGATGACGCGGTCGCAATAGCGGATGGCGTAGTCGACCTGGTGCAGGGTGACGATCACGCCCATGCCGTCGCGCTTGTTCAGCTCGACCAGCAGTTCCATGACCTTGCGGGCCGACACGGGGTCGAGCGAGGCGACCGGCTCGTCGGCCAGGATGGCCTTGGCGCCCTGGACGATGGCGCGGGCGATGGCGCCGCGCTGCTGCTGGCCGCCCGACAGGGTGTTGGCGCGCTGGGCGGCGTAGTCGGACACGCCTACGCGGTGCAGGGCCGCCATGGCCTTGGCCTTGTCCGCGCCCGGCCAGGCGCCGAACAGGCCGCGCCACGACGGCAGGCGCCCCAGGGCGCCCAGCATGACGTTGGAGAACAGGCTCAGCCGCCCCACCAGGTTGAACTGCTGGAAGATCATGCCCAGGCGGCTGCGCGCGCGGCGCACGGCGCCTGTGACGCGGCCGTTCTGCTGAACGACGTCGCCGAAGACGGTGATGGTCCCGCCGGGATCGATGGGGTGAAGGCCCGTGATCGAACGCAGCAGGGTGGACTTGCCCGAACCGGACGGACCGATCAGGGCGACCATTTCACCGGCGCCGACCTCGACGGACACGCCGTCGAGCGCCTTTCTGGCCCCGTAGGTCTTCGAGACGTCGCGAACGGACGCGACGGCGGCTGTTGAAGAACTCATGAACCCATGGATGAGGTTGCGACAAAGGGGGCGCCGCATGACGCGAGACGGGCGCAAGGGCAAGTCTTAATGGCATGTCTGCGTCGATTTCGTCCAGTGCGGCGCCGACACGAGGGGAAGGCCGCAGGATGCGGACCGTGCAACCCCGCCATGAAATTTCCGCTTTACATGACAGCCCAATATCCCCATATCGCGCGTTCCGGCGGACCCCGTAGGTCCCAACTTGCGCCGCTAACGCCGGTCTGGGTTCAACAATCATCAGGGGGTTACGTGAGTTGCACACGTACCAGCTTCCCCTGGACCTGGTCCGTCAGCGGTCCCCGGAGCGTCCGGTCGCACTCGTGCGTCCGCGCTCCGTCGCCGTAGCGGCGCAGTGGTTCCAGGATAATCTGAAAGCCGACGTCTTCTATGCGGTGAAGGCCAACCCTTCGCGCTGGGTCATCGAGACCCTGGTGGAAGCGGGCGTCAACGCCTTCGACGTCGCCTCCCTGGCCGAGATCGAACTGGTTCGCTCGGTCAGCCCGAACGCGCGCCTGGCCTTCATGCACCCGGTCAAGAGCCGCGGCGCGATCCGTGCGGCCTACGCCGACCACGGCGTGCGCACCTTCGTGCTCGACAGCCATGACGAACTGACCAAGATCCTCGAGGCCACCGGCCACGCCGAGGACCTGAATCTGGTCGTGCGCATGGGCGTGTCGGCGGACGGCGCCGCCTATTCCCTGTCGGGCAAGTTCGGCGTCTCGCCGGACCAGGCCCCCGCCCTGCTGCTGGCCGTGCGCCATGCGGTCAGGGACGGCCTGATGGGCGTCAGCTTCCACGTCGGTTCGCAATGCATGCGCCCCTCGGCCTACGAGGCGGCGATGACCCAGGTCGGCCGCGCCATCAAGAAGGCGGGCGTCTTCGTCGACATCGTCGACGTCGGCGGCGGCTTCCCCTCGGTCTATCCGGGCATGGTCCCGCCGGACCTGAGCGAATACGCCGACGCCATCCATCGCGGCTTCGGCGAGATGCCGGTGTCGGAAACGACCGAGCTGTGGTGCGAGCCCGGCCGGGCGCTGGTGGCCGAGTCGTCGTCGGTGCTGTGCCGCGTGGACCTGCGCAAGGGCGACGCCCTGTATCTGAACGACGGGTCCTACGGCTCGCTGTTCGACGCCACCCACTCGCGCTGGCCCTTCCCGACCAAGCTGGTCCGGGACGGTGAATCCTCGTCGGAGCTGAAGCCCTTTCGCTTCTATGGTCCGACCTGCGACAGCATCGACCACATGCCGGGCCCGTTCTGGCTGCCCGCCGACGTCAAGGAAGGCGACTTCATCGAGATCGGCATGCTGGGCGCCTACGGCGTGGCCATGACGACCGGCTTCAACGGCTATGGCGAGCATGAGATCGCCGTGGTCGAGGACGCCCCCATGGGCTCGATGTACGGCCTGGCGCCGCGCTCCATCCCGACCGTGCGCACCACGGCCGAGGAGAACGCCCGCAAGGTCGTCCGCCTGTCGCGGCCCAAGGGCAAGGCAGGCCAGCGCAAGCGCAAGCGCTGATCCACAGCATCACGCCTTGAACCGAAAATGTCTCAAGGCTTTGGTACAAGCAGCGGCCCGTCGCTCCGTCCGGGCCGCTGTTCCTTATTGACGACGGGCGCTCAAACCAAAGGGAAACCCGAGAGATGAACGCACCGGTTCGTTCCAACGCCAAGGCGGAGCTCCTGGCCAAGACGGTCGAGCACGTCGACATCACCAGCTTCGACGCGCGCCCGATCATCGATTCCATGCGCAAGATGTCGTTCAGCTCGCGCGACACCGCCCGAGCGGCCGACATCTTCAACATGGCCCTGGAAGACCAGGCCTGCTCGCCGTGGCTGATCCTGGCCGGTTCGACCTCGGCCGGCGGCTGCATGGACGTCTACCGCGACATGGTGAAGTTCGGCATGGTCGACGCCGTGGTCGCCACCGGCGCCTCCATCGTCGACATGGACTTCTTCGAGGCCCTGGGCTTCAAGCACTATCAGGCCGCCGGCCAGGTGGACGACAACGTCCTGCGTTCGCACTACATCGACCGCATCTACGACACCTACATCGACGAAGAAGAGCTGCAGGCCTGCGACCACGCCATCTATGAGATCGCCAACCGCCTGGAGCCGCGCGGCTATTCCTCGCGCGAGTTCATCTGGGAGATGGGCAAGTGGCTGTCGGAAGGCAACGCCAAGAAGCCCGGCTCGCTGATCCAGACCGCCTATGAAGAAGGCGCGCCGATCTTCTGCCCGGCCTTCGTCGACTCCTCGGCCGGCTTCGGCCTGGTCAAGCACCAGAAGGAGCGCATGGCCGAGGGCAAGCCCTATATGATGATCGACGCCGTGGCGGACTTCCGCGAACTGACCGACATCAAGATCGCGGCGGGCGTCACCGGCCTGTTCATGGTCGGCGGCGGCGTGCCGAAGAACTTCGCCCAGGACACCGTCGTCTGCGCCGAGATCCTCGGCGTCGAGGCCGACATGCACAAGTATGCGGTCCAGATCACGGTCGCCGACGTGCGCGACGGCGCCTGCTCGTCCTCGACGCTGCAGGAGGCCGCCTCCTGGGGCAAGGTCCAGACCACCTACGAACAGATGGTCTTCGCCGAAGCCACGACCGTCGTGCCGCTGATCGGTTCGGACGCCTATCACCGCGGCGCCTGGAAGAAGCGCGAGCCGCGCCGCTGGAACAAGCTGTTCGGCAAGTAAGACCGCACGACAGGAAACCAAGGGGCCGGCGGAGCGATCCGCCGGCCCTTTTTCGTGCGCGGCCCCCGGGTGCGCGGCCGCCGTCGGGAACCTCCGTGCGGCCGGTCCGCTTGTCTTTCTCGAGCAAGGAGACAATCCATGACCGATCCAGCCCCCGAGAACCAGGACGCCCGCGAAGCCGCCGCCATGGGCGAAAAGCCCGATCGGGGCCATGTCGAGGACGCCCTCAAGAAGGCCCTGCAAGGCAGCGATTCCGGCTCAGACACCCGCGCCGGTTCGTTGCGGGGCGGATCGGCCTCCGGCTCCGAGATCGACCCGGACCAGGACGCCATCAACGCCGACATCGCCCGCCAGGGCCGGGCGACGGCCGAAACCCGGGGTCGTCCGGCCGGCGGACCGGAGCAGGCGCGCAAATCCACGGGCCAGCCCGGCGACGACGTAGACGCTCCCACCGGTTGAACCGCCTTGCTGCGGCCGCATGGATAGGCCACGGTGCGAATGGTGACATGGGATTAAGGACGTAGGCTGAATGAAGCGTAGCGTGGCGACCGTCGTCTTGGCGCTGAGCGTCGGCCTGGCGGCGTGCGATGACCGCAGTCAGGCCGCTCCCGGAGAGGGATCGTCCTCTGAAACCGCCGCCGAACCGGCCTTGGACGCCGCGCCCGCGTCGGCCGCGTCGGCGGCTTCTGCGCCGCCTCCCGCTGCGGAAACGCCCGCGACGGCGCTCGACGGCGCGCCCGCCTTCGCCGCCCTCTATCCCGGCGCCCGGACCGAGGGCGCGCCCCTGACCGCGTCCGGACCCGGCGGCCCGGGCGGCATCGTCACCTTCACCACAGAGGCCACGCCTGATGCGGTGATCGACTTCTATCGTCGGCGGGCGGAGCAGGCGGGCCTGTCCCCGATCATGGCCATGAACCAGGGTGAGGCCCGGGCCTACGGCGCGTCCGCCCGTACGGACAAGGGGGCCAGCCTTCAGGTCGTCGCCGCGCCCGGCGAGGACGGGCTGACCTCGGTGCAACTGAGCTGGAACGGCGGCGCGTGATCCGACGCCCGGCCCTTGCGACGGCCGTCGCCGCCGCCCTTCTTCTGGGCGCCTGCGCCGGAACCCCCGCAGCGCTGCGGCCGGAGGCGGCGCGCGCGGCGTCCGCGCCGTCCGGCTATCTCGAGGCCGCCGCGATCGAGACGCTGGCCGCCGCCCTGCCGCCCCCGCCCGCCCCCGGTTCGGCCGTCGATCAGGCGGACAAGGCGCGCTCGACCCGCATGGCGGCGCTGGAGAACACCGACCGCTGGCTGCTGGCCGCCGCCCACGCCGAACTGCGTCCGCCCCTGGCCCTGCAGCATTTCAACTGTCCCCTGGGCCTGCGGCTGGAGCCGCAGGAGACGCCGTCACTGACCCGCCTGATGCAGCGCCTGTTTCACGACGCGGACTCCGCCGCCGAGGCGGTCAAGGCGCGCGCCTTCCGCCCCCGGCCCGTCGGCGACGATCCGGGCCGCCAGGCGTGCCAGCGCCTGACCGAGGCCGGACGTCGAAGCGCCTCCTACCCGTCCGGCAGCGCCACGGTCGCCGTCGTCTATGGCGAGGCCTTCGCCGCTCTGGACCCCAGCCGAGCGGCCGAAGTCCGCCGCATGGCTCATGAGATCGGACGGAGCCGACTGGTCTGCGCCATGCACTATCCCAGCGACGTCGCCGCCGGCGAGGACCTGGGCCGCGCCGTCTTCGCCGCCGCCGCAGAACGGACGGCGTTCGCCGCCGACCTGGCCGCCGCCCGCGCCGAACTGAGGGCCTTGCGCGGGCGCGGCGCGACGGCGCCCGGCTGCGCCTCCGAGGCCCTGGCCCTGGCGACGCCCCTCCCCTGACGGCGCCCCCGACCCTGATGGCGACCCGACCCTGATGGCGGCTCTGCTGGCGGGACTGTTCCTGGCCGGCGGGCTTCAGGCCTGGTCGCCGCCCGCCGCCCGTCCGTGCGACGCCGCCGAGCTGGCCGCGCTGACGGCCCAGACCACCGAGCCCTATCGCCTGGCCTGCCGCGCGGTCCTGACGCCGGGACAGGCGATCACGCGACCCGTCCTGATCCAGGGCGCCGAGGCATCAGGCGCGGGCCTGGATTGCGCGGGCGGGGCGGTCGGCCGCCCCGGCGCCGCCGTGACCGCCCGCACGCCCGCCCTCGCCGTCTGGTCGCGTCGCATCACCGCCGACCGCTGGAGCCGCCCCACCGACGTTCGCATTTCGCGCTGCCTGATCCACGGCTCGGTGCGGATCTGGGGCATGGGGTCGGATGGAAGCTATGACGACCTGCGCGCCTCCTCCCGCACGGCGGAGCATACGGCCGCCGCCCAAGCCGCCGCGCCCAGCCACATCGTCCTCGATCAGGTGACCATTCGCGGCGCGGGGTCCATCCCCCTCTACGTCGGTCCCGGCGTCACACGGTTGAGCTTGACGCGCTCGACGCTGGAGGGGCGAAGCGTCGCCACGGCCCTCTATCTGGACGCCGAAAGCGCCGACAACCAGATCGAGGGCAATCTGTTCCGCACCCGGACAGCGCGGGAGATGATCGCCGTCGACGGCTCGGCGCGAAACCGGATCGTCGGCAACCGCTTCGAACTGGGCGGCCGTCCCGGCGTCTTCCTGTACCGCAACTGCGGCGAGCGCGGAGTCATCCGGCACCAGACGCCCTCCTACAACACCATTACCGACAATCTCTTCAGCGGCGCGTCCCGGCTGCGCCCGCGTCTGGTCGTGGAAAACGCCCGCCAGGGGCGACGCTCCTATTGCGGCGATGACAAAGGCTACCCCTGGGGAAGCAGCGCCGACGACCGGGACGGGAGCTCACACAACGTCGTTCGTTACAATTTTAGGAATTGAGAACATTTTTCGCCGACTATTCCGAATATTCTTCATTGATCGGTATTATTTTCTGCAACGCGCCGTTATTGACGTAATTTCGACTTGCTTGCGGCAGGCCTCGCCGTAATGTCCCCCTCCGCAGGGCGACGGGCCCTGATGTGTCACGAGCTGTCGATCGGCGCCTTCATGAGGAGCTGACGGCGGCTTGTTTTGTTCAGGAGAGGGTCTCTTTTTGAAAAAGAGAATTGTTCGCGAGTCCTTGCTCGCCTCGACCATTATCGGGGGCGCCGCCCTCAGCTTCATGGCCGCCGCCCCGGCGTTCGCCCAGTCGGCCGATGAAGAGGTCGCCGAAGTCACGTCCATCGTCGTCACGGGCTCGCGCATCCGCCAGCCGGGCTACGAGGCGTCCAGCCCCATCACGTCGCTGAGCTCCGAATCGATCGCGATGTCGCAACCGGTGGCTGTTGAAGAACTGGTCAAGGACCTGCCGGCCGCGGTGCCGGCCGTCGGTTCCGCCACCAACAACGGCTCGGGCGGCGGCGCGACCATCAACCTGCGCGGCCTGGGCACCAACCGCACCCTGGTTCTGATCAACGGCCGCCGCGTGGTGCCGTTCAACCTGGAAGGCGTGGTCGACACCAACACCATCCCGCTGGCCCTGGTCGAACGCGTCGACACCGTCACCGGCGGCGCCTCGGCCGTGTACGGCGCTGACGCCGTCGCGGGCGTGGTCAACTTCATCCTGAAGAACAATTTCGAAGGCGTCGAGATCAACTCCTCCTACGGCTTCTCGGGTGAAGACGACGCCGTACGCCGCAAGTTCGACGTCACCCTCGGCGGCAACTTCGCCGATGACCGAGGCAACGCCGTCGTCAGCTTCGGCTACACCAAGACCGACCCGCTGTACCAGGTGCGTCGTCCCTGGGGCGAGGTCGCGCTCTCTTCGACCACCGGCAATCCGCTGGGTTCGGGCACCTCGGTTCCGGGCCGTTTCGACCTGACCCCGGTCAAAGGCGGCGTCGCCCTGCCGTCGGGCGCAGAGCTGGACCCCACTACGGGCGCCCTGATCGGCTCGAACCACCCGAACTACAACTCGGCCGGCTACAACTACAACCCGTACAACCTGTACCAGACGCCGCTGAGCCGCTACCAGATCAACGGTCTGGGCAGCTTCAAGATCAACTCGGCCGCTGAAGTCTACAGCCACCTGACCTACGTCCAGAGCAACGTCTCGCTGGACAATGCGTCGAGCGGCACCTTCGGCAACACCTACAAGGTGCCGATCGGCAACCCGTTCATCCCGGACGCCATGCGCCAGCAGTTCTGCGGCGCCCTGCTGATCGATCCGGCCAAATGCGTCGCCGGCGCAGCGGGCGACACCATGATGGACCTGACCATCAACCGTCGCTTCACCGAAATGGGCACGCGCCCGGTCGACATCGAGAACAAGACGGTTCAGCTGCTGGCCGGCGTCCGCGGCGACATCAATGCCGACTGGAACTATGACGCCTACATCTCGCACGGCGAGACCCAGCAACTGCTGACGCGCCGCAACTGGGGTTCGCTGTCCAAGCTGCGCAACGCCCTGAACACGGTCTCGGCGACCGAGTGTCTGGTCCCGGGCGCCTCCACAGCCGTCGCGGGCTGCGTGCCGATCAACGTCTTCGGTCCCGAAGGCACGATCACCCAGGCGATGATCGACTACATCAACCTGTCGTCGATGAGCAAAACCACGATCAAGCAGGACGTGGCCTCGGGCTCGATCTCGGGCCTTCTGCCGGAGCACCTGTCCAGCCCGTGGAGCGAGCGCCAGGTCGCCGTCGCTTTCGGCGCGGAATGGCGCCGGTCCAGCGCAGGCACGCGCGGCGACGCGGCGTCGCAGACCAACGGTGAAGTCCTGGGCACCGGCGCGCCGGTTCCGGACCGCAACGGTCAGTTCGAAATGCGCGAGGCTTTCGCCGAACTGGCGGTGCCGCTGATCGAGAATCTGCCGTTCATCCACAGCCTGAACCTGGAAGCCGGCTATCGCCAGACCGAGTTCAAGGCCGGCAGTTCCAAGACCAACTATGGCAGCTACAAGATCGGCGGCGACTGGTCGCCGATCGAGGACGTCCGCGTCCGCGCCATGTATCAGCGCGCCACCCGCGCCCCGAACATCGGCGAGCTGTTCAACCCGCAGGTCACCGGCCTGGGCAATATGGCGATCGACCCGTGTCAGTTGAACCTGATCAACTCGGCTGACGCCCACACCGCCGGTACGCTCAGCAACCTGTGCCGCCTGACCGGCGTGCCGGAAGGCGCCATCGGCTATGTGGCCAAGCCCAACTCGGGTCAGGTCAACCAGCAGACGGGCGGCAACCCGAACCTGGGTCCGGAAGAGGCCGACACCTGGACCATCGGCGCCGTCTGGCAGCCGGCCTTCGTGCCGAGCCTGCGCCTGAGCCTCGACTACTATGACATCAAGATCGACAAGACGATCAACAGCCCCAGCCTGGCTGATGTCATGAACGGCTGCTACGACAAGGCTCTGAACCCGACGCTGGCGTTCAACGACAGCTGCAAGGCCATCCAGCGCAGCACCGCCAACGGCTCGCTGAACGGCGTCGACGCCAAGGGCGTCATCCGCCCGTCGACCAACGCCGGCAACGAGCGCGTCTCGGGCTTCGACATCGCGGCCAACTACCGCGTCGAACTGGCCGACTTCGGCTGGGGCGATATCGGCCGCGTCGACCTGAGCGTCAACGGCAGCATCCTCACCAAGCACGAGACCCAGGCCACCCCGGCCTCCGTGCTGCGTGACTGCGTCGGCTACTACTCGGTCTCGTGCGGCGAACCCAAGGTCAAGCAACGCTGGAACACCCGCGCGACCTGGTCGCTGGGCGACTATTCGGCCTCGCTGAACTGGCGTCACCTGTCCGGCGTCGAAGTCGAGCCGAGCAGCACCAAGTGGTTCCCGGACTACGCCCAGATCGACAGCTACGACTACTTCGACCTGAGCGGCCGCTGGGACATCACCCAGACGGTGCGTCTGACGGCGACGATCAACAACCTGTTCGACAAGTCGCCGCCGATCGTCGGTTCGCAGATCGGCACCACGGCCGCCAACAACGGGAACACCTTCCCGCAGACCTACGATGCGATCGGCCGCTACTTCACCTTCGGCGCCACGCTGAAGTTCTGATAGCGTTCAACGCATGAAATGAGAGAGGCGGAAGACCCCGGTCTTCCGCCTCTTTTCTTTTGGGGGATGTCTCTTTTACGCTGCGGTCAGGCCGGACGGCCCGCGGCCAGCGCGCCGTACAGATCCGTGCGGCGGTCGCGGAAGAAGCCCCAGGCCGCGCGGTGGCGATCCAGGAAGTCCAGGTCGAAGGTATGGACCAGGACGCCCTCCTCCCGATCCAGGCTCTGGACCAGGTCGCCGCGATGGTCGGCGATGAAGGAGTGGCCGTAATAGGTCTGGCCGGCCTCCGTCACCTGTTCGTGGCCGATGCGGTTGGCGCCGACGACGGGCACGACGTTGGACACGGCGTGCCCCTGCATGGCGCGCCGCCACGGGGCGGCGGTGTCCAGCGTATCGTCATGCGGTTCGGTGCCGATGGCGGTCGGGTACAACAGCACCTCGGCCCCCTGCAGCATCATGGCGCGGGCGGTCTCCGGATACCACTGGTCCCAGCAGATGCCGACGCCGATACGGCCGAAGCGGGTGTCCCAGACCTTGAAGCCGGTGTCGCCCGGCCGGAAATAGTACTTTTCCTGATAGCCGGGGCCGTCGGGAATGTGGCTCTTGCGATAGACGCCCATCAGCTCGCCGTCGGCGTCGATCATCACCAGGCTGTTGAAGTAGTGCGGCCCCTCGCGCTCAAAGATCGAGACGGGCAGGACCACCCCCAGTTCCCTGGCCACCGGCTGGAGCCGGGTGACGGCCGGGTGCTCGCGCCAAGGATAGGCGGCGCCGAACCATTTCTCCTCCTGGGAGACGCAGAAGTACGGCCCCTGGAACAGCTCCGGCGCCAGGATGACCTGGGCGCCCCTGGACGCCGCCTCGCGGATGAAGCCGATGGTCCTGTCGATGTTCGCCTGCATGTCCTCGCCGTAGGCGGTCTGGATGGCGGCGACGGTGATCTGACGGGTCATCAGGCGGGCTCCTGCTGGCTGATGCAGTGGAACGAGCCGCCGCCCGACAGGATGGCGATCGACGGCAGGGGGATGATCTCGCGATCGGTGAACACCGTCGCCAGGGCTTCGCAGGCCATGCGGGCGGCCACGTCGTTTCCATAGGTGGGCATCACCACGGCGCCGTCCGCGATGAGGAAGTTCATGTGGCTGGCCGGGACCGGGCGCTCGTCCTCGTCCAGGACCAGGCCCGGCGAGGGGATGCGCAGCACCCGGATCGGGCGGCCGGCGGCGTCGGTCATGGCGGACAGGGCCTGGGCCGTCTCGTCATAGACCTCGGCGTTCGGGTCCTTGGGACCGAAGGCGATCGGGCAGGCGACGACGCCGGGCGCGACGAAGCGGGCCAGGTTGTCGACGTGGCCGTCGGTGTGGTCGTTCAACAGGCCGTCGCCCAGCCACAGGACCTTCCGGGCGCCCAGGGCCTGGGCGAAGGAAGCCTCGGCCGTCTCCTGGGCCCAGCCGGCGTTGCGGTTACGGTTCAGCACGCACTGGCGCGTGGTCAGCACCGTGCCCTCGCCGTCGTGATCCACGGCGCCGCCTTCCAGGATGAAGGCGTGGCGGGTCAGGGCGACGCCCGACTGTTCGCCGATCTGGTCGGCGACCTCGTCATCGTGCGGCAGGTCGTACTTGCCGCCCCAGCCGTTGAAGACGAAGGCCTGGGCCGAGGCCGATCCGGCGCCGAAGATCGGCCCCGTGTCGCGCAGCCAGATGTCGCCGAAACGCCCGGCCACGACGGTCACCCCCGCCACATCGGCGAAGCGCGCCTGAGCGTCGGCCAGGGCCTCATCGTTCCCCACCATCAGCTTGACCTGTTCCCGGCCCGGCCCGGCCAGGGCGCGCACCAGGGCCTCGACCTCGGCCTGGGCCGGTTCGAGGTTGTCCTCCCACAGATCGGCGTGGCTGGGCCAACCGACCCACATGGCGCGATGCGGCGTCCATTCAGCGGGAACAGGCGGGGTCATGGGCGAAGTCATGGGCCGAAAACGTCCACATAAGAGGGATGAAGCACGAAGGGGGCGAGATAGGCCCTGACGGCCCCGGGTTCAATGGCGAGGCCCCGCGCCGTCAATCCGGCGGCTGAACGGCAGGGCGTCCTGAACAGAAAAGGGCGGCCCGTCGCCGGACCGCCCTTCCCTGTCTCTCATGCTGGCGGCCCAGCCCCGCCTTAGAAGGCGTAGGTCAGGGTCGCCTGCAGGGTGCGCGGCGCGCCGCGGTAGGCGTAGGTGGTGCGCGTCGAGTTGTAGGCGCCCGAGATCGAGCCGAAATACTTCTCGTCCAGCAGGTTCACCACACGCAGGGCCAGGCTCGAGTTCTTGTAGCCGAAGTAGCCCAGGTCGAACTTGGCGTCGGCGTTCACGACCGTATAGGCCTCGGTGTACATGTCGTTCTCGTCGGTGACCCAACGCTCGCCCGTGTACTTGACCTGGGCGCCGACCTGCAGCGGGCCGGTTTCGTACTGGACGCGGCCGCCGAAGGTCCAGTCCGGAGTCTCCGTCAGGGCCTTGCCGCCGGTCTTGATGACCGTCGTGCCGTCCAGATAGTCGTTGGCGATTTCCGAGTCCGTGTACGAAGCCGTGGCGTACAGCGACAGCCCTTCGACCGGCGACCAGCCGATCTGCGAGTCGAAGCCGTACAGGTCCACGTCGCCCACGTTCGAGTCGAACGAAACGCCCAGGTCCTGGTCGTAACGCGACACGATGCGGTTATCGAACTTGGTGTACCAGACGTTGGCCGAGGCGATCAGCGTGCCCGTCTGGTAACGGTAGCCGAAGTCGTAGGTCGTGGTCTTTTCCGGCTCGGTGATCGGCGAGGTGATGTCGCCCTTGGCGTCGAAGAAGACGGTGTACAGGTTATCCGTGCGCGGCAGGGTCAGCGACTGGGCGAACGAACCGTAGACCCAGTGAGCCCCGGTGAAGTTCCAGCTGACGTTCACGTTCGGCAGGATGTCGTCGAACTTCACTTCACGCGAGTAGGGCGCGAGGTAGCTCTGGGTGCGGGTGCCCAGCTTGTAGGTGCCGTCCGCTTGCTTGACCGCGTTCTCCGTCGAGCAAACGACCGAGCTGCTCTTCGATTGCGAATAGCAGTTCTGGTTCATCTCGCGCTTGAAGAAGGGCGCGCGGACCCCGACGTTGACGCGCAGGGTGTCTTCCAGGAAGCGACCGGCGTACTCGACCGCGAACTGGTTCAGGATGGCGAAGGACAGACGGTCGCGGGCGCGCAGTTCATAGCCGTCCAGGTTGACGATGCGGTGCCCCTCGTCGCGCAAACCGGCGAACGGGTCGAAGAAGCGCGGATCGGTCGGGTTGGAGAAGTCGATCTGGCCATAGAGGCCGGTCTGACGGTGACGGGCGTGGTCCAGGGTGTAGGCGCCGCGCAGGGTCTGGGTGTCCGACAGCTTCCAGATCAGCGACGAGCTGATGCCGTAGCGCTGGGTGTGGGTGACGTTGGTCGAGTGGACGCGAACGGTGTCGAGGATGTCGGTGTCGCCGTTCAGGTCCACGCCGCCCGAGGTCTTCGAGCCGCGCAGGGTGGCGTCGTTTTCACGCAGGGTGAACTGGCCCGAGCCGCCCGTGGCCAGGGTGTACTGGAACGACGGGTCGAAGGTGAAGATCAGGTTGTCGCGCAGGGTGAAGCGCGACTGGGCGCGCAGGTTGCCCGTGTCCGACGGATTCTGGCGCAGCGCCCAGTAACGGTTTCCGTTGCCGTCCACGTCGGCCACGCCGTTACGGAAGGTCGGAGCCGTATACTTGTTGTCGAAGTCGCTGTTCCAGGTCACGCCGTTGGCCAGGCTGGCCGAGCCGTCGGCGTTGCGCTGCAGTTGCATGTCCGCATAGTTGTTGTTGCGGTTGCGGTTCCAGTGGCCGGCCAGGGAGACGAAGTCGCCGTTGTCGCGAAGCGGCTGGAAGAGCTTGAAGTTGTACTGAATCTTGCCCAGGTCGCCCTGGCCCTTGAACTTGTCGTACGACTGATCCGAATAGGCCAGCCAGGCGCGGGTGCCCAAGGGGCCGAACTCGCCGGTGTCCAGTTGGGCGAAGACGCGACGGTAGTTGTCGTCGCCCAGCGACGCCTTGATCCGGCCGCCGAAATCCGACGCCGGGTTGATCGAGCTCATGTTGATGGTGCCGCCCGAAGCCGAGGCCGTCGGGGAGTCGACGTCGGTCGTGCCGGTGTTGACCGAAGCCGTGCCGATCAGTTCGCCGTCCAGTTGCTGGTTCGAGTAGAGCGAGTAGTTGCCCGAGTCGTTCAGCGGCATGCCGTCGAAGGTCTGCGAGATACGCGGGCCGTCGAAGCCGTGCAGACGGATGTTGCCGCCCGACGAACCATAGGCGTCGTTGTTGGTGAAGCTCATGCCCGGAACCAGATTCAGGACTTCGTTGATCGTCTGACCCGAAGCCTGGGTTTCGATGAACTCCTGGGTGACGGTCGAGCGCGACTTGCCGACGGTCTCGGCCACGATGGCGCCGTCGATGGTGCGCGGGCCGCGACGGCCGGTGACGACGACCTGATCGACCTCGACAGCGGCCGTGCCGGTCGATTGCGCCGAGGCGGTCTCTGCCATGAAGAAGCTGCTCACCAGGGCGGTGGTCGCCCAGAACAGCTGTTTGCGGATGGTCATCTGTCTGTATCCCCAGAGATGGAGGCGGAATGCCGTGCAAGACGGCCGGAATGCGACCGCTCGATGTCCGGGGCCTTAAGGGAGCTCTGGGAAGCTCGGACGACAACGGGATGACAGATTGATGACAGCGCGCGAGGGTGACCTCAGAGCCACACCGGAGAAACGACGTTGTATGGCGAAGCCAAACGCGGGGTCGGGGCGGCGAGCCCCTTGGTCCCGGCCTAACCCAGTCGCGTCGCCAGGGCGTCGGCCACGCGCTCGGCGGTGGCGGTCATGACGTGCGGCTCGTGATAATTGCCGTTGATCTGCGTCCGGTTGATCACATAGGCGCGGAAGGCTGCGAACAGCTTGAGGTCCGCCGGTTTCGGCGCCCGCCAGAAGGCGTCCAGAGGCTGCTGGTCCGACAGTCCCTCGAAATCGAAGAAGGCCTGCCCCAGGACCTTGACCGGCGTGCCGAAACCCAGGGCCGAAAGGGCGGCGCTGGAGTTGTTGACCACCATGCCTTCCGAGGCGCGGCACAACTGGGCCAGATTGCCGCCGTCGATGAAGTCGACGCGGCCCTTCAGTCCACGCGCCTCGGCCATCCGGCGGGTCTCGCGGGCGAGATTGACCACGCCGGGATCGAGCGGGTGGTTCTTGACCACCAGTCGGCTGCGCGCCGGCGCGTGGGCGGCGAAACTGTCCATGACGCGCGCCAGGAAGGACAGGTTGTCGTGGATGTCCGAGTAACGGAGCAGTTGGGCGTCCCCGTCACGCTGCAGGCAGGCGATGAAGAAGGGCCCCTTCGCCTTCAGACGTCCGGCGTCGCTGGCGCCGCGACGCCTGAACCCCAGGGCGAGATAACGCCGGACGTGCCCCAGGCACTGACGCAGGGGCGAGGTCGAATAGTGGTGGCGATAACGCGGGAACAACCACCATCCCAGGGGCTGCACCGCATGATAGAGGCTGATGTTGATAACGTGATGCGGCAGAATCTTGCCGACAGGACGGGACACCGGCAGTTCAGGCGGCGGCGGGGGATAGCCTGAGGCGGAGCGCGGCAGAGCGCTGGAGCCGTTCACGCCATTACGCTCCAGGGTGATCCAGTCCGGCCGGAAATAGCCGTTCTCCAGAACCCAGACGCGCGCATTCAAACGACTCGCCTGGTCAAGCACGCCCTGATTGTAGGGACCGCCTTCCCCGAACACGATGATGTCGGTGAAATCCGCAGCGAGCGCGCCGAGGCGCTCAGGCCAGATCTCCGCCTTCTCGCGGAAAGGCAGGCCGCCTTTCCGCCCCCAGTCCGACACATCGCCCGCGTTGAACAGCATTCGCCGCACCTCGCCGCCGCGCGTCTCGATCGCGCGCGCCAATTCGCGCCCGAAACGGCCGAAAGGCGCGGACACGATGAGAAAGCGGCGGCCGGCCAGATCGACTTGGACCTGGAGACCGAGCTCTGACTGGTCAGGATCAAAAGGCGCGAGCAATCGCGGGTATCTTTCGGAAACAAGCCCTAGCTAATAGCCGGGTCGACGTCATGGCAAGGCGAAACCGGGCCCAACTTGTGCCCCATCTATTGAATCAAGGCCGCCGAACCCGATGGGTTTCGGCGGCCCGACCCTTCATCAACAAGGCTTCGGGGGACCGCGCGGAGCGTTCCCCCTGTGCGCCTTAGAAGTTGATGTCGACGGTGGCGCGGCGGTTCAGCGGCTCGCGCACGCCGTCGCCGGTGGCCTTGGCCGGCTGGGTCTCGCCCTTGCCGTCCAGGGAGATCACGCCG
>JAFKFS010000042.1 GCA_017308115.1 Bordetella sp.
ATGGCCAGGACCGGCACGGCCACGCCCGGCGAATAGGCCAGCGACAGGTCGCGCTGGGTGGCCATCGGCTTGGTGGGGGCCATGGAGATCTTGCCCGGCGTCGGATCGCTGTGGAACTCCAGAGCGTCGTCGTCGGAGAAGGTCTGTTTGTCGGTCAATTCGGGCATTTCGATCTCGGGAAGGGCGGGCGCAATTCGTTCCTAGATCGTGGAACCTTCGCCGACAACCGCTGACGCCGGGTCAAGGCCGATTGCGTGGCTTCTGCTTCACGTATCGGACAGGAGGCCGGTTCCTTCGATCTCGACGGGACCGGTCATGAAGACATGGCCCGACGCCTCGTCCCAGTCGATGGTCAGTTCGCCGCCGTCGACGACCACCGTCGCCTTGCGATCGGTCAGGCCGCGCCGCGCCGAGGCCACCAGGGCGGCGCAGGCGCCGGTGCCGCAGGCCAGGGTCAGGCCCGCGCCCCGCTCCCAGACCCGCAACCGGATATGATCGCGGCCCAGGACGTCAGCGAAGCCGACGTTGACGCCCTCGGGAAACAGGGGGTGACGCTCGACCAGGGAGCCGGAGCCGCGCACGAAGGCGTCGTCCTGGCGGTCGGTGAAGAAGACCACATGGGGATTGCCCATGGAAACGGCGCCCGGCGTGTGCAGCACGGGGTCGTCGATCGGCCCGACCTGAAGCTCGATCCCGCGCGTGTCCATCGCCTCCGACAGCGGCACCTCGGACCAGTCGAGGCGGGGCGCGCCCATGTCGACGGTCACCTGGTGGATAGCCGCGGTCGTCGCCCCCCCGATCTGATCGAGGGAATCTTCCGACCCGACGCGGCCTGGAAGAGAGGATGGGGCGCGCCGCGCGGTGGTCGGGCCGGCGGCGGTGTCGATGACCACCGTCTCCTTGCCGGTCGCCTCCAGCAGCAGCCAGCCGACGCAGCGCAGGGCGTTGCCGCAGGTCTGGACCATGGAGCCGTCCGCGTTCCACACCCGCATGAAGGCGTCGGCCGTTTCGGACGGCTCGACGCCGATCAACTGGTCGAAGCCGCCCAGGCCCGCCGCCGGATCGGCCAGGGCGCGCACCTGGTCCCCGCTCGGATGGAAGGGCCGTTCGAAGGCCTGGACGACGATGAAGGCGTTTCCGGCGCCGTTCATGCGGATGTAGGGTCGGGCGGGTTGGCTCATGACGCCCTTCATATAGGATTTTTCGCCGGTTCATGTATCGCTGACGACGATGACGTCTGATCATAGCGAAACCGCCAAACCCGACGGGCTGCGGCTGAGGGCGCGTCTGCGCTACCTCTATCACGGCGCCCAGCCGGCGGCGGTGAAGTTCCGCCTGATGGTGATCATCGTCGACCTGATCATCATCGGCTTCTTCCTGGCCGCGCCGATCCTGAAGGAGGCGGGCTGGGTCTTCTATGTCGCCGACTACTTCATCGCCGCCATTCTGGGCCTGGACCTGGCGGCGCGGGCCTATGCCTATTCCGACATCCGCGACTGGCTGAAGAAGCCCATCGTCTGGGTCGACCTGTTCGTGCTGGCGACCCTGCTGTTCCCGGCCTGGCTGGCGAATTTCGGCTTCCTGCGGCTGCTGCGGTTCTGGAGCCTGCTGAACAGCGACCTGTTCTGGCGCACCATCGGCCGCCGGTTCGACGATACCCGCGTCGAGGAGATCACCCGCGCCCTGGCCGCCCTGGTCACCTTCGTCTTCGTGACGACCGGCTTCGTCTACGCCTATTTCCGGGGCAAGGCCGAGCACATCAACGGCTATCTGGACGCCCTGTATTTCACCGTCGCCACCCTGACGACCACGGGCTTCGGCGACATCACCCTGCCGGGCAACTGGGGCCGGGTCATCTCCATCGTCGTCATGCTGGTGGGCATCACCCTGTTCATCCGCCTGGCCCAGACCCTGATCCGGCCGCACAAGGTCAAGTTCCCCTGCCCTGTCTGCGGGCTTCAGAAGCACGACCCGGACGCCGTCCACTGCAAGGCCTGCGGCCAGATCCTGTGCATCCCCGACGACGGCGACTGAGGCGCGGCCTGCGGCGAAAGATTACAAGCCTGTAAGATTACAGGCGCTTGCCCCCCGCCCCCGGCCTCGCCAAGGTGCCGCGGAACATTCGTCCGTTGGGGGACATCCATGACCATCCGCACGCTGGCGTCCGCCGCCGCCCTTTGTCTCGCCGCCGGAGCCGCACCCGTCGCCATGGCCCAGACCACCGTATCCGCAAGCGCCGCCTCGACGGCTCCGGGCTTCGCGACCAGCGAGGCGACCGACCCCTATCTGTGGCTGGAGGAGGTCGAGGGCGAACGCGCCATGGCGTGGGTCAAGGCGCACAATGAGACCTCCCTGGGAACGCTGCAGGGCGACCCGCGCTATGAGGCCCTGCACCAGCAGGCGCTGGACCTGGTGCAGTCGCGCGACCGCATCCCCTCGCCCGGCTTCACCCACGACGGCCGCGTCGACAACTTCTGGCAGGACGCCGACCATGTGCGCGGCGTCTGGCGGCGCACGACGCTGGCGTCCTATCGCACCGACGCGCCGCAGTGGGAGACCATCCTGGACATCGACGCCCTGTCGGCGGCCGAGGGCGCCAACTGGGTCTACAAGGGCGCGTCCTGCCTGCCGCCGGAAGAGCGTTACTGCCTGATCTCCCTGTCGAACGGCGGCAAGGACGCGGTGACGATCCGCGAGTTCGACAGCGTCACGAAGACCTTCGTCGAAGGCGGGATTTCGCTGCCCGAATCCAAGGGCGGCGCCGGCTGGATCGACAAGGATACGCTGCTGGTCTCGCGCGACTTCGGCGAAGGGTCGCTGACGGACTCGGGCTATCCGCGCACCGTGCGTCTGATGAAGCGCGGCCAGAGCGTCGATCAGGCGGTCGAGGTCTTCGCCGGTGAGAAGACCGACGTCTCGGTTTCGGGCTACACCCTGCGCGACGCCGACGGCGTGGTTCAGGCGGTGCTGCTGAACCGGGGGATCAACTTCTACGAGGGCGAGACCTGGCGCCTGAACGCCGACGGCTCGACCACCAAGCTGGAGCTGCCGCTCAAGTCCAGCATCAACGCCCTGGTCGCCGGCCAGCTGGTGGTGACGACGGATCAGGACTGGACCGCGCCCTCGGGCCAGGAATTCAGGACCGGCGACGTCATCGCCTGGCCGCTGCAGGCCTGGCTGGCCGATCCGAAGACTCCGGCGCAACTGGTCATCCGCCCCGGCGAGCGCGAGGCGATCGAGGGGATCAACGCCACCCGCAACAAGCTGGTCGTGGCCCTGTATGAAAACGTGCGCGGCTCGGTCTATGTCTACGACCCGGCCGACTGGAGCCGCACGCGCCTGGACCTGCCGCAGAACGTCTCGGTCGGCGTCGGCTCGGCGTCGGAGCGCGACGACAAGATCTTCGTCAGCGTCACCGGTTATCTGAATCCGTCCAGCCTCTACCTGGCCGATGCGGCGACCGGCGCGGTCGCCCTGACCAAGGCCCTGCCGGCCAAGTTCGACGCCAGCGGCATGCGCGTCGATCAGTTCGAGGCCCGCAGCGCCGACGGGACGATGATCCCCTACTTCGTCGTCCACAAGGACGCCATGGCGATGGACGGCTCGAACCCGACGCTGCTGTACGGCTACGGCGGCTTCCAGTCGTCGCTGCTGCCCGGCTATTCGCCGACGGTGGGCAAGCTGTGGCTGGAGCGGGGCGGGGTCTATGTCATCGCCAATACGCGAGGCGGCGGCGAGTTCGGACCGAAATGGCACCAGGCGGCCCAGCAGCAGAACCGCCAGCGCGCGCATGAAGACTTCCAGGCCGTGGCTCAGGATCTGATCACGCGCGGGATCACCTCGCAGCCGCGCCTGGGGATCATGGGCGGCTCGCAAGGCGGCCTCTTCATGGGCGCCATGCTGACCCAGCGCCCGGACCTGATCAATGCGGCGGTCATCCAGGTGCCCCTGTTCGACATGCTGCGCTTCCACAAGCTGCTGGCCGGGGCCAGCTGGATGGGCGAATACGGCGACCCGGACATCCCCGAACAGCGCGCCTGGATCGAGCAGTACTCGCCCTATCAGCGTCTGGCGGCGGGGCAGCTCTATCCGGAAGTCTTCATCCACACCTCGACCAAGGACGACCGGGTCCACCCCGGCCACGCCCGCAAGGCGGCTGCGCGGATGGAGGAACTGGGCTATCCGGTCCTCTTCTATGAAAACACCGACGGCGGCCACGCGGCCGGCGCCAACCTGCGTGAGACGGCCCGCCGCATCGCGCTGGAATACACCTATCTGACCCGGCGGCTGATGGATCAGCCGGCGCAGCGGTAATACCATGCCCGCTCATCCCCGCGGAGGCGGGGACCCAGGTTTGAGCGCCTCGCTCGACCTGGGCCATGAGCGAACTCTGGCGGCGGCTTATCGGGCCAAAGCACTGGGTCCCCGCCTCCGCGGGGATGAGCGGAGAAGATTGTGAAAACCCTGTTCCTGTCAGCTGCCTTGCCTGTGTTGATCCTGGCCGCCGGGCCGGCCCTGGCCCAGGGCGCGCCCGCCGATCCGGCCGCCGCGTCCGCGGCCACGCCGCCGCCGCACTTCCCGCGCGACCTGTCGCCCGAGGGGGTCAGGGCCGCCGACGACCATCTGGCGCTGGAAGAGGTGGACGGCGCCGAGGCGCGCGCCTTCGTCGCCGCCGAGAATGAAAAGTCGCTGGCCGCCCTGACCGGCGATCGGCGCTACGAGCCTTTCCGCCAGCAGGCGCAGGCCATACTGACAGCGACCGACCGCATCCCCGGCGTCAGCTTCCTGGGCGAGGGCCTCGGCAATTTCTGGCAGGACGCGGCCAATCCCAAGGGCGTCTGGCGTCGCACGACGCTGGACAGCTATCGCACGGCCCAGCCGCAGTGGGAGACGCTGCTGGACATCGACGCCCTGGCCAAGGCCGAGGGCAAGGACTGGGTGTTCAAGGGCGCGAACTGCCTGGCGCCGGACGAGACCCGCTGCCTGATCAATCTGTCGGACGGCGGCAAGGACGCCGTGACCGTGCGCGAGTTCGATCTGACGACCAGGCGGTTCGTGGACGGCGGCTTCGTCATCCCCGAAGGCAAGCACCGCATCTCCTGGCTGGACCGCGACACCCTGCTGATCGCCACCGACTTCGGGCCCGGCACGATGACGGAGTCCGGCTATCCCTACATCATCAAGTCCCTGAAACGCGGCCACCCTCTGGAGCACGCGACCGAGGTCTATCGCGGCGAGCAGGGCGACGGCGGCTACGGCGTCTCGCCCATGGTCTTCCGCGACAAGGCGGGCGCGGTCGAGGCCGTGCTGTTCAGCCGCCCGCTGGACACCTTCCGCTCGGAGACGTGGTGGTTGAAGGATGGGCTTCCGGTGCGCCTTCATATTCCGAGCCGCGTGACCCTTCACGGCATGCTTGGTCAGGCTCTGGTGTTTGGTCTGGACGAGGACTGGAACGGGTCTATCAAGTCTTTCAAGGCGGGAGCCCTGGTCGCACCGCCGCTCGTGGACTTGGATACCGAGAACTCTACCCTCGTTTTCGGCAACGTCCATGTCGAGATGTTCACGCCGACCGAGCGTCAGTCCGTGGCGGATGTCGCCGTTCTGGATGATCGTCTAGTGGTGGCGCTGAACGACAATGTGCGCGGTCGCCTGCTTACTCTCATGCCCCGTGGTGAGCAGCCTGTTAGGTCGAGCGAGTGGGCCGTGCCCGCCAATAGCGCCGTGGGTCTTGGCGACAGCTCCAAGGCCAAGGGTCAGGTCTTCGTCTCGACGCAGGGCTTCCTGACGCCGCCGACCCTCAGCCTGGCGGACGTCTCGACCGCCGCCCTGACCGAGCTGAAATCGGCGCCCGCCAAGTTCGACGCCTCGACCCATGTGGTCGAGCAGTTCGAGGCGACCTCGACCGACGGGACGAAGATCCCCTACTTCGTCACCCGGCCGAAGGATCTGGCGATGGACGGGACTGGCCCGACCATCCTGTTCGGCTACGGCGGCTTCCAGGCCAGCTTCCCGCCCGCCTACAAGCCCGAGATGGGCAAGCTGTGGCTCGAGAACGGCGGCGTCTTCGTCCAGGCCAATATCCGCGGCGGCGGCGAGTTCGGGCCCGGCTGGCACCAGGCGGCCCTGCGCGAGAACCGCCAGCGCGCCTTCGACGACTTCGCCGCCGTGGCCCGTGATCTGGAGCGGCGCCGCATCACCAGCCCGCGCCATCTGGGCATCTACGGCCGCTCGAACGGCGGGGTGCTGACCTCGGTGTCCATCACCCAGCATCCGGAGCTGTTCAACGCGGCGGTCATCGAGAGCCCCCTGATCGACATGCTGCGTTATCAGGAGCTGCCGGCCGGCGCGTCCTGGATCGGCGAATACGGCGATCCGCGCATCCCCGGCGACGCGGAATTCATCGCCCGCTACTCGGCCTATCAGCAGCTGCGGCCCGAGGTGAAGTATCCGCGCGTCTACATCACCACCAATACGCGCGACGACCGGGTCCACCCCGGCCACGCCCGCAAGTTCGCGGCGCGTCTCGGCGACCAGGGCCACGACCATCTCTATTACGAGGACACGGCGGGCGGTCACTCCAACGACGCCGATCCGGTCGCCAACGCCCGCCGCTGGGCGCGCCACTATGTCTATCTGGCCCAGCAGCTGATGGACTGATCTCTTCGCTGACTCGTCATCCCGGCCGCAGGGCGCCGGGACCGCCGAAGGCGCGATGTCGGCGTTCGGAGCGGTCCCGGATAGCGGCTGCGCCGCTTCCGGGATGACGTGTCCTCTGCTTCCGCTCACGCATTTATGAGCGGCGCCTTCGAGTGGAAAAGATAGGATCGCGGCCATGATGGCACGGGGCCTGTTCAGGTACGGGATGGCGACGGCGGTCGCGGGCGCGGCCCTGCTGGCCGTCGCCGCCGCGCCTGCCCGTTCGCGCGAGCGCGACGCCCCGGTCCAGCCGGTGGTGGTCGAGCTGTTCACCGCCCAGGGCTGCGCCGGCTGTCCCGACGCCAACCGTACGGTCGAGACGGTGGCCGAGACTCCGGGCGTGATCGTCCTGACCTACGGCGTCGACTACTGGGACTATCTGGGCTGGTCCGACACCTTCGCCCGGCCCGAGTTCGCCGAGCGCCAGCGCGCCTATCGCCAGGCCCTGAAGCTGCGGAACGTCTCCACGCCCCAGGTGGTGATCGACGGGCGGCGCCATGTCTCGGGCGCCCGCTCGCCGGAGCTGAAGGCCGCCGTCGAGGCCGAGGCCCGCGAACGCGGATGGCCGCCCGAGATCGAGTTCCGCGAGACCGGCGACCGCGTCGGCGTCGGCTCGGGCCGCGCGCCTCTGGGCGGGGCCGAGGTGGTGGCCGTCCTCTATCGCCCCGGTCAGCAGACGGTCGAGGTCAAGGGCGGCGACAATCGCGGTCAGGCCGTCACCCACGTCAATGTGGTGCGCGAAGTGCGCCGCCTGGGCGACTGGAGCGGCCGGCCGGTCCTCTATCCCCTGCCGGCGGACGCCGATGCGAACGACGGCGTCGTCGTGCTGCTCCAGGCCAAGGGCGATCGCCGCATCCTGTCGTCCGCCGCCCGCGCGGAACCGGGGCGCGATTGAACCGCTGACGGAAAAGGTCTAAAGGCCCGCCGCTCTTGATGGGCGCGCCTCCTCGCGCGGCCCGGAGAAAATTGCATGGTCGGGGACACGCCCCGCGGCGACGCCGCGCCAACCGCCAACGCCTCCTCCTACGCCGACGCCCCGACTCCGCCGCCCGGCGGGACGGGCGGTCACGGCGCGGGCAAGGCGGGCCATCGCGCCCTGATCCTGGGCGCGATCGGGGTCGTGTTCGGCGACATCGGCACCAGCCCCATCTACGCCCTGCGCGAAGCCATCGGCCACGCCCAGAGGGGCGTCGGCGGCGACCTGGCCGTCATCGGCGTGGTGTCCCTGGCCTTCTGGGCGCTGATGGTCATCGTGACGTTCAAATACGTCATGTTCCTGATGCGGGCCGACAACAAGGGCGAGGGCGGCACCCTGTCGCTGATGGCCCTGGCCCAGCACGCCATCGGCCGCCGCAGCGCCTGGCTGTTCATCCTCGGGGTCTGCGGCGCGGCCCTGTTCTACAGCGACGGGGTCATCACCCCCGCCATCTCGGTGCTTTCGGCCATAGAAGGGCTTCAGGACGCGCCCGGCCTCGACGGCCGCCTCGATCCCTTCATCGTGCCGCTGGCGGCGGGCATTCTGGTCGCGCTTTTCATGGTGCAGTCGCGCGGCACGGCGGGACTGGCGAAATTCTTCGGCCCCATCACCCTGATCTGGTTCCTGTCGCTGGGCCTGATGGGGGCGGCGCACATCTTCGACGACCTGTCGATCCTCAAGGCCCTGTCGCCCTTCTACGGGATCAAGCTGCTGATCGCCGACGGCTTCCTGGGCTTCGTCATCCTGGGCAGCGTCTTCCTGGCGGTCACGGGCGCCGAGGCGCTTTATGCGGACATGGGCCATTTCGGCAAGGCGCCGATCCGTCAGGGCTGGCTGTTCATCGTCCTGCCCTGCCTGACGCTGAACTACCTGGGGCAGGGCGCCTTCCTGCTGTCGCACCCCGGCGCGGCGAACAACCCCTTCTGGAACATGGTGCCGCAGCTGGTCTACTGGCCCATGCTGCTGCTGGCGACGGCGGCCACGGTGATCGCCAGCCAGGCGGTCATCACAGGGGCCTTCTCGGTGACGCAGCAGGCGGTCCAGCTGGGCCTTCTGCCGCGACTGGACATCCGCAACACCTCCGAGACCCAAGCGGGCCAGATCTATGTGCCCGCGATCAACAGCCTGCTGATGGTCGGGGTGCTGTTCGTGCTGGTGACCTTCCAGTCCTCGCACAATCTGACGGCGGCCTATGGGGTGGCGGTGACCGGCACCATGATGGTCAACACCCTGATGTCCTTCACCGTGGTGCGCCACAAGTGGAAGTGGCCGATGTGGGCCGTGCTGCTGACCCTGGTGCCGTTCGGCTTCATCGACGCGGTCTTCCTGACGTCGAACCTGCTGAAGATCCCGGCCGGGGCGTGGATGCCCCTGGTGCTGGGCGGCGGCCTGGTCATGCTGATGTGGACCTGGGTGCGCGGCACGCAGATCCTGACCGACAAGACGCGCAAGGACAGCCTGCCGCTGACCGATCTGATCGAGATGCTGCGCGCCCGCCCCCCGCACCGCGCGCCGGGCACGGCCATCTTCCTGACCTCGGACGCGGATGTCGCGCCGGTGGCCCTGATGCACAACCTCAAGCACAACAAGGTGCTTCACGAGAAGAACATCATCCTGACCGTCCACACCTCGGACCGGCCGCGCGTGCCGGACCTGCAAAGGGTGGCGGTCGAGCCGATCAGCGACGATTTCAAGCGCCTGACCCTGACCTTCGGCTATATGGAGACGCCGAACGTGCCGCGCGCGCTCGGCCTGTGCCGCAAGCAGGGGCTGAAGTTCGACATCATGTCGACCAGCTTCTTCCTGGGGCGCCGCTCCGTCGTACCTTCCGCCCGCCAGGGCATGCCCATGTGGCAGGACAAGCTGTTTATCTTCCTGATGCGCAACGCCGCCAATCCGACCGACTTCTTCCGCATTCCGCCCGGCCGCGTGGTCGAACTCGGCACCCAGGTGTCGGTGTGAGCGGCGGAACGCCCAAGGGGCGCAACTCTGCCGCGCGCGGTCGCCGTCTCGCCGAGAAGGCGCGCGGTCCGCGTCGCGAGCCCGCCCCGCGTCCGGTCGCCGACGACCCCCACGCCGACATCGGCGTCGAGGCGCGCCTGGCGGCGGGCGTTCTGCTGAACGCGGCGCTGGAGAAGCGCACCGGCCTGGACGAGGCCCTGTCGCAGTCGCCTGCGCGCGACCTGCCGCCGCAGGACCGCGCCTTCGCCCGCGCCGTCGCCATGGCGGCCCTGCGCCGTCTGGGCGAGATCGACCAGATTCTCGAGCGCCGTCTGCAGAAGACGCCGCCGCTGGCCGTCATGACCATCCTGCGCATCGCCCTGGCCCAGACCCTGGTGCTGGAGACCCCGGCCTTCGCGGCGGTGTCGACGGCGGTCAAGCTGGCCGAGCGCGACCCCAAGACGCGGCCTTACAAGAATCTGGTCAATGCGGTGCTGCGCGGCGTCGGCCGCGACGGGCCGGGCCTGACGACGGCGGAATCCAACCTGCCCGACTGGCTGGCTCAGCGCTGGAAGGCGACCTATGGCGAGGCCGCCCTGATCGGCCTGGCCCTGGCCACGCGCGAGGAACCCGCGACCGACCTGACGGCCAGGCCCGGCGTCGATCCGGTCGAACTGGCGTCGGCGGTCGAGGGCGAGGCCCTGCCCGGCGGCACGGTCCGCACCGGCAAGCGCGGCGACGTCGCGTCCTGGCCCGGCTTCGAGGCGGGCGACTGGTGGGTGCAGGACGCCGCCGCCGCCGTCCCGGCGCGCCTGCTGGCGGTCAAGCCGGGCGATACGGCGCTGGACCTGTGCGCCGCGCCGGGCGGCAAGACGCTGCAACTGGCCGCCGCCGGGGCCGAGGTGGTGGCGCTGGATCGCTCCGAGGCGCGGCTGAAACGGCTGCGCCAGAATTTCGAGCGCATGAACCTCAAGGCCGAGGTCGTCGCCGTCCCGGCCGAGGATTGGGAGGACGACCGGACGTTCGACGCCGTCCTGCTGGACGCGCCCTGCACGGCCACCGGCACCTATCGCCGCAATCCCGAGGTCCTGCGCGCCACCCGCCCCGCCGACGTGGCCAAGCTGGCCGACGTGCAGCACCGGCTGCTGGACGTCGCGGCTGAAAAGGTGAAGCCGGGCGGGCGCCTGGTCTATTGCGTCTGCTCGCTGGAGCGCGAGGAGGGCGAGACCCAGGTGATCGCCTTCCTGCGCCGCAACCCGGCCTTCCGCACCGTCCCCGCCGTTCCGGCCGAGGTCGGCGCCCCCGACGAGGCCCTGACTCCCGAAGGCTGGCTGCGCATCCTGCCCTCGCAATGGGCGGAAAAGGGCGGTCTGGACGGCTTCTTCGCGGCCCGGCTGGAGCGGATCGCCTAACTGAGCTGAAGGCCGAACCAGCCGTCGCGGTCCGAGACCGTCATCGGCAGGCCGAACAGATCGGTCAGGGCGGCGTCGGTCAGCATGTCGCCCTTGGCGCCGTCGCGGGCGACGCGGCCGTCCTTCATCATGATGACCCGGCCGATCTCGGGCAGGATCTCCTCGATGTGGTGCGTCACCAGGATCAGGGTGGCGCCGCCCTGCGCCAGCGGCCGGAGGCTGTCCAGGAACAGGCGGCGCGTCGCCGGGTCCAGCCCGCCGCACGGTTCGTCCAGCAGGATGGCGTCGGGCCGATGAGCCAGGGCGCGGGCGATCAGCACCCGCCGCGCCTCGCCCGAGGACAGGGTGGCCATGGAGCGGCCGATCAGATGCTCGACGCCCATGCGGTGCAGGGCCTCGGCGGCGGCGTCGCGCATGGCGGGCGTGATCGTTTCGCGCCGCCAGACCCCGCGCGAGGCGAAGAAGCCTGCGACGACGGCGTCCATCACCTCCAGCGCGTCCTCGCCGGTCAGGTCCGACTGGGCGGCGGGCGAGACGAAGCCGAGACGGCGGCGCAGGGAGAAGACGTCCCACGGACTCTGGCCGAACACCTCGACCCGCGCGCCGTGCACGGGATAGAGCTGGTGCAGGATCAGCTTGACCAGCGTCGACTTGCCCGAGCCGTTACGGCCCAGAACGGCCGTGTGTTCCCCCGCCTCGATGGTCAGGCTGACATCGTCCAGAATGGGACGGTCGCCGCGCACGACGCTGGCGTTCTCGATCCGCAGCAGAGGCGCGCCGGACGGCGCGGCCGCATCAGTCATCGTCATCCTCGATGGCGTGGATCTGGTCGTCGTCCAGGCCCAGGTGATGGCCGATCTCGTGGATCAGGACGTGGGCGATGATCTCGGCCAGGCCGACGTCGCCGCGCTCGCACCATTCATCGAGGATCGGGCGGCGATAGAGGAAGACGCGCGACGGCTCGGGCGCCGGGCCCATGGCGTCGCGTTCGCCGATGTGGACGCCGGAATACAGGCCGGTCAGTTCGAACGGGTCCTCGATCTCCAGGTCGCGCAGGGTTTCCTCGTCGGCGAAGTCGTCGATGCGGATGACGACCTCCCCGGCCGCCTGACGGAACAGGGCGGGCAGGGCGGCGAAGGCCTCTTCGGCCAGACGGGCGAAATCGTCGAGCGAGGGGGCGAGCTGGTCGGTCCAGGGCGTGGTCATGCACGGCGATATCGCCTGCCTCGGGGACGGCGGCAATGACGCGGTCGCGGTCGCGCGCATGGGCCGCATCGCAATTCGCCCAATCAGAGTATGGTAAACGCCGAATCGGCCGGTCCTGAGGGGCGGCCGGGGCATGGATCGGAATTTCTGGGGAAGGCATGGCCGAGACGACTCTCGCGGCCGACATCGCCTTTGCGGCCACGGCGGGGGCGGCGGGGCTGGCGCTGGCGGTCAGCGTCTGGGCCCGGCGTCTGCGCGCCGGGCTGGTCGCGCGCGTGGTTGATGTCGAGGACGATCTGGCGCTCGCCCGCACCCAGGCGGCGACGGGGGCCACGGCCCTGATGGCGTTCGACGATGTGCGGCTGAGCCTGCGTCCCGACGGCGGGATCGACAGCGTCTTCGGCGCGCCGGACGTCCTGGCGGCCCTGACGCTGGGCGAGGAACTGGGCGAGGAGACGCTGGGCGATGAAGGGGCAGGCGCGGGCCGGGCCGTCCTGTCGATCCTGAGCCGATCGCACGGCGGGCGCATCGAGGCCCTGATCGGAGCGGGCGAGGCGTTCGAGACCGTGCTGGAGACCGCGGACGGTCCCTGGTCCGTCGAAGGCCGCGCGCACGGCGGCGGCGCCTGGCTGCGGCTGTCGCGCCTGAGCGGGGCGGAGGCGGGCGGCGAGGCCGGGCCGGGCGCCCTGGCGGAACAGTCGCCGGTCCCGACCTGGGTGGTCGACGGGGCGGGCCATCTGATCTGGGCCAACAGCGCCTGGCTGCTGGAGACGGGCGCCGGGACGCTGGACGAGGCGCGCAGCCGCGCCATGGGTTTCGACCGGGGCGCCGACGCGGTGGTGGCCGAGGCGTTGCGCCTGAACGCGCGTCAGGAGGGCTTCCGCTGGACCACGGCGGGCGGGCGGCGCCGGGCGTGGAAGATCCTGGCCGAGCCCCTGGCGGGCGGGCGCGGCGCCGTCATCGCCTTCGCCCTCGAGATGACCGAGGCGGAGGAGACGCGCGACACCCTGCGCCGTCACGTCGAGGCCCATGACGAGACGCTGAACCATCTGGCGGACGCCGTCGCCATCTTCGGCCCGTCCAAGCGGCTGGCCTTCCACAACACCGCCTTCCAGTCGCTGTTCGGGGTCGATCCGGCCTGGCTGGACGAGCGGCCGACCCACGCCGAACTGCTGGACCGGCTGCGCCAGAAGCGCCTGCTGCCCGAGGTCGTCGACTACGCCGCCTGGAAGGCCGAGGAGCTGGACTTCTACGGCGCCGCCCAAGCCTCGCCGGACGACTCCTGGTCCCTGCCCGACGGGCGGACGCTGCGGGTGGTGCGCCAGCCGCACCCGCTGGGCGGCATCCTGCTGATCTTCTCGGACATCACCGGCGAGCTGCAGCTGCGCAGCCGCTACAACGCCCAGATTCAGGTCCAGCGCGCCACCCTGGACAAGCTGAACGACGCCGTGGCCGTGTTCGGTTCGGACGGGCGGCTGCGGCTGCACAACGAAGCCTTCGAGAGCTTCTGGGGCGTCGCCGGCGAGCGGCTGACGCAGGCGGGCGATTTCGACGCCGTGGCGGCCCTGTGTCGTCCGGTCCTGCCGGACGCCGCCCTGTGGCTGGGACTGAAGGCGCGGGTGGCCGATCCCGATCCCGAGAGCCGCGTGGCCATTTCCGGCGAGGGCCGCACCGAGGACGGCCGCGTCGCCGCCTGGCAGACGCGCCCCCTGCCGGACGGCGCCACCCTGGTCGCCTTTTCGGACGTGACCGCCCGGCGCGAACTGGAGCAGGCCCTGGCCGCCAAGGAGGCCGCCCTGGCCGAGAGCCAGGCCCTGAAGCGCGAGTTCGTCGGCAGCGTCTCCTATGAGCTGCGCACGCCGCTGACGACCATCGTCGGCTACTCCGAACTGCTGGAGGCCATGGGCGACCTGCCCGAGCGCAGCCGCCAGCACGCGGGCGCCATCCGCGTGGCGGCCAGCCATCTGGCCCGCTCCATCGACGACGTGCTGGACATGGCCCAGATCGACGCGGGCGAGATGGAGCTGACCCTGGGCGACGTGCGGGTCTGCGACCTGCTGGACGAGGCGGCCGGGAAGATCAGGGCCAAGGTCGAGGGGCGCGGGGCGACGCTGAACCTGGCCTGCCCGGCGGGGCTGAAGCCGATCCGGGCCGACGCCCGCCGCATCGCCCAGGCGGTCGATCACCTGCTGGAGAACGCCTGCCGCGCCGTGTCCGAAGGCGGCGCCGTCAGCCTGACCGCCGAGGTCGGGCCGGGCGAAGTCCGTATCCGGGTCGAGGACACCGGACGGGGCATCCCCTACCATCTGCAGGCCCACGTCTTCGATCGCTTCGTGCGGCGCGAGCGCGGCGGGCCGGGCGTGGCCCTGGCCCTGGTCAAGGCCCTGGTCGAGCTGCACGGCGGCTGGGCCGAGGTCCAGTCCGAGCCGGGCAAGGGCGCGGCCTTCATCCTGCACCTGCCGGTCGAGGCCACGGCGCCGACGGCCGCGCCGGAACTGCTGCTGGGCTGATCTTGTCCGCCCAGTCGTGCTAGAGGGCGTGTCCAAGCCTTCCAGGACGTCTCATGGCCGACACGACCCGCCCCCTGCTCAAGACCGCCGTCATCTACGACTTCGACGGCACCCTGGCGCGAGGCAACATGCAGGAGGTCAGCTTCATCCCCTCGATCGGGATGACGCCGGCCCAGTTCTGGAACGAGACCGTCCGTCCACGGACCATCGCCTCGGACGGCGACGGCATCCTGATGTATATGCAGATGATGCTGCTGGCCGCGCGCGAGCAGGGCGCGCCCGTGACGCGCCAGACCCTGCGCGACCACGGCCGCGACGTGGCCCTGTTCGAGGGGCTGCGCGACCGCTCCTGGTTCGACCGGATGAACGCTTTCGGCGCCCAGTTCGGGCTGGAGATCGAGCACTACATCATCTCGGCGGGCCTGACCGAGATGATCGAGGGCTGCCCCATCGCCGGGGCCTTCACCCACGTCTTCGCCTCGAAATACGCCTATGACGAGGATGACGTGGCCGTCTGGCCCGCCGTGGGCGTCAACTACACGACCAAGACCCAGTATCTGTTCCGCATCAACAAGGGGGTGCACAACCACTGGGAGGATGAGCGCATCAATCGCTTCATCCCGGACGCCGAGCGCCCCATCCCCTTCGACCGCATGATCTTCCTGGGCGACGGCGACACCGACGTGCCGACCATGAAGATGATGCACACCAAGGGCGGCTTCTCCATCGCCGTCTACGACCCCGACAGCACCCCGCGCGATCACGACAAGATCCACCGCCTGATCTCGGAGGACCGGGTCAACTTCGTCGCGGCGGGCGACTATCGCGAGGGCTCGCCGGTGGACCTGATCGTCAAGGGCCTGATCGGCCGCATCGCCGTCAACTACGGCCGGATGCCCGCGGACTGATCCCTTTCTTCTCCCCTTGCGGCAGATGCCGTCAGCGGAAGAAAATCAAGGGAAATCAATAACCAGCCTCATTGAGAACCCAGGCTGGTTGCTGACGTCGAAAAGGGCGGGCCACCCGCCTGAGCAGCCCCGCGAGATAATCCTGTGACCGCCGCCACCGCCGCCCTGGCCCTGATCCCGACGATATAGGGGGCCAGCCCCAGCCGGCGCAGCGGAGCCTTCCTGTGGATCAGGCCGAGAGTTCTTTGCGGATGATCTCGGCCCCGGCGCTCAGAGCTTCCAGCTTGCCGTTGGCGACCCGGCGGGACAGGGGCGCCATGCCGCAGTTGGTGGCGGGATAGAGCTTGTCGGCGTCCACGAACTGAAGCGCCTTGCGCAGGGTGTCGGCGACCTCCTCCGGGGTCTCGATCGTATTGGTCGCCACGTCGATGGCCCCGACCATCACCTTCTTGCCCCGGATCAGTTCGATCAGGTCCATCGGCACGCGAGCGTTCTGGGCCTCCAGCGAAATGATGTCGATGCTGGAGGTCTGCAGCCTGGGGAAGGCCTCCTCATACTGGCGCCATTCGGAGCCGAGCGTCTTCTTCCAGTCGGTGTTGGCCTTGATGCCGTAGCCGTAGCAGATGTGGACGGCGGTCTCGCAACGGAGCCCCTCGGCCGCCTTCTCCAGCGTCGCCACGCCCCAGTCGTTGACCTCGTCGAAGAAGACGTTGAAGGCCGGTTCGTCGAACTGGATGATGTCGACGCCGGCGGCTTCCAGCTCCCGGGCCTCCTGGTTGAGGATCCTGGCGAATTCCCAGGCCAGCTTCTCGCGGCTGCCGTAGTGGTCGTCGTAGAGGGTGTCGATCATCGTCATCGGCCCCGGCAGGGCCCATTTGATCGGCTGGTCGGTCAGTTGGCGCAGGAACCTGGCGTCCTCGACGAAGACCGGCTTCTGACGGCTCACCGCGCCCGCGACCACCGGCACGCTGGCGTCGTAGCGGTTGCGGATGCGCATGGTCTTGCGCGTCTCGAAGTCCACGCCGTCGAGGTGCTCGATGAAGGTGGTGACGAAATGCTGGCGGGTCTGTTCGCCGTCGCTGACGATGTCGATGCCGGCCCGGCGCTGATCGTCCAGCGACAGCCGCAGGGCGTCCCGCTTGGCCTCGATCAGGTCCTCGCCTTCCAGCTTCCAGGGCGACCACAGGGTTTCAGGTTCGGCCAGCCAGACGGGTTTGGGCAGGCTGCCGGCGGTCGAGGTGGGCAACAGGGTTTTCATGGCGATGACTTTGTGTGCGCAGGGAGGATCAGGCGGCGAAGCTGGCGGACCATTGGTCGAGGACGGCCCGATAGGGCTTGATGAAGCGCTCCTCGACGAACCTGCCCTGCTCGACGGCCAATCGGCTGCGCTCTTCGCGGTCGTAGACGATCCGGGTCAGGGAATAGTCCTGGTATTTCAGGCTGGGCTGGTACTGCTCGGTCGCTGGCGAGTTGGCGTTGTAGATCTCGGGACGGTAGATTTTCTGGAAGGTCTCCATGGTGCTGATCGTGCTGACCAGCTCCAGGTCGGTGTAGTCCGCCGTCAGATCGCCCACGTGGTAGAAGGCGAAAGGGGCCACGCTGCCCTTGGGCATGAAGTAGCGGACCTTCATCCCCATTTTCGCGAAATACTGATCGGTCGGCGAGACGGCGTCATTCTCGTATTCGAGGCCAAGCACAGGGTGCTCGCGCCCCGTCCGATGGTAGGTCTTGTTGCTCGACACGCTCAGGCAGATGACCGGCGGCTTGGCGAAATTGTCCCGGTAGGCGCTCGAGTTGAGGAAGTGCCTGAACAGCTTCCCATGCAGGTCGCCGAACCCCTCCGGCGCCCCGGAGCCGGGGTGGTTCTTCATGTGCTCCGGCAGGACCACGCTGAAATCGTAGTCACGGACGTAGGAGGAGAAGTTGTTCCCCACGATCCCGTCGATCCGCTCATCGGCGTCCCTGTCGACGATCGTCGTCTGAAGGATTTCAATCAGCGGGAAGGCGTCGGCGTTCTGGCTGGGCGAGACGCTCATTTCGACGGAGATGATCGTGAGTTCGACGGCGTAGCGATCGCCCCTCGGGTTGCCCCAATGCGCCAGGGAGTTGAACCGGTTGTCGATCATCCTCAGGGTGTTGCGCAGGTTCTCCCGGCGGCATTCTCCCCTAGCCAGATTGGCGAAATTGGTCGTGATCCGCGTGTTCTCGGCCGGGCGATAGTCCTCGTCGAGCGCGGTGCGCTTGATGTTGAAGGTGAATTCGCTGCTCGCCATGGTCTCTGCCGTTGATGCTGTGGCGAGGCAGCGGACAGGGACGCGCGACCGCCCGCGCGGAATCGTCCCGTCGCGGCGCTCATGCGGCCTGACCGGACACCCCGCCGGAGGACGTTATCTGTCGGGGCAGGTCTCCTGGCTCACGGGTCATCGCCTCCGGTCCGGCCTTCCCGGAGGCGAACCCCCAGTGACGCGAAATGGACCTTCGACTCGCCGCTCACAGTTGCGGGGGCAGCGCCGGCATCGACCGAGGTCTCACCGGCTTCCCTCTTAGCTCCGCGCAGTCCGAGGACCGCGCGCAGAACCACGACCGAGCCACAGTGCCACAGCGCTGCGGCAAGTCAATATCAATATAAGGACATCTTTATATGGTTATGCGATTGCGTCAGGCCGTGGCCGCCGTCGGATAGGGGGTCGCCGCGCTGCGGTCCACGTCGATCTGCAGGGCGCGGCCGATGAAGGGGAAGGCGCGTTGCGGGCAGGTCGGGCGTTCGCAGATCTTGCACCCGGCGCCGATGGGGGTGGCGACAGCCTGGTCGGACAGGTTCAGTCCCTGCGAATAGACCAGCCGCCCCGCATGGCGGATGTCGCAGCCCAGGCCGATGGCGAAGGTCTTGCCCGGCGCGCCATAGACCGGCCCCAGACTTCCCACCGTGCGGGCGATCCACAGATAGGTGCGGCCGTCCGGCATCTGGGCCATCTGGGTCAGCACCCGGCCCGGCTGGACGAAGGCTTCATAGACATTCCACAGCGGGCACGAGCCGCCGACGCGCGAGAAGTGAAAGTCCGTGGCCGACTGACGCTTGGAGATGTTCCCGGCGCGATCCACCCGGATGAAGAAAAAGGGCACGCCCTGGGCGCCCGGCCGTTGCAGGGTCGACAGGCGGTGGCAGACGGTCTCGAATCCCACCCCGAAATGCCGCCCCAGCCGGTCGATGTCATAGCCATAGGCCTCGGCCTGACGCAGGAAGTCGCCGTAGGGCAGAACCAGCGCCCCGGCGAAATACTGGGCCAGCCCGATGCGCAGCAGGTCGCGGGTTTCGCGCTCCTCCAGCAGGGCGGCGTCGATCAGGCCCTCGATGATCTCGCCCGCTTCCAGAAAGGCCAGTTGCAGCGCCATCTGAAAGGCCTGCTGTCCCTGCTTGATGAAGGCCGAGACATAGAGGGTCCGGTGCGCGACGTCATAGCGGCGCTGCGCTGCATCCGTTTCGTCGAAGATGACGCGGACGCCGTGCCTCTCGGCCAGCCAGGCGGCCAGGCCGGGCCTTACCTGGCGCGGCGCCAAACCGGCCGCCGCATAGAGGCGCTCGGCCGCCTCATCCAGTTCGGCGACATGGTTGCGGCGCGAATAGAAGAAGTCGCGCACCTGTTCGAACGGCATCCGCGCGGGGGCGTCGCCCTCCACGTCCTCGCCCAGGCGCAGGGCCATGGCCTCGGCCCGCTCGGCGCTCTGGCGCGCCTTGCGGTGCAGGGAGACCAGCGCCCGCCCGACCGCCGGCATGTTGAGCGCCAGCTCGCGCAGCTCCGCCGTCGAGATCGGCTCGTCGCCGCCGTCCGCCAAGGCTTCGCGGACATCGGAGATCAGCCGTCCCTCTTCGTCTTCGGAGAACAGCTGAACGTCCACGCCGAAGGCCGCGTTCAGCTTCAGCAGCAGGGGCACGGTCAGCGGGCGCTGATTCTGCTCGATCTGGCTGAGATAGGAGTTGGAGATGCCCAGGGCGCGCGCGACCGCCGTCTGGGTCAGGCCGCGCTCCTCGCGCAGCCGCCGCAGCCGCACCCCCATGAAGGTCTTGCTCATGTGTTTTGCAACTTTTACAGACCAGGCTGGAAATTTTGGCAATATTCACACGATAAATCGTGCGGTTTCAGTGTCTTGTGTAAATATTGCAAATGTCCTGGTCGTGCAAGAACGGCTCAGTCGGCCGTGTCGAACGACCCGGCCGGGACCAGAACGCGGCCCTCCATCAGGCGGCGCGCGCTGCGGCTCATGACCGCCTTGGCCACCGTCCAGACGCCCTCGACCTGTTTCGCCTCGGCCCCGACGCTCAGGGTTCCGGACGGATGGCCGAAGCGGACAGATTGACGCTCCCCGCCGCCCGCAGCCAGATTGACCAGCGTCCCCGGCACAGCCGCCGCAGCGCCGATGGCGACCGCCGCCGTGCCCATCATGGCGTGGTGCAGCCGCCCCATCGACAGGGCGCGGACCAGCAGGTCGATCTCGCCTGCCGCGACGGCTTTGCCGCTGGAGGTCACATGGTCTGCGGGCGGGGCGACGAAGGCGATCTTGGGCGTATGCTGGCGCCGGGCCGCCTCCTCTGGCGAGGCGATCAGTCCCATGCGCACGGCGCCGATGGCGCGCAGGGCCTCGAAGCGCGCCAGGGCGGCCGGATCGTCGTTGATCGCCCCCTGCAGCTCCGCCCCCGAATAGCCGAGGTCCGCCGCGTTGACGAAGATGGTCGGAATGCCGGCGTTGATCAGGGTGGCCTTCAGCCTGCCCCCCGCGACCAGCGCCTCGGGCACGTCCAGTTCGTCGATCAGATGGCCCGTGGGGAACATGGCGCCCCCGCCGCCATCCTCGCCCTCGCCCTCATCGGCCGGGTCGAGGAACTCCAGCACGATCTCGGCGGCGGGGAAGGTCACGCCGTCCAGTTCGAAGTCGCCCGTCTCCTGCACCCGGCCTTCGGCCACCGGCACATGGGCGATGATGGTCTTGCCGATGTTGGCCTGCCAGATGCGCACGGTGCGCACTCCGTCCGGCCCGACCGGGACATAGCCCGCGTGGATGGCGAAGGCCCCCGCCGCCGTCGACAGATTGCCGCAGTTGCCCGACCAGTCGACGAAGTCGGTGTCGATCGACACCTGTCCATACAGATAGTCGACGTCGTGATCGGGCTGCGCGCTGGGCGAGAGGATCACGCATTTGCTGGTGCTGGAGGTCGCCCCGCCCATGCCGTCGGTGTGCTTGCCATAGGGGTCGGGGCTGCCGATCACGCGCTGGAACAGGCGGTCGCGCGCCCGGCCCGGAACGCGACACGCCTCGGGCAGGTCTTCCAGCCTGAAGAAGACGCCCTTGGAGGTGCCGCCGCGCATATAGACGGCGGGAATGGCGATCTGGGCCTGGCGCGACATTTAGGCGGCCTCCGACTTGGCGGCGAGGAAGTCCTGGGCGAAGCGTTGCAGCACGCCGCCCGCCTCATAGATCGACGCCTCCTCGGCCGTGTCCAGACGGCAGGTGACGGGGATCTCGACCGTCCTGCCGTCTGCGCGATGGATCAGAAGCGTCAGGTCGGCGCCGGGGCGGCGCTCGCCCGCGACATCGAACACTTCCGTCCCGTCCAGCTCCAGCGTCAGGCGCGTGACGCCCGGCTTGAACTCCAGCGGCAGCACGCCCATGCCGATCAGATTGGTGCGGTGGATGCGCTCGAACCCCTCGGCGACGATGGCCTCGACGCCCGCCAGCCGCACGCCCTTGGCCGCCCAGTCGCGCGACGAGCCCTGCCCATAGTCGGCGCCCGCGATGATGATCAGCGGCTGGCGGCGGTCCAGATAGGTCTCGATCGCCTCCCACATCCGCATGACGGTTCCGTCTGGTTCGACCCGCGTCAGCGAGCCCTTCTTCACCGCCCCGTCCACCACGGCCATCTCATTGACCAGCTGAGGGTTGGCGAAGGTGGCGCGCATGGCGGTCAGGTGGTCGCCCCGGTGGGTGGCGTAGGAGTTGTAGTCCTCTTCCGGCACGCCCATCCGCGTCAGATACTCTCCCGCCGCTGACGTCGGCAGGATGGCGTTCGACGGCGACAGGTGGTCGGTGGTGATGTTGTCCGGCAGGATCGCCAGCGGCCGCATCCTCGTCAGGGTGCGCGGATTGGCGGCCAGGGCGCCGACGCCTTCGACATCCCAATAGGGCGGGCGGCGGATGTAGGTCGACTGCGGGCGCCAGTCGTACAGGGGGCTGACGCTGACCCCGCCGCTGCGGCGCGCGCCGAACATCGGCTCATAGACGGCGCGGAACTGTTCCGGCTTGACCGAGGCGGCGACCACGGCGTCGATCTCCTCGTCCGAGGGCCACAGGTCCTTCAGGCGGATGTCGCGGCCGTCGACCACGCCCAGCACGTCCTGCTCGATATCGAAGCGCACCGTTCCGGCCAGCGCATAGGCCACCACCAGCGGCGGCGAGGCGAGGAAGGCCTGTTTGGCGTAGGGGTGGATGCGGCCGTCGAAATTGCGGTTCCCCGACAGCACGGCGGTGGAATAGAGATCGCGGTCGATGATCTCCTGCTGGATGGCCGGATCAAGGGCGCCGGACATGCCGTTGCAGGTGGTGCAGGCGAAGGCGACGATGCCGAAGCCCAGCGCCTCCAGCTCGGACAGCAGGCCCGCTTCCTCCAGATACAGCCGCGCCACCTTGGACCCCGGCGCGAAGGACGACTTGACCCACGGCTTGCGCGTCAGGCCCAGGGCGTTGGCCTTCTTGGCCAGCAGGCCCGCCGCCACGACGTTGCGCGGATTGGAGGTGTTGGTGCAGCTGGTGATGGCGGCGATGATGACGGCGCCGTCGGGCAGCAGGCCCTCGCGCTCCTCGGCTTGCGCCTCGGCCAGCCCCACGGCGACGCCGCGCTCTTTCAGGGCGGATGTGGGCAGGCGCCGGTGCGGGTTGGACGGCCCGGCCAGATTGCGCTCGACGCTCGACAGGTCGAACTCCAGCACCCGCTCATATTCAGCGGTCTTCAGCGCCTCGCCCCACAGGCCGGTGGTGCGGGCGTAGGTCTCGACCAGCGCCACCTGTTCCGAGTCGCGGCCGGTCAGCTTCAGATAGTCGAGGGTCTGCTGGTCGATGTAGAACATCGCCGCCGTCGCCCCATATTCCGGGCACATGTTGGAGATGGTCGCCCGGTCGCCGATCGACAGGCTGTCGGCGCCCTCGCCGAAGAACTCCAGCCAGGCGCCGACCACCTTCTGTCCGCGCAGGAACTCGGTCAGGGCCAGGACGATGTCGGTCGCCGTGATGCCCGGCGCGCGCCGTCCGGTCAGCCTGACGCCGACGATGTCGGGCAGCCGCATCATCGAGGCGCGGCCCAGCATGACCGTCTCGGCTTCCAGCCCGCCGACGCCGACGGCGATGACGCCCAGCGCATCGACGTGAGGCGTGTGGCTGTCGGTGCCGACGCAGGTGTCGGGGAAGGCCACGCCGTCGCGGACCTGAACCACCGGCGACATCTTCTCCAGATTGATCTGGTGCATGATGCCGTTGCCCGCCGGAATGACGTCGACGTTCTCGAAGGCGCGCTTGGTCCATTCGATGAAGTGGAAGCGGTCCTCGTTGCGGCGATCCTCGACCGCGCGGTTCTTGTCGAAGGCGTCGGGATCGAATCCGCCGTATTCCACCGCCAGCGAGTGGTCGACGATCAACTGCGTCGGCACCACCGGATTGACCTTGGCCGGGTCGCCGCCCTGCTGGGCGATGGCGTCGCGCAGGCCCGCCAGATCGACCAGCGCTGTCTGGCCCAGGATGTCGTGACAGACGACGCGCGCCGGATACCAGGGGAAGTCCAGATCGCGCCGCCCCTCGACGATCTGGGTCAGGGCGTCGGTCAGCTGTTCGGGATCGCAGCGGCGGACCAGCTGTTCGGCCAGGACGCGCGACACATAGGGCAGTCGGTCATAGGCGCCCGGCTGGATGGCGTGGACGGCGGCGCGCGTGTCGAAATAGTCGACGGGCGTGCCCAGCAGCCGCCTGCGGTAATCGGTGTTCATCAGCGCGGATGTCCCAGCTTGCATGAGGCCGCGCCGGGCGGCGTCCGGCGCCGGACGAAACCGGCGGCGGAATCCCATGCGCAGACGTGCGGTCCTTATCCGGTCCTCGCGATCTCAGGTGAACGGCTGAAAAGGCGGAGACTTGTGAACGCCGCCCTGTAAACCTGCAAAATCTGCAAAAGGACTGTTCGCACCAAAGCCCTCCCCCTCGATGGGGGAGGGTTGGGTGGGGGTGGAGGCAGTTCATCTGCCGCAGAGTCTCCAGAGACGCCGCCTCCTGCGCCTTTATGGCCCTTGTCGCGCCCGCCGTTCTGCCCGCCTCTTCACCCGTTTGCAGCTTTCACAGGTTTGCACCTTCCGGTTCGCAGTTTTCCGCTTTTTCAGTCCTTAATCGGCGTGCGGAAGCGTGAATATTTCGGGGCGACGCGGATCAACCGCCGCCCCGAGGCCTCATGTCGTCGCAGACGCACCTTTCCAACGAAGAGACCCGCTTCGCGGAAATGGTCTTCCCGGACCAGGCCAACCATTACGGCGCCCTGTTCGCAGGCGCGGGGCTGGCGCTGCTGTCCAAGGCCGCCTTCGTCGCCGCCAGCCGTAGGGCGCGCGGCGACGTCGTCATGGCCCGCTCCGAGGCGACCGATTTCCACGCCCCGGTTCGCGTCGGCGAACTGCTGGACCTGTCGGCGCGCGTCATCCGCGTCGGCCGCTCGTCCCTGACGGTCGAGGTCGAGGGCGTCGCCGAGACCTTGGCGACCGGCGCGCGGCGCCCCGCGCTCAGCGGCCGCTTCGAAATGGTCGCCGTCGACGCCGACGGCCGTCCGACCCCCATCGCATCCCGTTCTGATCTTCGCTCCTGAGGAAATCCCCATGTCCGACGCTTCCCTCGCTCCCGGCGTGAAGCCGAAGAAGTCCGTCGCCCTGTCCGGCGTGCTGGCGGGCAACACCAGCCTGTGCACCGTCGGCCGCTCGGGCAACGACCTGCACTATCGCGGCTACGACATCCTGGACTTCGCCGAGACCAGCGAGTTCGAAGAGATCGCCCACCTGTTGATCCACGGATCGCTTCCGAACGCGGCCCAGCTGAAAGCCTACAAGGCGAAGCTGAAGGCCCTGCGCGGCCTGCCTGCGGCGGTGAAGTCGGCGCTGGAGACGGTGCCCGCCGCCGCCCATCCGATGGACGTCATGCGCACCGGCGTCTCGGCCCTGGGCTGCGCCCTGCCCGAGGCTCACGACCACAACCACCCCGCCGCGCGCGACATCGCCGACCGCCTGCTGGCCTCGCTGGGCTCCATGCTGCTCTACTGGCACCACTTCAGCCAGAACGGCCGCCGCATCGAGGTCGAGACGGACGATGATTCCATTGGCGGCCACTTCCTGCACCTGCTGCACGGGACGCCGCCGTCCGACGGCTGGGTGCGGGCCATGCACACCTCGCTGATCCTTTACGCCGAGCATGAGTTCAACGCCTCGACCTTCACCGCCCGCGTCATCGCCGGGACCGGCTCGGACATGTTCTCCTGCATCGCCGGAGCCATCGGCGCCCTGCGCGGGCCCAAGCACGGCGGGGCCAATGAGGTCGCCTTCGAGATCCAGAAACGCTACGCCGACGCGGACGAGGCCGAGGCCGACATCCGCCGCCGCATGGAGGCCAAGGAGGTCATCATCGGCTTCGGCCACCCGGTCTATACGATCTCGGACCCGCGCAACGTGGTCATCAAGCGCGTGGCGAAACAGCTGTCGGAAGACGCCGGTTCGATGAAGATGTACGACATCGCCGAACGCATCGAGACCGTCATGATGGACGCCAAGAAGATGTTCCCGAACCTCGACTGGTTCTCGGCCGTCTCCTACCACATGATGGGGGTGCCCACGGCCATGTTCACCCCCCTGTTCGTCATCTCGCGCACCACCGGCTGGTCCGCCCACGTGATCGAACAGCGCATCGACAACAAGATCATCCGCCCCTCGGCCAACTACGACGGCCCCGAGAACCTGAAGTTCGCGCCCCTGGCCGAACGCGCCTGAACCGCCCTGCGCGCCTAAAACAATCTGGGCGCCTGAATCCCGAGTTCTGAAGAGAGTCCCCATGCCCTATCTCGTCGCCGACGACCTGCCGACTGAATCCGCCGGGAAACGCTTCCGCGCGGCGCTGGCCCGCCCCGGAATCTGGCAGTTGCCGGGCGCCCACAACGGTCAGGCGGCCAAGCAGGCCAGGCTGGCGGGCTTCGACGGCCTTTATCTGTCGGGCGCGGCGATGACCGCCTCCATGGGCCTGCCGGACCTGGGGATCATCACGGTGGACGAGGTCGCCTTCTTCATCCGCCAGATCGCGCGTTCCAGCGGCCTGCCCCTGCTGGTGGACGGCGACACGGGCTATGGCGAGGTGCTGAACGTCATGCACATGGTCCGCGCGTTTGAAGACGCGGGCGCGGGCGCGGTCCATCTGGAAGACCAGATCCTGCCCAAGAAGTGCGGGCATCTGAACGGCAAGAACCTGGTCCCGGCGCTGGACATGGCCGCCAAGGTCGCCGCCGCCAAAAAGGCCAGCCGCGACATCCTCATCATGGCGCGCACCGACGCCGCCGGGGTCGAGGGCTTCGACGCCGCCGTCGACCGGGCCAAGATGTATGTGGACGCCGGCGCCGACGCCATCTTCCCCGAAGCGCTCAACACGCGCGAGATGTTCGAGAAGTTCGCCAGGGCCCTGCCGAACGTGCCGCTGCTGGCCAATATGACCGAGTTCGGCAAGACGCCCTTCTACACCGCCAAGGAATTCGAGGAGATGGGCTACAAGATGGTGATCTGGCCGGTGTCTTCCCTGCGCGCCGCCAACAAGGCGCAGGCCGAGCTCTACGCCTCGATCGCCGACAACGGCGGCACACACAAATATGTCGACCGGATGCAGACCCGTCAGGAACTCTACGACGTCATCGGCCTGCACGACTTCGAGGAACTGGACGCCAGCATCATCAAGACCGTCGTGCCCCAGGGCATGCCGCAGGTCGGTTGATCCAGCCCGCTGCCGAGCCGCAGTCCAAGACAGACGCCTCCAAGCCCGCATACGAGGCGCTGACGCCCCTCATCCGTCAGGCTTCGCCTGACACCTTCTCCCTCAAGGGGAGAGGGGGCGCCGATGGCGGTCCAGCGGGATCGTGACATCCGCCCGCACCCCGCCCGCCAGCATGTGGCGGGTGACGCGCTCGAAATGCTGGATGAAGACGGCCAGTTCGGCGCGTCTGGTCGCGGGCAGGTCGGCGGGCGACAGGCCCATCAGTCCCGCCTCCTGCTCGCAGCGCCAGTCCAGCACGGCGTCGAACGACGGCGCCTTGAGGAACAGCACCGCGTCGAGGCGGGCGAAGGTCCGGGCGTAGGGTCCGGCCAAGGCGGCGTTGACGGCGCGCCGCCATCTCCCCTCCGCGTCCTGTTCGGCTTCCAGAGCATTGACCGGCGCGGAGAGGTCGGCCTCGGTCTGCGGCGTCGCGCCCAGGCACCAGCCGTCGATCAGCACCGCCGAGGGACGTCCTGTGAACACCGGCCAGTGGGCTTCGGGCGCGCGGTCGTCAGCCAGTTTGTCGAAGGCAGGCAGGGGCGTGCGGCTGTCCGGCCCGGCGGCGCGCAGGGCGGCGATCGTCTGCTCAAACAGTTCCAGATCATGCGTCCCTGGCGGGCCGCGCACGGCGAACAGGGGGTGGACGTCGCGGGCCAGGGCCAGGCGCTCCGCCTTGGTCAGATAGACGTCGTCCAGCGACAGGGACGCGGCGCCCAGTCGTCGGGCCGCCGCGCACGCCAGGGTGGTCTTGCCGGACCCTTGCGCCCCGGCGATCCCGATCAGGGGAAGGCGGCCCGGCCGGGCGTGGCGCGCGGCCAGAGACCCGACCGCTTCCAGCAGCCGGGCGTCGATCATCTCAGTGCTGGCTTTCCGGCAGGCGCACGATCAGGCCGTCCAGGTCGTCGGTGACGCGGATCTGGCAGGACAGGCGGCTGTTCGGCTCGACGTTCTCGGCGAAGTCCAGCATGGACTCCTCCATGGCCGAGGGGCGGCCCGTCTCGGCGGCGAAGGTCTCGTCGACATAGACGTGGCAGGTGGCGCAGGCGCAGGCGCCGCCGCAGTCGGCGTCGATGCCCGGCACATTGTTGCGGATCGCGCCCTCCATCACGGACAGGCCCTTCTTGACCTCGACCGTGTGCTCGGTTCCGTCGTGCTCGATGTAGGTGATCTTGGGCATGGGAGCGGTCTTAACTCTGGATGCAGGCTTGGCAAGCCTCGCGACGCGGCGGCCAAGGAAAACCCCCGGAGCCACGCGGCGCCGGGGGCTTTTCTTTTCGTCCTGGCCGGCTGGATCAGGCGGCCGTCTTCTTGCGCGACGGCGAGACCATCAGCTTCTTGGTCTCGGCGATCGCCTTGGCCGGGTTCAGCCCCTTGGGGCAGACCTGGGCGCAGTTCATGATGGTGTGGCAGCGGTACAGCTTGAACGGGTCTTCCAGATCGTCGAGGCGCTTCTGGGTGGCGTCGTCGCGGCTGTCGGCGATCCAGCGATAGGACTGCAGCAGGGCCGCCGGGCCGAGGTATTCTTCCTGGTTCCACCAGTAGCTCGGGCACGAGGTCGAGCAGCAGGCGCACAGGATGCACTCGTAAAGGCCGTCCAGCTTCTCGCGGTCCTCGGGCGACTGCAGGCGCTCCTTCTCCGGGTCCGGCAGGTCGGACTGGAGATAGGGCTGGATGGAGTCGTACTGGGCGTAGAACAGCGACAGGTCCGTCACCAGGTCCTTGACCACCGGCTGGTGGGGCAGGGGGGCGATGGTGATGTTGTGCGAGGAGCACTCGTCCCAGCCCTTGGTGCAGGCCAGGGTGTTGCGCCCGTCGATGTTCATCGAGCAGGAGCCGCAGATGCCTTCGCGGCACGAGCGGCGGAAGGACAGGGTCGGGTCGATCTCGTTCTTGATGTGGATCAGGGCGTCCAGAAGCATGGGGCCGTGATCGTCGGACGAGACCTCGTAAACGTCCCAACGCGGATCGGAATCCACTTCGGGGTCGTAGCGATAGACCTTGTAGGTCTTGACGTTCTGGGCGCCGGCGGGGGCCTTGTGGACCTTGCCGGTCGTGGGCTTGGAGCCGCGCGGGAGGTTGAGCTGAACCATCTGCGACCCCCCTTAGTAAACCCGAGCCTTGGGCTCGATGTACGAGACCTCGTCGGTCATCGTGTATTTGTGCACCGGACGGTAGTCGATCTGGACGCCTTCGCCCGGACGCTTCCACGCCAGGGTGTGCTTCATCCAGTTCACGTCGTCACGGTCCGGATAGTCCTCGCGGGCGTGGGCGCCGCGCGATTCCGTGCGGTTGGCCGCGCCTTCGATGGTGACCAGGGCCTGGGCGATCAGGTTGTCGTACTCCAGCGTCTCCACCAGGTCCGTGTTCCAGATCAGGCCGCGATCCGTGACCTTGATGTCCGAGCCGGCGGCGTCGATCGAACGCAGCTTCTGGACGCCTTCGTCCAGGGTCTTGCCGGTGCGGAAGACGGCGGCGTCGGACTGCATGGCGCGCTGCATCTCAAGACGCAGGTGCGCCGTGGGGGTCGAGCCCGAGGCGTTGCGGAAGCGGTCCAGGCGGGCCAGGTGGGCGTCGGTCTGAGCCTTGGAGGCGGACGGCACGGCCGAGGTCTTGTCCACCACCTCGCCGCAGCGCAGGCCGACGGCGCGGCCGAACACCACCAGGTCGGTCAGGGAGTTGGAGCCCAGGCGGTTGGCGCCGTGCACCGAGACGCAGGCCGCCTCGCCCACGGCCATCAGGCCGGGCACCACGCTGTCGGGGTTCCCGTCGCGCAGGGTCAGCACCTCGCCGTGATAGTTCGTCGGGATGCCGCCCATGTTGTAGTGGACGGTCGGCAGGACCGGGATCGGCTCCTTGGTCACATCGACGCCGGCGAAGATCTTGGCCGATTCCGAGATGCCCGGCAGGCGCGCGTGCAGAATCTTCGGGTCCAGGTGGTCCAGGTGCAGGAAGATGTGGTCCTTGTTCGGACCCACGCCGCGGCCTTCGCGAATCTCGATGGTCATGGAGCGGCTGACCATGTCGCGCGGGGCCAGATCCTTCACGGTCGGCGCATAGCGCTCCATGAAGCGCTCGCCTTCCGAGTTGGTCAGATAGCCGCCTTCGCCGCGAGCGCCCTCGGTGATCAGACAGCCGGCGCCGTAGATGCCGGTCGGGTGGAACTGCACGAACTCCATGTCCTGCAGCGGCAGGCCGGCGCGCAGCACCATGGCGTTGCCGTCGCCGGTGCAGGTGTGAGCCGAGGTGGCCGAGAAATAGGCGCGGCCGTAACCGCCGGTCGCCAGCACCACCATCTTGGCGCGGAACTGGTGCAGCTGGCCGGTGTCGAGCTGAAGCGCGGTGACGCCGGTGCAGGCGCCGTCCTGCATGATCAGGTCCAGGGCGAAGTATTCGATGAAGAACTTCACCTCGCGACGGACCGACTGGCCGTACAGGGTGTGCAGGATGGCGTGGCCGGTGCGGTCGGCGGCGGCGCAGGTGCGCTGCACCGGGCCTTCGCCGAAGTTGCGGGTCATGCCGCCGAAGGCGCGCTGATAGATCTTGCCTTCGTCGGTGCGGCTGAAGGGCACGCCCCAGTGCTCCAGCTCATAGACGGCCTGGGGCGCGTTGCGGACCAGGTATTCGATGGCGTCCTGGTCGCCCAGCCAGTCCGACCCCTTGACGGTGTCGTACATGTGCCACTGCCAGGAATCCTCGCCCATGTTGCCGAGCGAGGCGGAGATGCCGCCCTGGGCCGCCACGGTGTGCGAGCGGGTCGGGAAGACCTTGGTGACGCAGGCGACCTTCAGGCCCTGCTGGGCGGCGCCGAGGGCGGCGCGCAGGCCCGAACCGCCGGCGCCGACGACGACGACGTCGTATTCGTGATCGATAAGCTCGTATGCAGCCATGGCGGGATCAGACTCCGGCCGGCAGCGGGGCCGAGCCCAGCGCCAGACGCACGATGAAGAAGACGCTGGCGGCCGCCAGCAGGAGGAAGACCAGGTTCGAGACCAGGATCAGGCCGGAGCGGGAGGCGCCGGGGACGTAGTCCTCGATGATCACCTTCCAGGCCAGGCTGGCGAACAGGCAGAAGACCACCGCCGTCACGGCCGCGAGGCCGGCGTTCAGGGTGCTGCCGAACCAGGCGACGACCGCGCCGTAGTCGGCGCCGGCCAGGGTGAAGCCGCTCGACAGGACCCACAGGCCCAGCGGCATCAGGGCCAGCAGCGCCAGCTTCTCGATTTTCCATTCCCCGGCGCCGTGGCGCTCGGAGATTTTCACATTGTTCTTGAACTTGGGCGCGGCGCTCACAGCGAAACCTTTCCAGCGGCGAACAGCACGACCCAGAACAGGACGGCCAGGACGATCGGACCCCAGACGACGATCCGGGCCATCAGGTTGGCGGACTTCAGGTCCAGACCCTTGGCCGCGTCGTTGATCAGGTGGCGCGCGCCGTTCAGCAGGAAGGAGAACAGCACCAGCGTCAGGCCGAACCCGATGAACAGGCCGAACGGCGAGCCCGAGAAGGCGGCGACCGAGGCGAAGGCGTCCGGACCCGAGGCCACGGCGGCGACCCAGCCCAGCAGCAGGACGGCGCCCACGCTGGCCGCGCCGATGGTGACGCGGAACAGGATCGACGCGACCATGGTCATGTGCCAGCGCCAGATATCGGTGAAGGGCGACATCGGTGCGACGTGCCCGTTGGGGTGACGGACGTAGCGGCCCGTCCGGTCGCCAGTTTCGCCCGCAGCCGGGGGAGTGTTCGACATGCGAATGATTCTCAAAAAACCCGAGGAATTTCAGGGCCGGATTGCAGTGCAACAGGCTTTAGTGACGCAGACGGCCCGGTGTCAACGAAGGGGGCCGATTCCAGTCAAGTTCTACCTGCGAACCGCAATCAAAAGGCCGCGACATGCGCCAGGGCCGCCTGGCGTTTCTCGGGCGCGCACGGAACCGCCCCGGGACGGCCCCACACCGGATCGGGCCACAGGGGGTCGTCGCGGCGGCGTCCGACGACATGGACGTGAAGCTGGGCCGTGACGTTGCCCAGGGCGGCGACGTTCAGCTTGTCGACGGGCCGGTCGCGCAAGGCGCCCAGTTCGCGCACCACAGCCCCGGCCCGCACGATTTCCTCGCCCAGCAGGGCGCGCTGGTCCGGCGACAGATCCTCCAGTTCGACGGCCCCGGCCACGCGCGGCAGCAGGATCAGCCAGGGAAAACGGGCGTCGTCCTGAAACCGGACCTGGCACAGGGGCCAGTCGGCGGCGAAGACGGAGGCGGCCTCGAAGGCGGGGTCGGCGGTGAAATCGGGCGGGGAGGACATGGCGAACCCTCTCAGGAACCGACGAAAGGCGCAACGCGGAACGCTTGCCGCGATCCGCCGACAGGTCTAGACCGCCGTTCCAGCGACTACCGTTTCGCACACGCAATATCGACTGGAGAGACCTGAATGGCTCGCGCGAAGATCGCCCTCATCGGCGCCGGAATGATCGGCGGAACCCTGGCCCACGTGGCCGCGCGCGAAGCGCTGGGCGACGTCATCCTGTTCGACATCGCCGAAGGCACCCCCCAGGGCAAGGCTCTGGACATCGCCGAGGCCTCGGCCGTCTTCGGTCAGGACGTGGCCCTGAAGGGCGCCAACGACTACGCCGACATCGCGGGCGCCGACGTCTGCATCGTCACCGCCGGCGTGCCGCGCAAGCCGGGCATGAGCCGCGACGACCTGATCGGCATCAATCTGAAAGTGATGAAGGCCGTCGGCGAAGGCATCAAGGCCCACGCCCCCAACGCCTTCGTCATCTGCATCACCAACCCGCTCGACGCCATGGTCTGGGCCCTGCAGAAGTTCTCGGGTCTGCCCAAGGAGAAGGTCATCGGCATGGCCGGCGTGCTGGACTCGGCCCGCTTCGCCTACTTCCTGGCTGAAAAGACCGGCGTCTCGGTGCAGGACATCCACGCCTGGACCCTGGGCGGTCACGGCGACGACATGGTGCCGATGGTGCGCCACTCGACGGTCGGCGGCCTGCCGCTGCCGGACGCGGTCGCCGCAGGCTTCCTGTCGCAAGCCGACCTGGACGCCATCGTCGAGCGCACCCGCAAGGGCGGCGGCGAGATCGTGGCCCTGCTGAAGACCGGCTCGGCCTTCTACGCCCCGGCTGAATCCGCCATCGCCATGGCCAAGTCCTACCTGCTGGACCAGAAGCGCGTCCTGCCGTGCGCCGTGTGGCTGTCGGGCGAATACGGCCTGTCGGACCTCTACGTCGGCGTTCCG
>JAFKFS010000107.1 GCA_017308115.1 Bordetella sp.
CTGTCGCTGTTCAAGGCGGTGCTGGACGACGACGCCTTCACCGCCGAGGTGAAGCGCGCCGCCGACGGCTTCGACATTCGCCACCGCGCGGCGCGGGCGCGGGTGCGCGTGCTGCGTCCCGACGTGGCGCATCTCTACGCCCTGCTGCCCGAGAAGCAGGCGGCGGATACGTCCAAGCTTGTGCTGTCGCCGATGCCGGGGCTGGTGGTCGACATCCCCGTGACCCCGGGCCAGGAGGTCAAGTCCGGCGAGACCGTGGCCATCATCGAGGCCATGAAGATGCAGAACATCCTCAAGGCCGAGCGCGACGGCAAGGTGAAGGCGGTCAAGGCCAAGGCCGGCGACCCGGTCGCCGCCGACGACGTGCTGGTGGAGTTCGAGTGATGCTTTCCCTCTTTCGTCATCCTCCGGCGCTCCGCGGGAGCGACCGGGGGACCCAGCGGCGCCGCAGCGAAGCGAAGGCGATAGCGCCGCGTTTCGATGGGGCGCACGGCGTGCGTGACAGCTTCGCGCTTTCGCGCGCCGCTGGGTCCCCCGGTCTGCGCCGCTGCGCGGCTGGCCGGAGGATGACGAAAGTAGAAGGAGCGGCGGCATGACCTTCCCCGACCCGACCCCGCTGGAGTGGCGCGACGCCGCGATCAAGGCGCTGAAGGACCGCCCGCTGGAGAGCCTCATCCATCTGGATGCGGACCATCTGGCGACGAAGCCTTTGTATGGCGCGGCGAACGGGGGCGAGCCGGTGTTCGCGCCCCGGCCCTCGGATGCCGAAGGCCGGGCGTGGGACGTGCGGGCGCTGAACGAGGGCGAGGACGCGGAAGGCCTGAACCGCGCCGTCCTGACCGATCTGGAGAACGGGGCGGCCTCCGTCCTGATCGCCGGGCCGGTCGCGGCGGACGCTGTGAAGCTGGCGCGCGCGCTGGACGGGGTGGCGCTGGAGCTGGCGCCGGTGGCGCTGGACGCCGGGTTCGAGGGCGTGAAGGCGGCCGACGCCCTGTCGGCGGTCGCCAAGGGTTCGCCTCGCGCCAAGCTGGCCTTCCACCTCGATCCGATCTCGGCCTACGCCGAGGCGGGCGGGGCGCCATCGGACTTCGCGGCCGTCATGGCCGAGACGGCCAGGGCGGCGGCGGCCCACGCCGCGACCTATCCCGAGGCGACGCTGTTCATGGCCTCGGGCCGCGCAGCGCATGAGGCGGGCGGCTCCATCGCGCAGGAACTGGCCTTCGCCGCATCGTCGGCTGTGGCCTATGTGAAGGCGGCCGTTGAAGCGGGCCTGTCGGTCGAGACGGCGCTGAAGGGCGTGGTCCTGAGCGTCGCCGTGGATCAGGCCTATTTCGACTCTCTGGCGAAGATCCGCGCCCTGCGTTTGATCTGGGCCAGCGTCTCCAAGGCGTTCGGCGCCGAGGTTCCGGCGATCATCGAGGCGCGCTCGTCGCGGCGGATGCTGTCGGCGCGCGATCCGTGGCCGAACATGCTGCGCCTGACGGCGGCCGGGTTCGCCGGGGCCGTCGGCGGGGCCGATGCGGTGGTGCTGGACGGCTTCACCCGCGCGGCGGGCCTGCCGGACGACTTCGCCAAGCGTCAGGCGCGCAACACCCAACTGATCCTGATGGAGGAGTCCAATCTGGGCCGTGTGGACGATCCGGCCAGCGGCTCCTGGTATCTGGACGCGCGCACTCGCGAACTGGCGGAGGCGGCATGGGCCGAGTTTCAGGTCTATGAGGCCGAGGGCGGCGTCATCGCCTGCCTGGAAGGCGGGGTGATCCAGCCCCGCATCGCCCGCGCCCGCGACATGGCTGAGAAGGCCTTCAAGGACGGCGCCGCCCAGATCGTCGGCGTCACCAAATTCGTCGACCCGGACGTGCGTTCCGCGCCGGTGACGCCCGCGCCTGCCGCCCCTGCCGTCGCCGGGACGTTCGAGGCGCTGGCGCCTGTCCGCTTCGCCGCCGCCTTCGAGGAGGCCGCTCAATGAGTTTTCCTGATTTCTCCAAGGTCGCCCTCGATCTCGGCGCGACCGGCGCCGGGCCGGATCGAGCGGCCTGGACCACGCCCGAGGGGCTGACGGTCGAGACCGCCTATGGGCCGGGGGCGCTGGACGGGCTGGACTTCATCCACGGCCTGCCGGGCTTCGCCCCCTTCGTGCGCGGGCCCTATCCGACCATGTACGCGGGCGCGCCGTGGACTATCCGCCAGTATGCGGGCTTCTCGACCGCCGAGGAGTCCAACGCCTTCTATCGTCGCAACCTGGCCGCCGGTCAGAAGGGCCTGTCGGTCGCCTTCGATCTGGCTACCCACCGGGGCTATGACAGCGACCACCCGCGGGTGAAGGGCGATGTCGGCATGGCGGGCGTGGCCATCGACAGCATTCTGGACATGCGGACCCTGTTCGACGGCATTCCGCTGGACCAGATGTCGGTGTCCATGACCATGAACGGGGCGGTGCTGCCCATCCTGGCCCTCTACGTCGTGGCGGGCGAGGAGCAGGGCGTCGACCACGCCAAGCTGACCGGAACCATTCAGAACGACATTCTGAAGGAGTTCATGGTCCGCAACACCTACATCTATCCGCCCGCGCCCTCGATGCGGATCATCGCCGACATCTTCGAGTGGACGGCGAAGGAAACGCCCAAGTTCAACTCCATCTCCATCTCCGGCTACCACATGCAGGAGGCGGGGGCCTCGGCGGACATCGAACTGGCCTACACCCTGTCGGACGGCATCGAATACCTGCGCGCGGGCAAGGCGGCGGGCATGGAGATCGACCGCTTCGCGCCGCGCCTGAGCTTCTTCTGGGCCATCGGCATGAACTACTTCATGGAGGTGGCCAAGATGCGCGCCGGCCGCCTGCTGTGGGCCGAGGCGGTGAAGCGCGAAGGCGGCGTCAATCCGAAGTCGCTCAGCTTGCGGACCCACTGCCAGACCTCGGGCTGGTCGCTGGCGGCGCAGGACGTGTTCAACAATGTGCCGCGCACCATGGTCGAGTGCATGGCGGCGGCGGGCGGCCAGACGCAGAGCCTGCACACCAATGCGCTGGACGAGGCGTTGGC